>JBKQWF010000320.1:0-116381 GCA_052139695.1 Limisphaerales bacterium
ATGGCGGAAATTTGTTGAAGGATTTCGTGTTTGTCAGGTGTGTTCATATTGTGCCTAGTATCCTCGATACACAGGCCCCAAAAAAACAAGCCATCTTTTCCATTTAGAAGATTACCGTCGCGCGCCCTTTCCGTGCCGCACCGGAAGATTGACCTTGTGCTCCTCGCGCCGGGCGATAAGCTCGAACCCATAGTCAGAAAGGTCAAACAAACATCATTAATACTATGAGTCTCAAAACACTGATTCTATTTTGCGGATTGGCGGCTTTGCCGGCGATTTCGTTTACGGCGCAGGCCGAAACTAAAATCCCCGACGAGGCCAAAACCGGCGGCTTTTTTATCGGTTGCCAAGCCTACACTTTCAACCATTACAGTCTCTTCGAGGCGATCCAAAAAACCGCTGAATCCGGCGGCAGAGTCATTGAATTCTTTCCCGGCCAGAAATTGAGTCCCGAGGAGCCCAACGTCAAGTGGGACCATGACGCTTCTCCTGAGACCATGCAAAAGGTCAAACAGGAGCTTGCCCGCTATAAGATTACGCCCGTCAATTATGGCGTGGTGGGCATTCCCAAAGACGAAACCGAAGCCCGGAAGATCTTTGAATTTGCCAAAGCGATGGGCTTGCGGGCCGTGACAACCGAATCCGTGGATGCGATTGATACCATCGAAAAGCTCGTCAAAGAATATGACATCATGGTCGGTTTCCACGATCATCCCAAGCGCGAAAACGACCCAAATTATCGCATGTGGGACCCCAATTATATTCTCTCGGTCGTCAAGGATCGCGACTCCAGGATTGGCTCATGCGCCGATACGGGGCATTGGGTCAGGTCCAATTTGAAGCCGGTGGACTGCCTGCGCATCCTAAAAGGGCGCATTATTAGCAGCCACCTGAAAGACCTCAACGAGATGGGGCCGGGCGCTCATGATGTCCCCTACGGGGAGGGCGTTTCTGATATTCCCGGGATTTTGGAGGAACTGAAAGCGCAAGGGTTTACGGGCAATATTTCCATCGAGTACGAATACCATTGGGAGACTTCTGTTCCTGAAGTTGCCCAATGCATCGGTTTTGTTCGCGGATACGGTGCGGCCAAGCAGTGGTAAATTGACCGCGGCCTAAATGGTTTCGATCGGCGGTTGGCGTGTCAAAAGCGCCAATCGTTCGTTTTTGTAAGGACTTCCCTTACAAACCTTACAAAACTAAAACCACAATTGGGGTTGCCAAGACCATAATCCCACCTTAAAATTGTTTTCGTGAAGCTTCTTTCTAGCTTAAGATGCTTGGTTCTCGGGGCTGCCTTGGTGTTTGTCGGTGCAGGATGCGCCGGCATTTCCACCGTACAGAGCGTTTCTCCTTTGATGTTTTTCCTGCCCGGGTTTGCCCAAGATAAGCCGAATTCTCCCCTGCCTGTCACGCAACCGGCACCGATAGCGGTGTCGAATACATTCAACCAGACTCTGGCTTCATTGAATTAAAAAACTATGCGATTTCCACTCGCGTTGACGGCGAAAATCGCCGCCCATATCATTAAGCATAAGGTGTTGCGGACGCCAAAGTTCGCTTTGGTGTTGCAGCTTGAACCTTTGCACACTTGCAATCTCACTTGCACCGGTTGCGGGCGCATCCGTGAATATTCCACCAGCCTGAAGGACATGATGCCGCTGGAGGATTGTTTGGATGCCGCCGCTGAGTGCGAAGCTCCCATGGTTTCCATTTGCGGCGGTGAACCGCTCATTTACCCAAAGATCGAGGAATTGACCGTGGGACTGCTCAAGCAGGGGCGCATTGTTTATGTCTGCACCAACGGCATGTTCATGCGCAAAAAAATGAGGGATTATCTGGCCGCCGTCTATCAGCCCGGAACGGAGCCGGTCCTGGCGCAGTTGCTCAAGGAGAGCCTTATTTCGGAAAAGGATGCCGAGACCATTCGCAAAGGGAAATCCGATGGGCGCCCCGTGATCCGGCCATCCAAATGGATGTACTGGAACGTCCACATCGACGGGTTGGAATACACTCATGATTTAATCGTCGAGCGGGAAGGCGTCTTCAAGGAATGCGTGGCCGCTGTGCGCATGGCCCGGATTCTGGGCTACCAGGTGGCCACCAACACCACGGTCTATAAGGAAACCGATGTCAAGGAAATCGAGCAAATGTTCGAGTTCTTCTCTTCGCTGGAGGTGGACGGCCATACCATTTCACCAGGCTATGAGTATGACGCGGCCAAGAAAGACATGGTCAAACGGCTGGGCAAACAGCCGGAAGATTTCTTCCTGACACGCCGCATGACGGTGGAAAAATTCGCCAAGATCGAGGAATGGGGCCAGCGCTTCACGATTTTTGGCACGACGGTTTATCAGGAATTCCTCGCCGGCAAACGCGACTTGACTTGCACGGCCTGGGCCATTCCGACCCGCAACGTGCGCGGCTGGAAAGCCCCATGTTACCTCATGACCGACGGCCATTACGCCCATTACCAGGAGATGCTGGACAAGGTGGACTGGAACAAATACGGCGTGGTGCATGGCGTGGCGCGCGACCCGCGTTGCGAGAATTGCATGGTCCATTGCGGCTACGATCCCAGCGGCGCTCTGAGCAGCAGTCCGCGTGATATTTGGAGGAACATGACGTATAACTTCGGCGCGAAGCCAAAGCCGTATTACGCGGGCAGGGCGGTGGTGGCCTTTAACGGCTTCTCCATTGGCAAAGGACATTTGGCTGAAGCCACAGCGGCAATCAATTCCCAGCCCGGCGCCTGCGGTTCGGGCAGCACTTCGGAGCGGGACCAATTGCTGGCAAAAATTAAAAAAACAACTTGAAGACCTTATTCCTGTCGCCTCCGAGTTTTGATGGTTTTGACGGCGGAGCCGGTTCGCGCTATCAGGCCCGCCGCGAAGTCACTTCCTATTGGTATCCGACGTGGCTGGCCCAACCCGCCGCCTTGGTTCCCAACAGCAAGCTGCTCGACTGCCCGCCCCACAATATTGACGTCAAACAATGCCTGGAAACCGCGCGGGATTTTGACCACGTCATCATCAATACCTCCACTCCTTCGCTCAAAAACGATTGCAAAGTGGCTGAGGCGATCAAGCAGCAAAAGCCTGGCACAACCATCGGTTTTGTCGGCGCGCACGCCGCGGTTCTCCCGGCGGAAACTCTGAAAGCCTCAACTTCCATTGATTGGGTCGGTCGCAAAGAGTTTGATTTCACCTGCAAAGAAGTCGCGGAAGGCCGGCCGCTGGCCAAAATCGACGGTCTCTCCTACCGCTCGCCCGACGGGAAGATCATCCACAATCGCGAACGGGAGATGATTTCCAACATGGACGTGCTGCCGTGGGTGGTGGACACCTACAAACGGGATTTGCAGATCGAGCGTTATTTTATTGGATACTTGCTCCACCCGTACCTGAGCCTCTATACGGGGCGGGGCTGCCCGGCGCAATGCACTTTTTGTCTCTGGCCCCAGACGATTGGCGGCCACAAATACCGGGTGCGTTCCCCGGAGAACGTGGCGGCCGAAATGGCTTACGCTCGCAAATTATTTCCGCAGGTGCGGGAATTCTTTTTTGATGATGACACTTTCACGGCCAATTTGCCGCGTGCCCGCGAAATTGCCAAGAAGCTGGCGCCGCTCGGTCTGACTTGGTCTTGCAATAGCCGCGCCAATCTCGATTACGACACGATCAAATCGTTCAAGGAGGCTGGGTTGCGCCTTTTCCTGGTGGGCTATGAGAGCGGCAATCAGGAAATCCTGGACCGGATCAAGAAGGGCATTCAATTGGATGAAGCCCGCCGTTTCACCAAGGCATGTCATCAGGCGGGGGTGGTGATCCACGGCACTTTCATTTTGGGATTGCCGGTGGAAACGACGGAGACGATTGAGCAGACCATCCGCTTTGCCATGGAATTGGATGTCTTCAGCATTCAAGTTTCACTGGCCGCGCCCTACCCGGGGACCGAGCTGTTTGACATGGCGCGGCAGAATGGCTGGTTTGCCAAAAAGGACAAGACAGACATTGTGCATGGCGACGGCTTTCAACAGAGCGCGCTGGAGTATCCGAATTTAGGGAAGGAAGAAATCTTTGAGGCGGTGGACCGTTTTTACCGCGCCTATTATCTCCGGCCCAAGCCGATTTTGCGCATCATCAAAACCATGCTCGAGGACAAGGATGTCTTCGTCCGCCGTTGCCGCGAGGGCTACGAGTTTTTCCGAAGCCTGCGCCAGCGCAAAGTGGATTTGGCCACAGCCCGCTCCATTTCGTCAGCCACGCCCGCGGCGGCCTGACAACTGGTTTAGCGGCGCCCTTACTGATGGATTGGGAGCGCGGGCGTCCCCGCCCGGAGTCTTCGGCGTCCTGGCGAAGACCTTAGTGGCTCAAGGGAAATACCTTTCACAGGCTGACTGGTTCCAGCAATCAACCTTTATTAGGTAATCGAAACGCAATAACTGTCGATTGACAGGATTCTAATGCTCTGCGGAAATCGGGAGTGCTGTGAGAGACCTTGCGCCGAGGAGTTTGCCACAGCGGAACAACTGAACCTATGAAAAGACCAAGCACCGCCGAAGATAAGAGCAGCCGAAATTCACCCTCTTCGCCGCGCGTTTGCCCCGTCACGGGGCGGCTGTTGGAACCGCCTGGACGCGGCCGAGGGTTGCGGGGTTGGCTTTTCTCCGGGATGGGTTTGACTGCCTTGCTGTGGTTTCTGGTGCGGGTCATCCCCAAGCCGAGTCGCGCGGCCTACCCCTGCCAGAGAATCGCTTTTCCGATGGCGAGTGGCTTTGTGGTTTGGGTGCTGGCGCTGCTGGGCTCGGCTTTTGCCTGGCGCAAGTCGCGGGATCGTCGAGCGCGGCACTGGAAGGCATTTCTATGGGGAGTTGGCGCCATCGCCGGGACGGCGCTGGTCGTGGCCAGCCTGCCCGCCGGGCGGAGTTGGGCAGGGGCGACGCCTAACGCTCCAGTCGGCACAGCCAGGGGGATTTTTCCGGGCCGTGTGGCCTGGGTCTATGCGCCGGAGGCGGTGAACTGGGCCGGCTATACCTCGCCCGAACATTGGTTCGAAACCAATCACACCGACATTTCGGTCGTAGAACAGATGATGTCCACGGCCTTGCAATCCGTGGGGGGCGGCGGCTCGGATGCGGCGGCTTGGGATGCCATTTTCAAGGACTTTAACCAGCGCCACGGGAAAGGCGCGCGCGGCTATCAGACAGGGGAAAAGGTGGCCATTAAGATTAATTTGACAACATGCAACGCACGGTCAGGGACCACTACTGTGGACATTCATGACGCATACGAGAAACAGAACGCCTATTGGGACGGCAGTTGGCTCAACACGATCGATAATTCGCCGCAGATGCTGCTGACCTTGCTCCGGCAACTTGTCTATACCGCGGGCATCGCTCAGACCAACATTTTTCTGGGCGATCCGACCGGCAACTTCCCCGCCTACCAATGGAACAAACTGCACCCGGAATTCCCCGGCGTTCACTATTTCGACAATTTTGGCGGGTCCGGACGCATGCGAACCGAGTTTTCATCCGTCCCCTTCAATTGGAGCGTGACCAACGCGGTCGCCGGGGAACCGGTGGTGCAAGACTTTGTACCCGTGCCTTTGGCCCAGGCGGACTACCTGATTGATTTTGCCGTGCTGAAAGGGCACAGCGTGGGAGTGACTCTCTCTGCCAAGAATTTTCACGGCGCCCTGCTGCGCTGTCCCGACGGGTACTACCGGGATGCGATCGCCCAAAACGTCGGCGGCATCCTCAATTACGACAACATGCATACGAGCACTCCCGACCCGAGCTTGCCTGGAACGCCAGGCAGGGGACATTACCGAGCGCTCGTAGATCTGCTCGGCAGCCCGGTTCTGGGTGGCAAGACGCTGCTCTTTCTAGTGGATGGCCTTTATGGCGGTTATTTCTGGGACTCGCACCCTAAACCGTGGACCACCGCGCCGTTCAACGGAAATTGGCCGGCAAGCTTATTCGTGTCCCAAGACCCGGTCGCGATTGATTCCGTGTGCTATGATTTCCTCCTCGCCGAATGGCCAAACGTTGTCAACAACAGCAGCGATAGCCCTGGCAACGCGCTGCAAGGCGGGGCCGAGGATTACCTCTACGAGGCCGCGCAGGCCGACAACCCGCCTTCAGGCACTTTTTATGACCCAGGCAAGACCGGCACTCGCCTTTCGAGCCTCGGCGTCCACGAACATTGGGATAGCCCGGCCACAAAACGGTACAGCCGCAACCTCGATCCAGTAAACGGGACCGGCATCGAGCTGGTTCAACTGAGGGCCACCCGGCCCTCGGCGGCCCTGAGAATTACCCAAGTCGCCGGCCAGCCAGTTATCCAGTGGCGAACCTCGCTCATGTCCTACAAACTGCAAACCGCGACTAATTTGTTCCCCGCTCCGGCCTGGTCAAATGTGGGCGCTTCGCCAGCTTTGGTGCAATGGTGGAACACACTGACAATCAGCCCCGCAGATTCCGTGCGTTTCTATCGGTTGAGCCAGTAGCAGTGTTTTACCAAACATGGGCGCGCAAATCCGGGTCGCGCCACATGGGGTCGCCGGGCTTGATGTTAAAGGCCTCGAAGAATTCCGGGAAATTGACCAGCGGGCCGACGGCGCGAAAGCGGCCGGGCGAATGCGGATCGACCGTCACCAGACGGCGCGCTTCGGCGTCGCGGATGTTGGTGCGCCAAACCTGGGCAAAAGAGATAAAGAAGCGCTGCTCGGGCGTGAATCCGTCAATAGTTTTTCGTTTTGATGGATCTTTGGCCAGGGACCGCTCCAAGGCGTCGTAGGCGATGCTGACGCCGCCGAGGTCGGCCAGGTTTTCGCCCAGGGTGAGCTTGCCGTTGACATGGACGCCGGGAAGGCTTTCAAAGGCATCGTATTCGTTGACAACTTTTTGGGCGCGGGCGTCAAATTCATCCGCGTCTTTTTTGCTCCACCATTCGTTGAGATTGCCTTCGGCGTCATATTTGCGTCCTTCATCGTCGTAGCCGTGGGTGATTTCGTGGCCGATGACGACGCCGATCGCGCCGTAATTGACCGCGTCGTCCATCTTCACGTCAAAGAATGGCGGCTGCAAAATGCCGGCCGGAAAGACAATCTCATTCTGCAACGGATTAAAATAGGCATTGACGGTCGGCGGGGTCATTTCCCACTCCGTCTTGTCCACGGCTTGGCCGACGCGGACAATTTCACGATGTTCCTCGAAGGCTTCGGCGCGGCGGACATTTCCCAGGTAATCATCCGGTTCGATATCGACGGAGGAGTAATCGCGAAACTTGTCGGGGTAGCCGATCTTTTGGGTGAAGCGGGCGAATTTGGCCAGGGCTTTGGCGCGGGTGGCGTCGGTCATCCAATCCACCTTTTCCAGGTGATCGCGGAACACAATTTTGAGATTTTCCACCAAGTCATGCATGCGAGCCTTGGCTTCGGGGGGAAAGTATTTGTCCACATAAAGCTGGCCGACGGCTTCGCCAATTGTGCCATCCATGGTGCGGAAGGCGCGCTTCCAGCGGGGTTCCTGTTCGGGTTGGCCACTCAGGACTTTGCCAAAAAAGTTGAAGTTCTCCAACTCCGCGTCGCGGCAGAGGAAAGGGGCGCTGGAGTGCAAAACGTGCCAGCGCAGATAGACTTGCCAATCTGCTAACGGACGGGATTTGACCAATTTGTCCACCGCCTCAAAGAATTCCGGCTGGCCGACAATGGCATAGGGAATGCCACCGAGCGAACGTTCCGAAAGATAAATCTGCCAGGTGATGGCGGGATTCTTTTGCAAAAGCTCGTCCTTGGTGAACTTGTTGTAATTCTTGTTGGGATCACGCAACTCGACGCGCGTGCGGCTGGCCTTGGCCAGTTCGGTTTCCAGGTCAAGGACCGTCTTGGCATGAGCGGCGGCCTGCTCCGGGGTCTCGCCCAGAAGGGTGAACATCTTGGTCACGTGCTCTTGATAGGCTTGACGCTGCGTGGCGAAGGAATCCTTCAAATAATAATCCCGGTCCGGCAGAGAGAGTCCGCCTTGACGCAGTTCGAGCGCGTAAATGGAACTTTGGCGGGCGTCCGGGCCCACCCCCGCGCGGAAGATGCCGCCCATGCCTTCATCGTGGAAATGGCCGAGCAAGCGGAAAATATCCTCGGAGGATTTGAGTTCATCAATGCGTTTGAGGTCGTCGGCGATGGGCTTAAAGCGCAATTCTTCCAGGCGATTGGTATTCATGGCGGAGCGGTAAAAATCGCCCGTTTCACGGCGCGGCGTGCCTTTGGGGTCATGTCCGGCGGCCGCTTCTTCCAGCAGGGAATGAATCAAGAAGGAGTTGCGTTCGCCCAGTTGGACAAAGCTGGCCCAGCGAGCCTTGTCAGGGGGAACAGGGTTGTCCTTAACCCATTGGCCGTCGGCAAAGGAATAGAAATCCGCGCCCGGACTAACCGAGCGGTCCATGTAGGAGATGGAGAAAGCGGGGTCGGACGGTTCCGTTCCGACGGGGGCGAGCGGCTCCGCCATGAGCGTGAACCCGGCGAGCGCCAGGACAGTGGCAGTCAATTTAATTTTAGCATCAAAGGTAGCCATAACGAGCGCAACATACCGGAATTCCGCCACTTCGTCACCCGCAAAATGCCCTGGCGCAGCCGGAAGATGTGCAAGCGAATTGGCGCGCAACGGAGTGCGCGCCCTACCCCCGGAGTCACTGACTCGGACGAACCAAACGGTCACGCCGGTTACGCCGCGGCGCCTTGCTTCGAGCTTGCCATATCAATAACGAAGCGATACTTGCCACAGAATAAATCATATAAACCCCCGCACGGAAAGCGGACCAAATGAGGATTCACCCATAGCTGGCAGCATAGGTTCCAAACTGCAAACAGTCAACAAGACAGGATGAACAGGATTTACAGGATGAAGGAGTTCTCATCTTGTTCATCCTGTCAAAATCAGGCGGCTTGGGCCTCTGGCTGGGGCTTGCTTGGTTAGTCAGACGTCGCGCAGTCGCCCGGTGGAATCTCCAAAACGTTCCAAAGCCTTTAGGCCCATGCGGTCGGCCATGCCGAGGAAGAGGTTCGAGAGGGGATTGGAACCGTGCTGGACAAAGCGTCCCGGCTGGAGCGTGCCTCCGCCCGCGCCAGCGAGAATCAGCGGCAAATTGACGTGCGTATGGCGATTACCGTCGGCATTGCCGCTGCCATAGAGGATCATCGAATTGTGCAGCAGGGAATGGCCATCAACATCATTGGTCTGATCCAGCTTTTGCAAGAACCTTGCCAGTTGGCCCACATACCAAAGATCAATGTCCGAGACTTTTTTGATCTTTTCATCATTGTCAAAGTGGTGGGAAAGGTCGTGATGCCCTTCGGGAATGCCAATGTCCGAAAAGGAACGGTTGCTGCCGTCGTGGGCCAGCAAGAGAGTCGCCACGCGGGTGGAATCGGTCTGGAAAGCGAGGGTGAGGATGTCAAACATCAAATCCATGTGGTCGCCGTAGCCGGGAGGAATGGCGGTGGGAGGGCCTTGGGTCATCGGGCCTTTGGGATCGCCCAGCTTCTCGGCGTTGTGGATGCGGTTTTCCAGCGTGCGCACCCCGGTGAGGTATTGGTCGAGCTTGTCCTTGTCGGCGGCGTTGAGGCGGCGTTGCATCTGCCGGGCATCCTCCAGGACGAAATCCAGGATGGAACGGTCTTCCTTGCGCCGCTGTTGCAGGTTCTGCAAGCGTTGCTCAGGCGGGCCGGCTCCGAAAAACCGTTCGAACACCTGGCGCGGATTGCTCTCCGCCGCCATGGGAGTCGTGGGGGAGCTCCAAGCGAGATTGAATTGGTAGGCGCAGGAATAACCGGAGTCGCAGTCGCCGCTGGGCCGTGAAGTCTCGCAGGTCAATTCCAACGAAGGAAAGCGGGTCAGGTCTCCGACCGCCTGGGCCATTACCTGGTCGATGGAGATGCCGGCATGAAGCTCCGTGGCGCTTTTCTTGACGCGAACACCGGTCAGAAACGTGCCGTTGGCGCGGGCATGGTCGCCAGCGCCATCTTCGCCGGGCTTGGCGCTGCTGTCGTCGAGCCCGCCCAGCACTTGGATATGCCGCCGCCATTGGGCCAGCGGGGCCAGCGTGCGGCTGAAAGTGAAGTTTTCCCCCGCGTCCTTGGGCCACCAAGCCGATGGGATGGCGCCATTCGGGAAATAGAGAAAAGCGGCGCGGAGCGGAGCGCCGGTGGCGGTCGCGCCCAACTTGCCCGCGGTGGAAGCCGCGCGCAGGCTCACGGGCGACAAGGAGGCAAAGGCCGGCAAGGCGACGCAAGCTCCGATGCCGCGCAGAAACTGGCGGCGATTGAAACCTCGGATGGACTGGCTAGGGTGCTTTTTCATGGGGTTGAATTAAGGGCAACTGCCGGACTGGCAAGGCCCGCGGCGGAGAGAGAGGAAGGTTTCCGGCGCCTTTGGAACGGCGCGGATTCCACCACGCCGGAGAGCAAGGCGGAGGGGCGTCCATGAGAGGCTTCCAAGCGCGCGACGATTGAATCGACAGTTTCAACGTCATAGTCCTCCAAGCCGCGGCCGAGGGCATAGGTCAGCATTTTTTCCGCCAAAGTGCGGTAAAAGTCTGTCGCGTGATCGGCTACGAGGAGGCGCTTCAACTGCTTAACGTTAGCAAAAGATTCGCCGCTGGTCAACTTGCCTGTGGAGTCGATGGGCTGGTCAAACTCGGTATCGCGCCAAATGCCGAGGGCGTTGAAGTTTTCAAACGCCAGTCCCAGCGGGTCCATGCGGTTATGGCAGGAGGCGCAGAGGGCGTCCTTGCGGTGCAGGGCCAAGGTTTCCCGCAACGAGAGCACGCCGTTGGTCTTGCCCTTGGCGGCGTCTTCCAGCGCCGGAATATTCGGCGGCGGTGGTGGCGGGGGCGTGCCCAGAATATTACCGAGGATGAAGAGGCCGCGCTTAACCGGGGAGGTGCGGGTCGGATTGGAAGTAACGACCAGGAAAGTGCCTTCAGTCAACACTCCGCCGCGCGGACTGTCCGGCGGGAGGGTAACGAGACGCATTTCGTTGCCTGAAACGTTGGTGATGCCGTAGTGGGCCGCGAGTCGCTGATTCAGAAAAGTATAATTGCAATCGAGCAATTCGAGCAGGCTTCGGTCTTCGCGCAGGACATAGTCAAACGCCATTTGCGTCTCCTGGCGCATGTCGTTGCGCAAAGCCCGATTAAAATCCACGCGGGGTTGTCTGAACTTCCGGAAGCGTACGCGCAAATCATCCAGTTCGTCTTTTTCCTTGTCGGTCAGGCTATCCTCCGGTTTGTCTCTTAACTCCCTAAAACGTTGGCGCAAGCGATCCTTTTCGGGGTCGTAATTCTCGTCGCGCGCCAGGACGGAACGGGCATCGATCGCGGCCCCTTCAATATCCCGCGCCCGAAGCCACTGACCGGTGAAATTGCGGACAAACGCCTGTGATCGCTTGTCCCGCAGGAGGCGAGCGACCTGGGATGAGAGGTTCTGGCGCAGCCGGCCTTCCCCGGCGAGGCGCATTAACTCGTCATCCGGCATGGAGGACCAGAGAAAATAAGAGAGGCGCGAGGCTAAAGAGTATTCATCCACGAACGGAAAGTGCTTTTTGCCGGGGGCCGCTTCGATATTCTCTTCGCGGAAGAGAAACCGGGGAGATGCCAGCACCGCCACCATGGCTTGAGCAACGCCCGCTTGAAAGGTTTGGGCTGGCTGCGAATAGACACTTTCGGCCAAGGCGGCCAGCCGCTTCACCGTCTTGTCATCGACCGGGTGGCGGAAAGCCTTTTGAGCGAAAGAGCCGAGAATTTCCTGGGCATAACGGCGGCGTGCTCCCGCGGCCGCCGGGACGGGCTTGGGGAAATAACGAGCATAATTGTCTGCCGCCGCGGCGTTGGTTATTCCGGGCGCAAGGGGAACGGCGCGCGCGATGATCTGTTTGGCGGCGGAGAGGTACTTTTCCAGCAACATGGGGGGCAGGGTGAGCACGTCGCCGATGGTGTCAAAGCCGTATCCAGTATCGTCGGGCGGAAAAGCGGTTTGAGTGTCGAAGTCCACTCCAGTCAAATCCCGGATCGTGTTGTGGTATTCCGCGCGGTTGAGGCGGCGGATGGTGATTCGTCCAGGATCGGGGTTTTGCGGATCGATGCCGAAGACATCGGTTTTGATCCAGTGAGCCAACTGCGCCTGTTCCTCGCTGCTGGGGCGGGGCTTGTTGGCGGGAGGCATAATGCCGGCCCGGACATTTTTCAGGGCTTTCCACCATAAATCGCGATTTTCCAGGGCCGCTTGATCGGATTTAAATTGATCAAAGGCGACGTTTCCCTTGCTGGCGCCGTCTCCGTGGCAATCAAAGCAGTAATTCTGCAGCATAGGCTGGATCGTCTTATGAAACTCCGCCACCCCAGGCAGGTCCGATGCCGCGCACAGGTCAAAGCCAGCCGCCGCCGAAAGGAGCAGCGACGCCCAGAGGGCGCTGACGTGGATAGTGGCTTTCACGTTCAATTCATACGGAGTCCTGCCAGAACGCCGCAACCGTAACATGACGCGCGGCTGAGTGAGCGTCGGGGCAAAACTACACGCTTGTTTGACGATTAATTGAGAGCCAGATTCGATTTAGTTCTCTGGCCGAAGGAGGATGTGACCGAGGCTATGACTTTCGTCCAGGACCGCTTTTGGCTGCTTTGGCTCCTTTTCCCTTTTGCTTGCCGCCGCCGTTATTTGGCGGAGGCGGCGGCTGGGAGGCTTTGATTGGAGCCGATGGGGCAGGGGAGGGAGCGGATTCTGGCTTGGCAACGGGCGCCGTGCCGGCAGGCGCGGCGGTCGCAGGCGACCGCGTAGCGAAGAGATAACCAGCCAGACCAATACCAAAGGCAATCGCGAGAAGGCTGACGTACAGGGTCTTCAAGGACGGTTCGAATCGAAAATCCACCGTATGGCTGCCCGGAGTCAAAAAGACCCCGCGCATGATGTAATTGCAACGCAAGATCGGCGCAGGCTTGTTATCGACCCAGAGTTTCCAATCCGGGTTGATGCGTTCGTTGAACAATAAAACCGCGGGAGTTTTGGCTTCGGCCTGGAGGATAACGCGCTTGGTCCGATAATCCGTGATCGACACCGTGCCAGGATCAGCGTTGGTGGAGGCAGCCGCTTGCGCCAATGGTGTTTCCTGGGAGACTAGGACCGTTTGCAGGGGATCAAAATCGCGGGAGGCCAGAGTTCGCAGAGTGGCGGCGTCATTCGTCGGGGCTTCCCAACGGGCAAAGAGCTTGGCTCGAGGGAGCGCGGCGGTGTATTCCGCCATCGCGTAGGTGCCTTTTGGCCCCTCCTCCACCGTGAGATCTCCATAATCAGCCAAGGAGGAAGCATCCACCTTGCGATGAATGTCGAAAAGGGTTTGCAGGCGAAAGGAATGATGAATGGGATCCACCCTGGCGTTTAGGAAATCCACCGTATTGGCCATGGAGAGGATGTAGCGGGTATTGGTCAGTTGCCAGAGGCGCATGGCCGGCCACAAGTCGGTGGTGCGGATATCGCTGCCCGCGAGTTCAAAATTCTTTAGATACGCCTTGTCCATCTCAGGAGTGCGGGGCATTTGAGAAAAGTCGAGAGTTTGGATGTTGTGATAAGGGAAATCATTTTGCAGCCAGAAGAAATAGAGTTCTCCCAATCCTTGGGTGATGCCGCTGCCAGGGCCCTTCGGTTCGAGTTTGCCGATAGCGCGGTGCTCGTAGGGCTTGTCCTTAAGAAAATCCACAATGGGATTCGGCGAGTATTTCTCTTCGTAATCATAGTATCGAATCCACGGAACATCCGCCCGCGCCAGATCGGCGAACATCAGAACGCCAAGAAAAATCCATGCCATCCTGGCCGAGCCGCTCCAGCTTCCTTTGAGGATCGTGAGGAGGAGGACAATCGACAAAACCAAGTAAACAATAAACCAGACCACTTCGCTCATGGAGAACTTAATGACATCATAAGCCAAGGACGAAGGAAAATCCTGGTTTTCCAAAAAACCAATCAGGGCCGAGCGGGAGTTGAGCATGAGCAGCCATCCGACCACGGCTGCCGCGATGAGCAAAAGGCCAAAAACCGTCCATCTTTTCTCGAAGCTTCCCGAGGTGGGAGCCGGGGAAGAAGCGCGCGCTGGGCCGGCGCCTCGCAAGTAACGCCGCCAGAGCATCTCCATGCCGTAGGCGGCAAGAATAATCCATGCGAGATGAAATGGATGCAGGAACTTAATCGGATTGCGGACGGTGGAGAAATAAGGCAGGTGATAGAGAAGGCCGTAAAGGAACCCGTAACGTCCCCACGCGGCCAAGAGAGAAAAAAGGGCGGCAATGCCCCAAAAGCCGACGCTTAACCGCTCCGTCCTGGAGAGGGGAGAGTTCGCGCGGAAAATATTGGAAAGAGCAAAAATGGCGAGGAGCGAAACAAGAACGCCCGCGCACTCTCCAGAGCCGCAATAGCGCCAGTAGATGCCACTTTTCTTGACAATGGCGCCGACGGCGGCTTTGTGCGCCTGGGGATCAGGGTTATCAATGGCCGCGATCAGTTCCGGCGTCATCTTCATGTCATGGAGTATCTGCAGGCGGTCCGGGGTGGGCTGGGCGCTTTGCAGCTTTGCGATCCTCGGATCTCGACCGACCCCTCCCCAATAAGCGCTGGAACGGTCGCGCTCCGTGATATTCCGGGCCATGCGATACCCAAAGATGCCTGGCACCATAATCTCAATGGTTTCCATCTTGGGCAGGCTCCATTGCGTGGCGGAGTTCCAACGCTGCTGCTTGGTGGTGACATCCTGCTCCATAGCCGCGACCCCTTGCACTTGGGTTCCAACCAGCGTCAAAATGGTGTGAGCGGCGATAAAAGCCGCAAAGAAAATAACCAAGCCCTCGGTAAGAGCGGCCCGCATCACCTTCTGGCCCGCGGGCGCCTCACTAATCCAGACCCAAAAAATAGCGAAGACACCGACATAGATGCTCAGAATAGCGCCGACATCGTATCCATCCATCAGGCCCATGCCAACAGCCAACCCAGCCAGCATGGCTCTCGCCCAGAATTGTTTAACGGATTTGGCGCAGAGGGCCGCCAGAGCGAGAAAAATCATGCCTGCGGCGACATTCCAAGTGCCCAACCCCCAACAGGCGATGGAAAAAAAGTGCATGTTTAATGCCGCCGCCATCGCGCCCAAGAGGCAGACCGCGGGATTAAATTGCAATTGCCTGAAGAAGACCCAGGCAGAAAAACCGACAAAAAAGAGCGTAAATGGCGCGAAAGTCTTTAAAAACATTACCGGCGAGGCGGCCGTGAGCAACAGCATGGAAATGGTGGGCGAGGCGGCAGGACCTTCACCGCCCAACCATGACAGGTTGCGCCAAGTCCCCAAAAACCGTTCCGGGAGGCGGTTGCAATCGGCCATCAAGAACCCAAGCGGACCATCGTTGGCAAAGAGAATCTGGCGAGGGGCGAAGCTATCATGGAATAGAACGCCCAAGACAACCCCCAGCAAGGCAACCACCGGCCACCATCGGACGTGATTGCCCCTGCCGTTCGCAGTGGCCACAGACTGGGCGGGCATATTCTTAGGGCACCTTAAACCGGTTGCGATTTCGCCGACGTTGCGTCGAAGGCTTTCCGCGGAAGACCCTGGCTTCGCCCGCGTTGACGTTCAACCCGTTCCCGGATCCGCTCCAGGAGGTCTCCAGTACGTTCACGAATTTGGTGCAAAGTCTCCGGCTTTAAATCGATTCGCCCCGAACCGTCGCGACCCCGCCGAAAGAGAGGAGTGTGGCCACCCAGAGTCTTGGCCTCAAAGGCTTGCAATTTATTGAAGGCCATGTTTGAGGCCGCGCGGTCAACCGTGGCGGCGGTATGCGACACCCCAAGCCAGCGCAGGATCTCGCTGAGGTTGGACGGAGTGTCCGCCCGCAATTGGTCATAGGAAATAAACCAGATCGGAATCCCCTCATCCGCGGCGGCCAGATAACCGGAGATGTGACTGATCCAACCCTGGAGGGTTTCAAGGCAAAAGGCATCGATGCCCATCCCGGTCCCATCATGATTGACGCATTTTCGGCGCAAATAAAGGCGCCAAGGGTCGGCGGTGAGATGGTAAAGAGAAACCAGCGAATCCTCTGGAGGCCGGAATAGATAAAGATGTTTGCACGTCTGAAAAGCCGCCACCGGGTTGAATGAACCCTTTGTCTCTTTGAAGGCCGTGCCGACAAATCGTCTTCGCAAAACGTCATAGACATCGTGCGTTTTAACGAGTGTTCCCGGGGTCGAAACCTCCTGGCTATGGCGGGCGATCCAATCACAATAGAAGTCGGCGACAATGCCATCGGGTTGGACTTTGAGGTCGGTGGCAGTCTCAATTCCGTTGTTTTGCAGAAAAACATCTGAGAGCAGAAAACGCATCCAGGTGTTGCCCGAGCGCGGGAATGAGGTGACAAAAGTAATTCGCTCGCCGTTGCGCAAGCGATGGAGAATCTCGCGCATGTTGTGCGCCTGGATGAACATGCGGCGAACCGGACCAAACCCCTCTTGGAACAGCCTCGGAAGTTGCGCCAGGGTTTCCGGCTCAAGCAGAGTGCTGACTGCTGGCCCGAAACTTTCGCCGAGAAGCCTAAAAATGCCCTTTGCCGATCCGACGGTCTCCGATGGTTTTCCTGCTTCAGTTTGCTGACTCATTTCTTTAACTGTCTCTCCTGTGCTTTATGCCATCTGCGACGGCTATAACCTGTTAACAGCCACGATAATGCGAAGCGGCTTGTAATGGGTTTCCCCCGCTTTCTCGTGAGGCTACACCTTACAATTGGTTTGGCAGATGTCAACGTTAATTTGCGATCATATTAGAGAGGCTGGCCAGGAAGTCACGCCGATTTTTGGGATGCGGCATCATTTTACTGCTTGAAGCTTCAAGGCCCCTCGACTACGCTGTCAACCGTGAATGCAAACTTGGTTGACGCAAATCATCACAGCCAAATATCCAGCCTGACAGAGCGGGTGCTGGAGGGCGGGGAGATTTCCCGCGAAGAGGCGTTGTGGCTCTTTCATCTGGAAAACGGCGCGGACACGATTGATCTGATGGCGGGGGCCAATCGTCTGCGCGAGCATTACAAGGGAAACAAAATTCATCTTTGCTCCATCGTCAACGCCAAAGCCGGGGCCTGCTCGGAGAATTGCAGTTTTTGCGCCCAATCCGCGTTTCACCAAACCGGTTCCCCCCAATACGGTTTTATCGATCCCGTACCCGTGGAGGAGGCGGCGGAAGAGGCCCATCAGAACGGGGTCACGGCCGTTGGGTTGGTGGCGGCGTGGCGCGGGTTGAACGAAGGGCCGATGCTGGATGAGGTTTGCGCGCGCGTGAGCGAGCTGGCCAAGAGCGGCAAGACGCGTCCGGATGTTTCGCTGGGCCTGATCAAGAGTCAGCGCGTGGCCGACCGCCTGAAAGCGGCGGGAGTGGCCTGCTACGGACACAATTTGGAAAGCTCGAAGCAGTTTTTTCCGCGGCATTGCACAACCCACACCTATGAAGATCGCCTGCAAACGATTTCGTTTCTAAAAAACGCGGGGATCAGCATCTGTTCCGGCGGCATCATTGGGATGGGCGAAACGCGGGAAGACCGTTGCGACCTGGCGTTTGCCCTCAAAGAAATTGGCGCCAAAGTGGTCCCAGTCAACATTCTCAACCCCATTCAAGGCACGCCTTTCGAAGGTCTTGAGCCGCTGGCCCCGATGGAAGCTTTGAAAACGATCGCCTGCTTCCGCCATATTTTGCCCCGGCAGGAAATCATGGTCGCGGGCGGACGGACGATGAATTTGCGGGACATGCAGAGCATGGTTTTCATGGCGGGGGCCAGCGCGCTCATGGTTGGAAACTATTTGACAACGCTCAACCAGCCCGTGGAAAGGGACCTGCAAATGCTCAAAGACCTCGGCCTGGACCCAAATTGGGACCATCACGGCTTTTCCGATCAATAACCGGGCCGGTCCTCCTGTGCAGCGTCTCGGCAAGAATATCGGCGGCTACCGGGGGGAAAGCATCGAGGTCAAAAGTGTTCTCCGGAAATTTGAGGAAGCCATCGCCGGGAAAAACTGGGTCCGCGACCATGATTTTCTGGCCTTCCGCCGCACGGTAGCTTCGCCCCGCAATTCTATATATCTTTCCACCGGCAGCCACGGAGACGAACCGGCTGGGCCGCTGGCCATGTTGCGGTTGCTGGAAGAAGACCGCTGGCCCGCGGATGCGTCCTTGTGGCTTTGCCCGTGCCTGAACCCAACGGGCTTCGCGCTCAATCAAAGGGAAAACGAGTTGGGCATCGACTTGAACCGTGATTATCGGCATTTGCAGTCTGAGGAAGTGCGGGCACACGTCGCCTGGCTGGAAAAACAACCCCGCTTTGATTTGGCTCTATGCCTGCACGAAGACTGGGAAGCGGCCGGCTTTTACCTTTACGAATTAAATCCGGACGGGCGCCCTTCTTGCGCCGAGATCATGGTGCAAGCCGCGGCCGAAGTTTGCCCGATCGAGCTTTCTCCTCTGATCGAAGGGCGGGAGGCGCACGGAGGCGTTGTCCGTCCGCAAGTCAACCTGGCGGAACGTCCGCAATGGCCGGAAGCGTTCTATCTCGTGACGCATAAGACGCGCCAAAGCTACACGCTGGAGTCTCCCTCCGATTTTCCGTTGCAGACGCGGGTGGCCGCCCTGATGGCCGCCGTGGAAGCGGTCCTGAAATGGCTTTAAAGGGGCGAAAAGAGCGGTTCAACGAAAACCGCGCGGCGCTGTCTAACGGCTAATGAGCATCAATACTGAGCCAAGGATGAAAGAGATATTCTCGAAACAACGGTGGGCCGGCTACTGGCGCGAACTCAAGTCGCTGGTTTTAATCGTCCTCATTCTGACGGCGGTGCGCTCGGCCATCGCGGATTGGAACGACGTGCCTTCCAGGTCGATGAACCCGACGATTGTCGAGGGAGACCGGGTGTTTGTCAACAAAGTGGCGTATGACTTGAAAGTGCCGTTTACCACCTGGCATCTGGCGGAATGGAGCAACCCCAAAAGGGGCGACATCGTGGTGTTTTTTTCGCCGGCTGATGGGATTCGGCTGGTCAAAAGGGTCATCGGCTTGCCCGGCGACCGGTTGGAAATGGTCAATGACAGGCTTTATATCAATGGCCGCGCCGCGCAATATGAGCCGGTCTCCAGCAGCGTTGGGCGCGATGTCCCTGCCTCGACCCATGGGCCGCGTCTTTTCGCGCTGGAAAAGGCCCCGGAAAGCCCCAGCCACGCTGTGACCCTCTTGCCGTTGGCGCAGGCACGCAAGTCGTTTCGTCCGATCACCATTCCCGAGGGGGAATATTTCATGATGGGGGACAATCGGGATGATAGTTATGATTCGCGCTACTGGGGCCCGGTGAAGCGGGACCGCATCGTGGGGCGCGCTTTGCTGGTGGTCATGTCGGTGGACCGGAAGCATTATTTCAAGCCGCGCTGGGACCGATTTTTTACAGAATTATTTTGACATTTCGGCTTAGACGCTGGCGGGCAGGCCTGGGTTGACGCGCACCGGTTCAGTTCGTGGAGCCAGGCTGAAAGAACGGGCTTTTTCACGGATAATGACTTCGCAACGGGCAATTTCCTCGCGGCGCTGCCGCAGGTAGTCCGCGGCCATGGCCTGCAAATCGTCGATATTGTAAAGATAGACATTATCCAGAAAATGGACCGCCGGATCAATGTCGCGCGGCACGGCGATGTCAATTAGAAGAAGCGGCCGGTTTTTGCGCAATTTCATGAGCGGCCCCAGGCGGGCGGCATCGAGAATGTAATGGGGAGCGGAGGTGCTGCTGATGAGGATGTCAATGGAGGCGAAAGCCGCCGCCCAATCCTCGAAGCGCACGGCCTGGCCGTTCAATTCCCGGGCCAGTTCCGCCGCGCGCTCATAGGAGCGGTTGGAAACGAGAAGGCTGCGGGCGCCACGACTGAGGAGGGCGCGCGCGGTTTTCTCGCTCGTTTCGCCGGCTCCCACGACCATGACCGGATGATCGCCCAAAGAACTGAATAACTTTTCGGCCAACTCCACCGCGACGGAGCCGACGGAAACGCTGCCACGCTGAATGTTGGTCTGGCTGCGAATGTGTTTGGCGACATTGAAAGCTTTCTGAAAGGCTTTGTTCAGGTGAAGGGCAGTGTGCTCGCCGTCGAGCGCGGTTTGGTAGGCCTTCTTCAATTGACCCAGGATCTCCGTTTCGCCCAGGATCATGGAATCCAGGCCGGAAGCGACTTTGAACAAATGCTCGAGGGCGTCCGTGCCGGCAAAGGAGTAAATCTCCTCTCCAATGGGGTCCTGGTATTGGTGGCTGTCAAGCAAGAATCGGCGCAACTCTGCCGCGGCCTGGCGGTCGGGCAGATCGGTGGCCGCGTAAATTTCCACGCGATTGCAGGTGGAAAGGATGACGGCCTCGCGGAAGAGGCCCCCGGCGCGCAGCTTGCGCAAAGCCTCGGGAATGGCCGACTCGGCAAAGGCGAAGCGTTCCCGCACGGTGACGGGAGAGGAACGATGGCTCAAGCCGAGGATGAGCAGAGGCATGGCTAGAATTTGTGGGAGGGCGAGAGAAGATTGACGCCCCAGAAGGTCAAGAGCACGAAAGTAAATGTGCCGACCGCGCCCCAGGCAAAGCGGCGGCCGGATTGGGCAAACCGGCCATGGAGGACGAGAAGCACCAGATAAAGGCACCAGACCAGGGCGGACCAGATCATTTTTGGGTCGGAGCCGGGATGCAGCTCGGGCCGTTCATGGAGGAGGAAAGGGATGAAGGCCAGCCCGGCGGTCAACAAAATGAATCCCGCCCACAGCAGGCGGCTGGTGATCATCTCCAGGCGCTCGATTGGCGGGATAAGGGAAAAAACGGCGCGCAGCTTGTGAAATTTAAGGTCGTGTTCCTGGGTCAAATACATCACGGCCGCGACGGAACTCAAGCCGAAAGCCCCGTAAGACAGCAGGGTCAAGGCGGCGTGCAGGCTGATTAAGCCGTTGCCAAATTGCGGCTGGTTCGCGGAGGGCGTGTCTAATCCGGGCATGAGAGCGAAAACGCCGATGGCGAAGATGACGGGAGCGCTAAAGGCGCCCAAATAGCGCAAACGGGGCCAGAGGCCAAAGACCAAATAGACCGCGACAATGGTCCAATCGACAAAGGTCATCGCTTCGTAAAGATTATTGACGGGACAGCGATCAAACGTCAGGCCGCGCATCAGCATGGCCTTGAGATGCAAAGCGAATCCTGCCAGGAGCAAGCCGTAATTGACGTAGTCATGCCGGCGAAACCCTTTGCGCCAGAGGAAGACAGAATAGACGGTGCTGAGGCCGTAGAAAACCACGGCGAGCAAAAAATAATGGCGATCCGTCAACCAAGACACGGGACTAAGGTAATCCGAGCCTTTGTGGCTGCAAGACGGAAGTGCAAGGGTGAATCCGCAAAACCCTACGGCAAACCGTCTCTTTGCTCGCGGGGAATGGGTTCGCCGGAACAAGGATCGACCGTAACAGGGCGCGGATCCTTTTTCTTAGGCCAAAGATAAACTTGGCCATGTGGAAGCTGGTTGCCGCCCACCTGCACGTTAGCCTGCCATGTCGGAACGTTTTCGATGGGCCGGATATTGTCATCCGATCCGAACCTGAGGGGTGCGCTCCAGAATTGGAAGTCGTGGCCTTTAACTCCGTCCGGCCGCGATCCCCAGCGGTCGCCCATCCAAATCAAAGCCGGCCCATCCGCGGTGGGAATTGTCGCCACCCATGTCTGTTGCGCGGCCACGGCGGGATTCCCTTCAGGCACGCGGTTGATGTTTGACCGCTCGGTGAACGGCCCCAGTGGGGACGCGGCGGAATAGACGCGCGCCCCGCTGCCGGACGGGCAAAAACAGCAGCATAAATCGAATAGCGCATAGTATATCTGCTGGCGCCGGAACAGCACGGGCGCTTCGCAGCCATCGGCCAGGACGGCGCTGGTTTCGCCGGTTGAAGCAAGATAATCCGGGGTCAATTTTTCCACGCGAATCGCATGTCCCTGGCCGATGACCGTGTAAATAAAATATCCTGTGCCATCCTCATCCACGAAAAGGCTGCCATCGCCGGGGTGGTCCCGGGATTGCGAAAGCTGGACGTTGTCATTGGCAATCTGGAACGGGCCAGCCGGCGAATCGCTCGCGGCCACCCCGTTCTGGCCATCCCACAGTTTTGGGTACCAGTTATACCAAAGGACGTACTTGCGGGTGCGGGGGTTGAAAACGACATAAGGCCGGTAATAAACGCCGTCCGGCGGCGACTGGAGCAACTCGCCTTCAAAGGTCCAACGCTGCAAGTCCGGCGAACTGTAAACCCGGAAGCGGTTATTGATGCTGAACCCCGCAGTCTTCCCGTAGGCTGTCCCGTAGAGATAGTAGCGGCCGGCGAAAAACTGAAGGCAACCATCATGGGCGTCAACGATTTCACCGGCAAGGTCGCGCCTGGGTTCCACGTTATTGATGACAACAGGCTGAAAATCCTTGGCGCCTGGTGCTGAACCCCGTGGATTTCTCATGGCGCATGAACTCGCAAGAACCACAAGAAAAGAGACGAATGCAAGCCGCGGGAGACGCAGGATGGGCCGGCCTTTTTTGACTCCGACGGTGGTTAATTTCACGCATTCCATACTAAGAAATGGTGGGCGATGAGGGATTCGAACCCCCGACCAACAGCGTGTAAAGCTGCTGCGCTACCGCTGCGCTAATCGCCCGCCAGGAGGACATTCTAAGGGCGCGAAGTGACTTGGCCAATTCAAATTTCGCCCGCGAATCCTTGCTGGCGGAGCGCTTCGTAAAGCACCAGCGCGACGCAATTGGAAAGATTTAAAGAGCGCACTTGTGGGTGAAACATGGGGACCCGCAGCCAGGCGTTCGGATCATGTTCCAGAATGGTCCTCGGCAGTCCCGCCGTTTCCCGGCCGAAGACCAGATAATCATCGGGGCGATATTCCACCTCCGCATAGTGCCGCGCCCCGTGCGACTCAATCAGCCAAAGGCGCGGGGCGATGGGGAGTTCCTTTTGAAACGCCAGCCAATCGGGCCAGCGGCGCCAGGTAAGATGCGGCCAATAATCCAAGCCCGCCCGCTTGAGCCGCCGATCGTCCAGTTGAAAGCCAAACGGCTCAATGAGATGCAACACCGTGCGCGTGGCCGCGCAGAGGCGGGCGACGTTCCCGGTATTGGGCGGGATTTCCGGCTCAACCAGAACCACATTCACGTCAATAAAATACTTTCCACAAAACCAAACCATGCGCCGGCGCTGTCATCCCGGCGGCCCGCCGGTCTTTGCAGGCCAAAATGCGGGGAATCTCGGAGGGCGCGATTTTTCCCTTCCCCACCTGGACGAGGGTCCCGACAATGCCCCGGCACATCTTGTAAAGAAAGCCGTCCCCCTCGATGAGGAAGATCCATAACGGCCCATGGCGCTTGATCTCGCAGCGCCGCAAGGTGCGCACGGTGGAACTCATCTCGTAGTTGCGGGTCGCGGCCAGCGATTTGAAATCGTGCCGTCCCAAAAAGAGTTTCGCCGCCGCCCGCATCGCTGTCAAGTCTAACGGACGCGGGACATGCCAGGCTTGGTGGCGCAGGAGCGGATTCAGGGCCGCTCCCCGCCAGAGAAAGTAGCGGTATTGTTTGCCCCGGGCGTCAAAGCGCGCGTCGAAATCCGCGCGGCAACGGGTTGCCGCCATGACGCGGACGTCGCGCGGAAGATGGGCGTTGATGGCCAGCGCCGCCCTGGCCGCGGGCATTTTCATCTCCGCGTCGGGAAATTCCACCTGCGCCACCATGCCCAGCGCGTGGACTCCAGTGTCGGTCCGGCTGGAACTGTGCAAGCGGCTGGCGCCCGGAAAAATCTTCTTCACAGCTTCCTCCACCCGCTGCTGGACGGCGATGCTATTTTTCTGCGCCTGCCAGCCCGCATAGGCCGCGCCATCGTAGGCGATAATCAGCTTGAGTTTCACGGACTCGTGCTATCGAGGTAACTTTGCAGCAAAATAGCGGCGGCGGTCTGGTCCACCTTTTCCTTCCGCTGCTGCCGCCGCATTCCCGTCTCAATGAGAAAGCGATTGGCTTGGACGGAGGTCAAGCGTTCATCCCACGGTTTCACCGGAATGGTCAATACTTCTTGCAACGCGGCCATGAATTGCCGCGACCGTTCGGCGGAGGGGCCGTAGGTGCCGTTCATATTTCGCGGAACGCCCACCAGAACTTCCTCCACGTTTTTTTCCGCAATGATCGCTTGCAGGAGCTCCATCAGCTTGTCCTGCGGCTCCGCGGGCAAAAACTCCAGGGGCCGGGCGATGGTTCGGGTTTCATCGCTCAACGCCAGCCCGATTCGTTTTGTTCCGTGATCGATCGCCAGGACGCGCATATTACTTTGGGTGCGATATAAACCGCAGGGCAATGTTTTGGCTGGGCGGGCAGTCCCTGTCCGGAGCGGCGCGCTCGGAGTGACTCGCCCCGCCTTGCCCGACAGTCTTGGCTGCACCTAATCAGCTTGCTTCCAATGCATGGATGAATAACATTCTGCCATGGCTGTCGCCAAGCCCATTCAGCGGTTAACTGAAGCAGAGTATCTCGCCGCCGAGCGGCCTGCCGAATATAAAAGCAAATTCCTCGATGGCGAAATGTTCGCCATGTCCGGTGGCACACGCGCGCAGAGTTTAATCGCCACTGGCCGCCGAATTATCCACCCAACTCAAGCGAAGCTCTTGCGTCGTATTCAATTCGGATTTGCGGCTCAAAGTTCAAGCCGCCGGCCTTTACATTTACCCCGATGTCTCCGTTGCCTGCGGCGAACAAGAATTCGAGGATGAGCAGGACGATGTTTTGCTGAACCCCGCTGTCATCGTGGAGGTTCTTTCTGAATCCCGCGAAGCTTATGATCGCGATAAAAAGTTTGAGATTTATCGACAAATTCCGTCGTTGTCCGAGTACATCCTTGTCAGCCAAGTTAAGCCGTATATTGAGCAGTTTATCCGGCAAGCCAGCGGCGAATGGCTCTTGCGGGAGGTGGCGGGCTTAGACGGCAAATTAACCCTGCCTTCGCTCAAGGTTACAGTGGCTCTCTCTGAAGTGTACGCCAAAGTTAGCTTTGCCCCCGTCTCTGCCTCGGAAAGACCGCCCCGTGCCGCGTCATGAGCCGAGCGCGCTGAAAACCTGGCGCGCCGCCCGCACCGTTTTCTCGATGTCTTCCGCGGTGTGCGCGGTCGAAAGAAAGCCTGCTTCAAATTGCGACGGGGCGAGATAAACCCCCTGCTCCAAAATGCCGTGAAAATATTTGGCGAAACGGGCCCGATCACTGTTCATCGCGCCGGCCAGGTTATGCACGGGCGCCTCCGTAAAATACCCGCAGAACATCGAGCCGATGCGGTTAAACCGCACTGGAATCTTGGCCGCTTGGGCGGCTTCGTTCATTCCTTTTTCCAGCGCCGCGCCAAGCTGTTCCAATTTGACGTAGGCCTGGCCGTCAGCCAGCTCCTCCAAGGCCGCAATCCCCGCCGCCATGGCCAATGGGTTTCCGCTTAACGTGCCTGCCTGATAGACCGGTCCCAGCGGCGCCAGCCGGTCCATGATGTCCGCCCGTCCTCCAAAAGCGCCCACCGGCAGCCCGCCTCCGATGATCTTTCCAAAGCAACTCAGGTCGGGTTTAATTCCAAAACGTTCCTGCGCGCCGCCGAAGGCCAGGCGAAAACCCGTCATCACCTCATCGAAAATGAGCAAACTTCCATTCTCCTTAGTGATCTCGCGAAGAAACTCCAAGTATCCCGGCTTGGGCAAATAGAGCCCCGCGTTGCCCGGGACCGGTTCCACGATCAGGCCGGCGATTTGCCCCGCATTCGCCGCAAAGGCGGCGCGCACCGGCCCAGTTTCATTATAGGGAAGGACGATCGTATGTTGTGTAAACGCCGCGGGCACCCCCGCGCTATCCGGGGTTCCAAACGTCAACGCCCCCGAACCTGCCTTGACCAACAGCGAATCAACGTGGCCGTGATAACATCCGTCAAACTTGATGATTTTGTCCCGCCCGGTAAACCCCCGCGCCAAGCGAATGGCCGACATGCAGGCTTCCGTCCCGGAATTGCACATCCGCACCATTTCCACGCTCGGCACGGCCGCGCACACCAGTTTGGCCATTTTCACTTCCAGCGGATTGGGAATGCCGAAACTGGTCCCCCCCTCCGCCGCGTCTTTGACGGCCTGGACGATCCTGGGTGAAGCGTGCCCCAGAATGGCCGGCCCCCATGTCCCGACATAGTCGATATACTCGTTGCCATCGACATCAAAAACGTGCGCGCCGCTGGCCCGCTGGGCAAAAAAAGGCTGGCCGCCAACGGCCCGAAAAGCGCGCACCGGAGAATTCACGCCCCCCGGAATATAGCGCAAGGCCTCCGCAAACAGTTCATCAGATTTCGCTCTCAACATAAGACTTACTGTGCCGCGGTCCCGCGAATGAAGGTATCCTGCAAGGTTCCGCGTTCTGTGCGCACGAACACACCGGTCCCAACCTGATGGCGCTGGAACCAGCCTTGGTTGACCTCGAGCACGAACTGAATATCGTCCGAATGGGCGACGACAGAATTGGTGTTTTGCGGCTCCAAATCATGAATTTCCCTAAGCTCCCCTTGTGGATCAATATAACCCGCCGAAAGCGGCACAGTGCAGTTCTTCATCCAAAAGGCCACCTGTGACGGCTGGGCAAAAACAAAGATCATTCCGGAGTTTTCATCCAAATTAGTCCGGAACATCATGCCCGTTTCCACCTGCTCCGGCGTCAGGGCCATCTCCGCCGAAACCTCCGCCGGCCCCAACCACAGCCGGATGGTGGCCAGCCTGCCCTGGGCGTGAGTGGGATAAGCGTGAACGGAAACCGGACGCTCGGGAACCGGCGCCTCTTTTTTGGCGCAGCCACTCAGCGCGAACATTGCCGCCAGGACCATCCACGCAATCGATTTCATACCGGGAGAATGCAACCGCGGGTCGCCAAATTCAATGAACTATTGCACCCGTGGATGGTTTGCTATATCCCCCGCTGCCCTATATACTTATGCCAATGAACAAAATTCCGCGATGGTTGCCTGTTCTTCTGGTACTTATGCTGGCGGGGGTTGGCGTGCGCGCGGATAACTCTCTTCGCTGGCACTCCAAGCAAAATCAAGTCGATGCGGATTTTCAAAGCTCCGACCTCTCAGCGCTCTTAAAGCAAATCGCCCGTGTGACTGGCTGGGAGATTCACGTCGAGCCCGGAGTGTCCAATTCCATCGCCGTCAAATTTAAAGACCTTCCGGAAAACGAAGCCTTGCGCCGTCTCCTGGGCAATCTCAATTTTGCCAAGGAGCGCACCAACGGCGTCACCCGGCTCTTTGTTTATTCGACGGCTCAAGGCGCGGCCACGCGTTTGATCAAGGAGAAGCGCGATTACCGCATTGCGAACGAAGGACTGCTGTTGCTCAAACACGGCGCCGATACCAACGCCTTTAATAAACTGGCCAAAAAACTGGGCGCCACCGTCGTCGGGCATGACGACCGCCTCGGCCTCTACCGTCTTCAGTTTCCCGATGCCGCCGCGGCCGCAAGCGGGCTGCAATCACTCGCCTCAAGCGGGATGGTCGCCGCCGCCGAAAACAATTTCCTGGTGGACCCGCCCGCCCCGGTGCAAATGGCGCAGGTCCCCACGCCCGCCGCCCCCACCGGTTCCCTTTTCAATTTAAATCCGCAGCCCGCCGCCAACGGCCCCATCGTCGGACTGGTCGATACCGATCTGAATGTGCCGACCCAATACCAGAAATACATGTTGCCGCCGATTGATGAAGTCGGCCAAACCGGGGTTTCCTCCGACTCGCCTTCGCACGGCACCGTGATGCTCGAAACCATGCTTGGCGCGATGTCCGGCAGTCCCAGCATGGTCCAGCCCGTCATTGTCTATGGAAATACCGATAGCACCACGATGTACGAGCTGACCGAAGGATTGGTTAAAGCCATCGATGCGGGGGCCAATCCGATCAACGTCAGTTCCGGCGGAACGGGAAATAGCCTGATCATGGGCAGCTTGATTCAGCAAGCGACGCAGCAGGGGATTCAAATTGTCGCCGCCGCGGGAAATACCGCAGGCACAGCCGACACTTATCCGGCGGCTTACCCCGGGGTCCTGGCTGTCACCGCCGCGGCCCCGAATGGCCAACTGGCTTCTTATGCTGACGACGGCAGCTTCGTCCAAGCCATGGCCCCCGGCACCGTTTTGGTTCCGTGGAACGGCCAAACCTGGATGGTGCAAGGCACTTCACCCGCCACAGCCGACGTGACCGGCGCGATCGCCGAGCTGGAGAACGCCCAGCACCTCAGTCTGCAACAAGCTGTCAGCCAGGTGACGAAAACCATGCCGCCCCCCACAAAGTAGCCAGATGCCCGTGCAGCATATCTAAGTCAGAGGATTAGGGCCTCTAAAATCCTCGCCGCAACGCGATCGTTTTTCCGAAAGAAGCAAAAAAGCCCTTGACAAATTGAACCGCCCCGCGGAAGAATTGCGGCTCGATCAATTCCAGAAGACCCTGAAACTATGAAGAAATTAAGACACCTCACCTCTACATTGGCAGCCGCGATGGCGCTGGCTGCCGGTACCACGGCTATGGCGCAGTTCGCGCCACTCCCGCTGACGAGCAGCAGTTATACCTACGACATCGTTGTCGAATCGAATTTCGCTTACAAAGTATCGCAAGACTGCGTGACCGCCACGATGGACGCCGGCCCGGCTCTGGGCGGCAACACCTGGTATGAAATTGGGCTGGACAAAGCCTATCCCACCACCGGTTTGCCCCATGCTGGAACGGTGCTGACCAGCGTGACGCAGAGCGACCATAGCTATCAATTGGCCCCCAGTTGGTTTTCAAACAATGCCGTTTTCGTCGGCCCTTATGATACCAACGTTGATATGCAGGGACCTGGGTTTAACACCGCCGGCATCAATCTCACCACCCCTGCGGCCTATACGGGGCTCTCGGTTCTGACTTCGGCTGGCAATGGGCCAGTTGGACTCACTGTCGCCGTCTATCACGCGGATGGATCGACCGATTCGGGCGTTTCCGCTCTGACTGTTCCAGACTGGTTCGACTCACCATCAGACGCGTCAAACCAATCGCCCGCCGTCATCCTCGCTTATGTCGCCGGTGGACGCGTTACGCCCGTTAACGGCGGTTTTAACAGCGTCCCCTCATCCAATCAAATGAGCCTGTGGTCCGTGGACCTTCCTCTGGCCAATGCGACCAGTCCTGTGACGAACATCACCTTCACCTACGCTTCAGGCGGTCGTTGCGCGGTGTTTGCGCTCAGTGGCAGCACTGCTGCCGGCGGAGTTGGCCCTTATACGCCCATCGCCTTTAGCGCGACTAACTTCAATGCCGACATCGTGGTGGAAGCTCAGACCACTCAGCCCTTTACAGCCACAATGGACAACGGGACCAATGTTCTTGGCACCAACGGCTCCACTGGCAACACATGGTTTGAATCCGGCTATGTTCTCAGCGGTCCGCTGGCCAGCCCCGTCGCGGTGACGACTGTCACGAACGGAGTTCCCGCCGCCGGCTCAACTTTCACCTCGGCTTCCTATCCTTCCAAATACCAAATGGCTGCCAGCTACGCTGCGCCAAACGCCATCCTGATTAATTCCAATATCACGAGCGCCACGCTCACGCCGACGACACCTACGAACGCCGCGGTGCTTTGCTTCCTGACCTCAGGCGCCAATATTGGCGGCGGGACGATGACCAACCTTTGCATTGTGGCGCACAAGGACGGCACCATTGAAACCAACTTCATGTTCATTTACGACTGGTTTAACGGGACCGCGCTGCCCGCTTGGATCGCCAGTGGACGCGTCCAGTTTGATAACGGGCGTGAACTCAACAATTTCAACTCCGGAGACCCCAGGCTCTTTGACTCCGTTGTCTTTCTCAAAGACTCCACTAGCCCGGTCACCAACATCACCATTCAGTACTACAATCCTGTCGGTTCCAATGGAAGCAGTTGGAACAGCTACGTGCTAGCCGTTAGCGCCAGCACGAACGCTCCCGTCGTCGCCACCCTTCCGCCTTTTGCTTTGTCTGACCTTGGCGGAACCACCACGCTTGGGCCGCCCTTCGTTCTGGGCAGCGGCAACATCACTTATCAATGGTTCAACGGTGCCACCGCCATTGCCAACGCCACCAACGCCACCTATATCACCCCAACGACGCTCGCCGTCGGCAGCAACCAATACAGCGTGAAGATTGCCAACGCTGTCGCCTCCACCAACCTGCCGATTACCGTGCTGGTCGGGTCTTCCTTGCTCTACAACTCCTCGTTTTGGACCATCAACAATAACGCCACTGGCTTTGTCACAGACCCCTACATTGCCACGAATATATTCGAGCCGACCGATAACCACGGCAGCGAGGCGTCCAGCGCCTTCCTCAACAGCCCGGTGCCCGTCAACGGTTTCACGGCAGCGTGGACATACCGGGACGTGACCACGGGCGGCGCCGATGGCACGAGCTTCATCCTCCAGAATGACCCGCGAGGAACCACAGCCTTGGGCGGTGGCGGCGGGAGCATTGGTGTCGCGGGCATTACGCCCAGCGCCGAAATCGATTTTGACATCTATTCCGGCAATGCGCCTTTGGGCGGAAACAACGGCGGCGTCCAATTCCAAACTGGCGGCACTGCCCCAACCCCCCTAACGGGCGCCGCGCCGTATAGCTCCGTTGCTCCCATCGTCTGGGGCGGCGGTGATTCCATCAACGTTATTGTCAACTACGACCAGAGCGCGGGCACCTTGCAGTTGACGGAGATTGACACCGTCAACAGCGCGGTCTTCACGACCAACTGGACCGTTGGCGACCTGACCTCTGTGGTGGGCGGCACGACAGCCTATGTGGGCTTCAGTGCTGGCACCGGTGGCGCTCAAGCGACCCAGACTATTAGCAACTTCTTTTACATCCCCGCCCAAGCGACGCTGGCCGCCGCCATTTCGCCGCCGACGTTCGCCGCCGCGGTCGATCAGCCGGTGACCTTTACCGCCGTTCCTCTGGGCAGCCCGCCCTACACCTTCCAATGGTCCTTCAATGGTACCGCCATCGCCGGCGCCACGAACCTGACCTTCACGACCAATGCGGTCACAGCCGATGCCGGCACCTACTCGGTCCTGGTTGGCAGCGGCAACCTGACCGCTACGGCAGATGCCACCTTGACTGTTTCGCCCAGCGTCTTGACCATATTCCCGGTCACGAACGCGCCGATCTTTGCCGGAACCGACAAGACCTTCACCGTCAGCGCTTATGGCCAGCCGCCCTTGACCTATCAATGGTTCAACGGGGACACTGCCATCAAGGGCGCAACCAACGCGAGCTACACTCCAACGAACCTGGTTCCGGGCACTTACACCCTCTCGGTTGCTGTGAGCAACGCCACCAGTTATTCAGAGCCAACGGTGGCAGTAACTGTGGTTCCGGCCACGCCGTTCTCCACGGCTTTGTTGGCCTACAATCCGCTCTCCTATTGGCCGCTTAACGAAACCAACGGAACCACCGCTTACGATTATATCGGCAACAATGACGGCACCTATACGGGCGGCTACACCCAGGGATTGCCGGGGCTGCCCGGCCCTGGCTTTGGCGTGGGCAATTACTCGGCCGGCTTCGACGGCTTTACCGCCTATGTCGATATTCCCGTCGGTAATCTTAATATCACCAATTCGATTACCGTCATGCTGATGCTGCAAGCCGGCGCCCCTGCTCTCAGTTTCTCTTCGCCCTTTGACCACACCGATGAGGCTTGGAGAATTGATTATGACACCAGCGGTTTTGCCCACTTTGCCGACGGCAATGGCACGGGTGACAGCGATGCCACCGGTTCCAAGAACATCGGTGATGGCAACTGGCACATGATCACTGGCGTTTACAATGGGACTAATGGCCAATGCGCACTGTATGTCGATGGTCTCTTTGTCACCAGCCACACCAACGAAACTCCGGCCGTCGGCTCGCAAAGCGATGTCTGGATCGGCGGCGCGCCTGATTACGCAACCGGGTCGCCCAACCGGGATTTTGGCGGCAACCTTGCCGACGCGGTTGTCATTCCTTCCGCACTCGATGCGTCCCAAGTCCAGGCGCTCTATCAAGCCGCGGATTTTCCGCCGACCGTCACGGTGGTTTCAAACACCTTTGAGGGTGATCTGGGCGGCAGCGTTACATTAACCGCGAGCACCAACGGCACCCCGCCGTTGAGCTTCCAGTGGTATTCCCTTAACAGCGGCAATGGCCAAACCAGCCCGCTCGCTGGGCAAACCAACCTGACCTTGACGCTCAGTAATTTGGCAGTGTCCCAAAATGGATTGGAGTACTTTGTCATGGTCACCAATCTCTATGGCTCGGCCAACAATTCCAACGCTCCCGCCACGCTCAGCGTGGAATCCGGCGCGCCTGTCATCACAGTCGATGTGGCGCCCCTGTCGCTCATCGCGGGCCTGGGCAGTGACCAGACCTTCGACGTGACCGCTTTCGGCACCGCGCCCTTGGTCTATCAGTGGTATGAAAACGGCGAGGTGATCCCCAGCGCCACGAACAGCAGTTACATGTTTACGGTCCCCGCGGGCACCAATACTTATTACGTCAAGGTGACGAACAGCTTAGGGTCTGCTACCAGTTCCACCGCCAGCGTGGTTTCGGCGGCGGCCGGCTCCCTCGGCTTCTACAACCCTGCCGACTGGACCATCAATACGGGAGGTAACACCTTCCCGACGACCACGCCCAACATCACCGGGCAGGTCTTCTACGGCACCGATGGCGCTGGCAGCGAGGGCGTTACCGTTTGGTATAACAATTTGGTTTATATCGACGGATTTACCGCTACCTTCACCTACCAGGACGTCGGTGGCGGCCCTGGCAACAACGCTGACGGCGCTGCTTTCGTCCTGCAGGAAAGCGGTCCCACCTTTATCAGCGGCGCCGGCGGCAGCCTTTCCATCAGCGGCCTGACCCCCAGTGCTGATTGGGAATTCAATCTGTACCAACCGAATGGCATCGGAGCCATTTACCACACCGATGGCACCACCGGCGGTTATTTCGGCACGGGCGCCGTCAACGTCTCCAGTGGCGATCCCATCACGGTCACGATCCAGTACACGCCCGGCGGAGCAGTGGCGGAAACTCTCTACGACACCCTCTCCCAAGCCACCTATACAACCAATTTCAACATTGGTGATATTACGGCCTTGCTGGGAAGCAGCTATGCCTATATGGGATTCAGTTGCGCCGATGGCGGGGTGGCTTCCGTCCAGACCGTCAGTGGCTTCATATTCATCAGCGCCAAGCCGGCTGTAACGGGCCCGACCGTGTCCGCGGCCAAAGGCACGGGTGAAACCCTTGTGATCACCTGGCCTTCGACGACCGCCACCAGCTACGTCCTGCAGCAGGCCTCCAGCCTGAACGGACCGTGGGTCAACGTCACGACCACTCCCACGGTAGTCGGCGGGAATTACCAGGTCACCGTTCCGACAACGGAAACGGAGCAGTACTTTAAGCTTACGTCACCGTAATTGAGCCGTGGCGCTTGCGCGCCCTGGCTAAGTCTAGCGGCTTTTGACAACGGGCCGGGAGTTCATCCCGGCCCGCCTTTTTTTCCCAGGATCTCCATGAAGTCCCGCAGTTCAAAAAAGACTCGCTTTGAAAAAAGCGAGTCAAAGGCCGAACCCCTGGTTCGGCACTCCCGTCTGATTGGCGCGATCGCGTTATATCCTGCCCAACAGCAGCAGGACGACGACGATTAGAACCACCAAGCCCAAACCGCCGCTCGGGTAATAACCCCATCCGTTGCTATAAGGCCACGCCGGCAACGCGCCGATGAGCAAGATAATCAGGATAATTAAAACGATTGTGGACGCGCTCATATTGACTCCTTTTGTTCCTCAGCATTCATCTTCCTGCTCCCAGCTAAAAGGATGCCACAAGCCAAATCCCCGCTCACTGTGGAAAATGGATAGGAATTCCCTCCGGCAGCTTGCAAAGTACATTGGCGGAGCCGTTTTCTTCAGGAGTGCGATTGCATATTGCATTCCGCTGGCGGCGAATCGCGGCTTTGTTCTTGGAATTGTCCAAGTTATTATTTCGCGATGCCTTACTGGGCCAGGCGATAGTATGTGCCCGGCAGGCCAGGAACGTTCGTGACCGTGAACGTTCCAGCGCCCACGGTGCGGGCCACGGTTGTCCAATTGGTCGTCGAAAGGCTGGTGTTTTGCTGGAGCGAGACATTGCTTCCGGCAGTCCAGGTCAAGACGAGGTTGGTCTTGCTGCTGATTTGCGCGGTGAGAGACCCTATGCCGGTCGAGCTTGCAAGCGAAGGGACGGAATAGATGCCCCAATTATCAATGCCCCAATACCAACTGCCGGTGCCCACTTGGAACATGCGGAACTGGACGGAGGGTTGATTGTCGGCTCCCGGCACGGCAAAGGCCTCGAAGCGCTTGCTTTCATAAGCGTCATCATTGACTCGCCCTTCGATAAAAGGCGCCAGGGCCTGGGTGAGGGGCGCGCCGACGAAGGCGCCAATCGAACCGCCAATGACTTGCCCGGAAGAAGTTGTATAATGGGGACTGATGGCGAAGGCCATGGTTTCGGCCACGCTGACGTTTCCATTGGGATCATGGACAATCATGGATGGGCCTTGGGTGTCCGATTCTCCCATCAGGAGATAAAGCAGCGGTTGCCAGGTCACGCCATCGAAGCTGTATTCCATGCCGTCGATATTGTTTTGGTTCTGCTCGTAGGCACTATCAAAGGCGACGACGATGCCTATTTTCCCGGTGAAGTTATATTTCTGGGTATAGACATATTGGATCTGCTGGCCACCGCGGTTATCCGATTCGCAATAAAGAAACTGGTTATTCAACAGGGCGTTGGTGTTAGCGTCAAAGAACATTCCGTTGAGTTCCTGATTGAGGCCGACATAAAGATGCTGCCCCCAGTCGCCCCATTGCCCGTCACCCGCGTTGAGGACCGTCCAATCCAGAAAGGCGTCCGAGTTGTAATCGTCGAAATTAGTCGTGCCGGTGGTTTCCTCGGGTGTGGACCAATTAGTCTGGGTCCAGCCAGCCGGAAATTGTCCGTCGGCGAGCTCGTCGAAATTCTCATAATAAAGCGCATTCGTGAGGACATAATTGCGCAACTTGTTGAACTGCCAAGTGTTGGTGTAGCTTGTCCCACCGGACGCATAGGTGATCTGGCCTGTATGGATGGTGCGTTTCAACTGCAAACCTGGCGGCGTGTAAGTCACAAAAGTGATACCCGATCCATTGGTGACAGTGGCGTTCACCAAGCTGCCATCGACAGTTAGCTTGATCGATGAGCTTGTGACTTTGGCGCTGGAACCATCATTGATCTTGACCTGCACGGACGGCCATCCCCAGTCGTCGCCGCTGTAGGTGGAAAGGAAGGCGGTCGGTCCGGCGTAGCTGACATAGGGCGCGTACGGCGCGCTGCTGGTCAGATAGGCTGGCACATACCCAGGCGTGCTGGTATCGTTGACCAGTGTTTTTACCCCGTAAGGACTGACCGAGTAAAACTGCAGCCCAGCGCTGCCAGTGTTGTCGGGCAAGGTTCCCGCGCGGAACCAAACAATTCTGGTCGCGTAATAACCGGTTTGGGCGACGTTAAAACCAAAGTACGTATCCTCGGGAATATTGCGGCTGTCATAGAGGCCGACCTGGGTCGAAAACGAGTCATAAGCGTTTGTGCCGATGGTGATGCGAAAGCCGTCCGCCGCGTTCATGCCGAATTCGTGGAAGCCGGCTGTTAAATAGAGGTAGGTGACAATCTCGACGGCCAGGTTGGCATCGTCAGAACCTGTTAAACCTGGAATGGTTTGCTCCGTATAATTTGTAAAAGAATCGCCTTGGCTGCCGAAGTAGCAAAAGTCCACGACACTGTTCATTGGATACGCGCCATTGGCCAGGGAGCCGGGCGTGGCTGTTTCCACTTGGAGCGAACCAGTCATTGGATCGATCAGCACGCCGGCCAGTTGCGCTTCGGCGCGATCAACGCAGGCGGCCAAATAGCCATAAGTGGTTCCGTCAGCGCTCTCTATATTCTGGTCGGAAATCTGGCTCACCCGCATTTGAAAACCAGCGTTTCCAGAGGCAGTATTCACCGCGCCGCTTGGTTGCGCGGCGGCCGCTGGGATGGTCGGGTAATTCAAAACGACAAAACTCCAGTTTGTCGTGTAGTTATCGGGCGGAGTGTTGTTGTCGCTGAAACTGAGGGTCACGGTATGGGTTGAATTGAGCGCAAGCAGGTTGGTCTCCACATAGTCGATCTGCGTGATCCCGTTGGCTTTGTTGACAGTCGCCGCTACTTTATTGCCATCCAGCGCCAGCGTCACGGTCGAGGGATTGGCGGTCAAGTCTTTGTCCGTAAAGGTGGCCGCGAGAAGGGGTTCGCCCTGAGCGCCGACGAATCCGTAGCTTGGGGTCAGCCCGCCGGTAGAGGGAGGCAGTTTGGTCACGACTTGAAGAATGTTGAGCCCAGCCAACCCCCCGGTGTAAATCGCACTCACTTCCGAGGGGCTGAGCACGCGGCCCCAGGCGGCCATGTCATCGATCAGCAAATTGGTCACTTCGCCGCCGCCGCCGTCGGTGTACAAGCCGGTTCCGTCCTGGCCGATGTTGACCGCGAGGGGGGTGTCAATGTCACCTGTGACGTTGGCCAGCGAGTCGGAGGCGGCTGTGGGATAATTGGTACCGTCAATATAAACGGTAACCAGTTCAGCGGGGCCTCGGTCAAAAGTCACGCAGACGTGGTGCCAGCCTGACGCTTTGATGTCCGGAGTATTCTCGGTGCTTTCCTTACCCGAGTCCCCGTTCTGGTCCGTCACATTAATGCGCAGCGAGCTGGGTTCGGTGAAGATGCCCCAACCCGGGTTGCCGCTGCTATTCCAGTCCTTATTGGAAATAAAAGGAATGTCGCCCGCCTGATTCGTGAAACTGGTCCAGAAGGCAATGCTGAAGCTCGCGGCCGAGTCGAAGAGGAGGTTGGTCGGGTGGCCCAGGGTAACATAGCCAATGACAGACCCGTCAAAAGAGGTCGTGCAGGAAACCGCGCCCGCTCCGATGAATCCCTTGGCGATAAAGGCGCCTTCATTGGTGCCGTTGTCCCCGTTGCCGGAGTCGTCCAGGAAAACTCCGCTGCTATTTGTTTCGTCGAAACTCAGGTGAAATAACAGGTCATTGGTGAGAGTGCTGCCGTGGCCGAGGCTGCCGCAGCCGACAAACGCCGCGATGCAAAAGAGGCGAATGAATGGTGAGAGGAGTGGTAATAGTGATTTCATGGTGTCAAGTTAATCGCGAGCACCGAGTAGCAGATCCTTCCGATTCCCGCGGGTTTGACCTGGCGCGAACGTTCAAGTCAATAGGAGCCAAGAACGACGGTCGCATTTTAGAAAGCTCGCGTAGATTGTCAATAGCTTCGATGAATCTCGACGTGATCGCCGCATGAGGGGGAGCGCGGCACGCGAGAGTGTCGAATGCGTCGCGATCGTGTCACACGAGTGTGAAATTGGGCCATAGAATGGATTTGCGATTGCGCAAGCCGCATGGTTTTCGTTAGTCCTCATCTGACGATGAAAAGAGAGCAGGCGTTCGCTATTGACTATGAATGGGTTTCGTGACCTGTGTTTGACAATCCGCAAAACCTGGGGGGCGGGCTCGGGGGACTTCCGTTTCTTGGCCATTTCCTACCGGCAGCGTGCCCACTCTCAATACCGCTTGCGGGTGAGACGGCTCTGGGGTAAGGTCGCGGGTCGTTAAAAATTAGTGGCCACACGTTCTCCATCAGCGCGAAAGGCGACTGCTTTGCCATTGGCCGAAGCTGAGGCCGGGCAATGGCCAACGTCACCGGCAAGATCATGTGCTTTGCTGGGGTGCGTCATCATCGGCTACATGGGCGTCTATCTCTGCCGGAAGAATCTCTCAGTGGCCGTGCCGATGATTCAGAAGGCGTTCGGGGTGACCAAAGCGCAGACGGGCGATATCATCAGTTACAGCGCGGCGGCTTACGCCATTGGCAAATTCCTTTTTGGGCCCATCATCGACAAATTCGGGGGCCGCAATTGTCTCCTGCTCGTCATGGCTGGGGTGGCGATTTTTGGGGCGTTAGGGGCCTTTGCGGGCTCGGTTCCGATGCTGGCGCTTTGCTATAGCGCCAATCGGTTTTGCGGATCGGGCGGCTGGGGTTCGATTGTTAAACAGACGCCGCAGTGGTTTCCGCAACGTCACTGGGCATTAGCCATGGCTTTTCTTTCCTTGAGCTTTGTTTTTGGCGGAGTGGTGGCGCTCCTTCTGGCCGGAAAGATCGCGGCGTGGAGCGGCGATAATTGGCGCATGGTGATGGGACTGCCCTCCGTTGCGCTGATCGCGCTGCTGTTGATCATGTGGCGAATCCTGCCCAAAGGCGAACAGGGCAGGGGAGCCGGAAAAAAGGCGACTGCGTCCAGCAATTTCAATTTTGCTTACATGCTTCGGCTGCTTAAACTGCCTCAGTTGTGGGTGCTTTGCGGGATGGCGTTCGCCCTTTACATCATGCGCGAAACATTTAATGACTGGACGGTGGACTTTTTCAAGACGGAAGGCGGTGCCGCCATGAGCAATCAGGTGGCGGCAGTTCTTTCGACGCCCTTCGACGCCGCGGGCGCGGTCGGGATTGTTCTCATGGGCTGGCTGTTTGATAAACTGACAGGCCTGCGGCGGACGATCGTTTTGTTCGGGACGCTGGCATTACTGGGCATCCTGGTGTACTGGCTCCCGTCATTGTATCGGCTGGGCATGTGGCAGGTCGAGACCGCGATTGGGCTGATCGGATTCCTGTCCTACGGGCCTTACAGCTTGCTGGCGGGCGTGCTGGCAGTCGAGATTGGCGGTCGCGCCGGAGTCGGAACCGTGGCCGGTTTGGTGGATTCGTCCGGTTATCTGGCCACTGTTTTTGCCGGGCATTATTTTGGCAGGCTTTTGGATGTGGGGGGGTACCGGCTCGGTTTTCATGTCCTGGCGCTTGTCACGCTGACTTCGGCAATTCTTTGCCTCGGTTTAAAATCAAATCATGCAATTCAAGAATGAGATTCCCGCGGCGCGGGACAAGTTGCTCTTTACGCCCGGGCCGTTGACCACAAGCCAGACCGTCAAGCAAGCCATGCTGCGGGATGCCGGTTCCTGGCACTCCGACTTTAATGCCCTGGTGGCAAGTATTCGGACGCGCTTGCTCGGCTTGGCCGGGTTGGCGCGTGAGCAAGGATGGGAAGCCATCTTGTTGCAGGGTTGCGGCACGTACGGAGTGGAAGCGGTTTTTCAAACTTGCGTGCCGCCGGACGGGAAGGTGGCAGTCCTGTCCAACGGAGCTTACGGCGAGCGGATGGTGCAAATGTTGAAGAACGCCAGGATCGCCCACTTTGTTCTGCGGACAGCGGAGAACGTTCCTGCGAACCCCGCCGCGTTGGAACGCTGCCTGGCTGACGATTCTGCCATCACGCACGTCGCTGTCGTGCATTGCGAGACCACGACGGGGATCCTTAACCCGATCGGGGCAATAGGCAAGGTGGCCAAGGGTTTTGGCAAACGATATGTGGTGGACGCCATGAGCAGTTTTGGCGGCATGCCCATCGATATGCCGGGGTGCGGAATCGATTTCCTCATCTCGTCCTCCAACAAATGCATCGAAGGCGTTCCGGGTTTTTCGTTCGTTTTATGCCGGCGTGAAGCACTTCTGGCCAGCGAAGGGTGGGCGCGAAGCCTAAGCTTGGATTTGCTCGGCCAATTAAAGGGATTCGAGAAGGACGGCAAATTCCGTTACACCCCGCCGACGCATGTCATTTTGGCTTTTGACCAGGCTTTGCGGGAGCTGGACCAGGAAGGGGGGGTGCCGGCCCGCTTTGAGCGTTATCGCCGGAACCACGAGACTCTTCTGGAGGGAATGCGACGGCTTGGCTTTAAAGTTTATTTGGACCCGAGCCTGCAAAGTCCGATTATCACGGCGTTTCACTTTCCAGAAAGCGGCCATTTCGACTTTGGACAATTTTACACCGAGTTGAGCGAACGCGGCTTCATTATTTATCCAGGAAAACTGACGCAGGTCGATACGTTTCGCATTGCCAACATCGGACGGATTTTCCCGGCGGACATGGAGCAGCTCGTCGCCGCCATCGGGGCGGTTTTGCAATAAACCTAACATGAATGAATTCACCTTAAATGGGCGGACCTATCGGCCGCCCGCGGCGCCGGTTGTGGTCATCTGCCTCGATGGGTCAGCGGACGAATACCTGGACGCGGCGATGGCACGCGGTCGAATGCCCAACCTCCAGCGTTTCAGCGTCCACGGTTATCGCGGCTTTGCCCGAGGGGCGATGCCGAGCCTGACGAACGTCAATAATACCTCGATTGTGACGGGCGCGCCGCCGCGGGTGCATGGCATTGGCGGCAACTATTTTTATGACACTTCCAGTGGGAAAGAGGTGATGATGAATTCGTCCGTCTTTCTCCGCTGTGAGACCATCTTTCCCGCCGCGCAACGGGCGGGAAGGCGGGTGGCCGTGGTCACGGCCAAGGAAAAGCTGCGTGACATCTTCGCCTCGGGACTCATCGCGTTGGGCGGGATCGCGTTTTCCTCCGAGAAAGCCCGCGAGGCCAAACGCAAGACGCACGGCATCGAGGAGGTTGAATCCCTGGCCGGCCCCACTCCGCATGTGTATAGCTGCGAGGCATCGCTTTATGTCTTAAAAGCCGGGGTGAAACTGATTGAACATGGTGCGGCGGACTTTCTTTACCTGAGCACGACGGATTTCATGCAGCACAAGTTCGCCCCGGAGACGGAAGAGGCCCTCAATTTCTACGCGGGCATTGACAATGAACTCGGCCATCTCGCCCGCCTGGACGCGGTGGTCGGCATCACCGCCGATCACGGCATGAACGCCAAACAGAAAGCGGATGGATCGCCTAACGTGGTTTATTTGGAGTCCGCGCTGGTGGAAAAGTTTGGGCCCGGATTTCGGGTCATTCTGCCGATTACCGATCCTTACGTCGTCCATCACGGAGCGTTGGGCTCGTTTGCCCAGGTTCATCTTCCTGCTTCCGGGGTCCCGGTTGACGCGGTGGTGGCTTTTCTGCGGCAAGTGCCGGGCGTGACCGAGGTGTTGGACCGAGCTTGCGCGGCGCGGTGGATGGAACTGCCGGAGGACCGCATGGGCGACGTGGTCGTTTGTTCCGGTCGCGACATCGTGCTGGGCCGGACCCCGCAGTGGCACGACTTGACGGTTTTGAAAGACGGCCTGCGCTCGCATGGCGGACGCTATGAAGAGATGGTGCCTTTCATCCTGAGCGCGCCCTTGAACGCGGACTATGCGGCGAAGGCTCGAGGCGATGCGCGGAACTTTGATATTTTCGACTTTACATGCAACGGGACAATTCCATGAGCGCGTCCAGCCTGATCGCGGGAACGCCGGTCAACGGCAACGAGTTCGTCGTGGTGCGAAGCCCGCACAGCGGCGCGGAAGCGGGCCGGGTGCGCGCGGCGGCGCGGGCGGATGGGGAGGCGGCGATAGCGGCGGCGCGCGCTTTTCACGACACCCCCAACCGCTACGATCGATTCAAAATACTGGACTCGACGCGAATCGCGCTGGGAAGCCAGCGCGAGGCTTTCGCCCGGTTGATCACGAGCGAAAGCGGGCTGGCGCTGCGTGAGACGCGCTATGAAGTCGGAAGGACCCTGGAGGTTTTGCGGTGCGCGGCGATGGAGGCCTTGCGCGACGACGGCCAAATTTATTCGAGCGACATCTCGCCCCAAGGCAAGGCCCGAAAAATATTTACGCTGCGGGAACCGTTGCGCTGCGCTGTTGCCATCACGCCCTTCAACCATCCCCTCAACCAGGTCGCCCACAAGGTGGCGCCTGCCATTGCCGCCGGGACGCCCTTGGTGTTAAAGCCCTCGGAAAAGACGCCCCTGACGGCTTTTAAATTCGCTGAACTGCTTTATGCGGCGGGACTGCCGGGGCCGATGCTCAGTGTGTTGGTGGGTCCGACGAGCGAAGTGGCGGAACCGCTCGCGGCCCATCCTGAAGTGGATTTGGTGGCGTTTACCGGCAGCGTGGCGGTGGGCAAGAAAATCGCCTTGACTGCCGGGTACAAGAAATTGGTGCTGGAATTGGGCGGCAACGATCCGCTCATCGTGCTGAATGACGCCGAAATGGATTTGGCGGTCCTGCTGGCGGCGGAAGGCAGTTACCGCAACTCCGGCCAGCGTTGCACGGCAGTCAAACGCATCCTCGTCGAGGAAGGAGTCGCGGACGAGTTTACGAAGCGCCTGGTGGAGAAAACGAAAGAGTACACGTGCGGCGATCCGACGGATGAAAAGACGAGGGTTGGAACAGTAATCGACGAGGCTTCCGCCCGTCAGTTGGAATCTGTGTTGCGCGAAGCGGTCGCGGGCGGGGCCAGGATTTTGGCTGGCGGCGGGGTTCGCGGCGCGTTTGTGGAACCAACGGTCATCGCGGAGGTGCCGCGGAATTGTCGCATGGTGGTTTGCGAGAGCTTCGGTCCCTTTGCGCCGATTCTTAAGGTGCGAGACCTGGAGGACGCGCTGGCGGTGGCCAATTCCACCGCTTACGGGCTGAGCGCCGGTGTTGTCACGACGAATTTGGCCAGCGCCCTTCAGACGGTCAAAACTTTGCGCTGTGGAACGGTCAACGTGAACGAGATTCCCGGTTTTCGCACGGAGAACAGCCCGTTCGGCGGGATCAAGGACAGCGGCCTGGGGGTTAAGGAAGGCGTCACCGAGGCCATCAAGGCCTACAGCTACGTGAAAACCTTCAGCCTGCCCTGGTAAATGACTCCCTTGAATACCGAAGGGGACCTGAACCTTTCGCCGCACCGGCGGCAATGGGCTAAGGATAGTATTGACGATGTAACGCGGCGGCTCCTGGAGAAGGACGCGCGCTATTTTATTCATCAGTCTCTTTCCACACCGTGCTTGAACGTGATCAAATCCGCCGGCGGTTCGGGATTTGAAGACGCCGCCGGGCGCCGGTACCTGGATTTTCATGGCAACAATGTTCACAACGTTGGTTTTGGCCATCCCAAGGTCATCGCCGCCATCAAAGAGCAACTGGACGAACTCACTTTTTGCACGCGCCGATATACCTGCGAACCGGCGATCCAATTGGCGGAGAAGCTGGTGCAAATCGCTCCGAAAGGCCTCAATCGCGTTTTGCTGGCCCCCGGGGGCACGACGGCCGTCGGCATGGCTTTGAAGCTGGCGCGCATGGCGACCGGGAGGTTCAAGTTTGTCTCCATGTGGGATTCGTTTCATGGGGCGTCATTGGATGCCATTTCCGTGGGCGGCGAGGCGATCTTCCGGCGCGATATTGGCCCGTTGCTCCCGGGCTGCGAACATGTGCCGCCGGCCGATAATCGGCATTGCCCGTTTAAGTGCGGGGCGGCCTGCTCGCTCGCTTGCGCCGATTATGTGGAGTACGTTTTGGAAAAGGAAGGCGACGTGGCGGCGGTGATCGGCGAAACGATTCGTTCCATTCCATTTATTCCGCCGCCTGATTATTGGAAACGGATTCGCGCCGCCTGCGACAAGCACGGCGCGCTTTTGATCCTGGATGAGATTCCCATGGGACTGGGCCGGACAGGCCGGATGTTCGCCTGCGAGCATTACGATGTCACCCCGGATATTCTGGTCCTCGGCAAAGGTCTCGGCGGCGGCATTTTTCCGCTGGCCGCCGTGCTCTGTCGCGAGGCGCTCAATGCCGCGCCTCACACCGCCTTGGGCCATTACACGCACGAGAAGAACCCCGTGGCTTGCGCGGCGGGACTTGCCACGCTCCAAGTCATCGAAGAGGAAAAGCTGGTGGAAAACGCACGCGGGCTGGGGCAATACGCGCTCGGACGCCTCCGCGAGATGGCAAACCGGCATCGTTTGATCGGCGACACGCGCGGCCTCGGCCTCATCCTGGGTGTCGAATTGCTCAAAAACCGATCCACTCTCAGCCCGGCGTCCGATGAGGCGGAACGGGTCATGTACGGCGCGCTCCGCCGCGGCCTGAATTTCAAAATCACCCAAGGCAACGTTCTCACGCTCACACCGGCCTTAACGTTGACCCGTTCCGAGATGGACCAGGCGCTGGAGATTCTGAACCAGTCCATCGCGGAAGTGGAAACTTAACTTAAGCCCCTCTAACGGGTTCCGGGCTCATTTTTTGGCGCTGATGTTTTTCTTTAGGGTGGACAGATAGCCGACCAGATCAACCAAGTCCTGGGTGGACATGGTTTGCTGCAAACCAACGGGCATGAGCGAGGCTTTGAGTTTTCGGCGAGCGGCAATGTCACTTTTTTTGACGCGCGTGGCAATGGCTTTGGCGTCTTTGATGAGCAGTTCGGCGTCGGTTTCGCTGACGATGATGCCTTCGATCTCATCGTTCGATTTGAGGGTGACTTGCCAGGCGTCGTAGCCAAAGGCGATGCTCGCGCTGGGGTCGAGGATCGCTTCAAAAATGGCGTCTTTGGCCAGCTTGTCGCCAATCTCGGAAAGCGCGGGGCCAACATCGCCGCCCTGATCATTGACCCGGTGGCAAGTGGTGCAACTGGATTCAGGCCGGGCAAAGACGGCCGCGCCGCGCGCGGTGTCGGCGCGGCGCCTGATTAATTCGTTGACAGGAGGCAGGGTCTCGGTATTGCGGCCCTGGGGCAAAGGGAGGACCTTGGCCGCCTGGGCCTTGAGTTCAGGCCAGCGCACCTGATTGAGCACGGTGGTGGCGGTGAATTTAACATCGTTGGACAGTTTATTGTCCTGCGCCAGCCGCAGCAAAGCCTCCGCCCCTTCCCTGGTTTGGGCCAGGGAACGCACCGCCTGCCGATGCACCGCGGTGTCGCGGTCCGCGGCGGCGACCAAGGGCAAGAGAAGGGGAGCGATCCCATTTTGCCGGGTATTTCCCGCCGCTTCCATGGCTCGGAGGACGTCTGAATTGGTGCTTTCCAGTAATGCATGGAGTCCATTGAGGTCTCCGCTCGCCAGGACCAATCGCATGGCTTCGACGCCGAATCCTTCGGACGGATGCCGCACCGCCGTTTCCAGCAACGCCGCGTTTTGGCCCTGCAAACCGAATTCCGTGACTAATTGGACAAAGGTCGCTGTGCCGCGTGCCGAGGCCACGGCGGCCAGGACCGCGGCCTTTACCGCGGGATTGCTGGAGAATTCCCCGCGGCCAAGACGGCTGACGGTTTCCGTGACAACATCCGGTGATGCCGGCGCCGCCAGGAGCGTCAGCAGCGCCGCCTTTTTCTCCGGGCCTTTGATAAAATCAAAAGCGCGAAAGTAGCGCGCGCGCTGGCCTTCCGGGGTGTTTTCATCTTTAATGATTGCCGCCAGCAAGCTGGCAGATTGCGTGGCGCGAGAGCGCCAGACAATATCGCGCCCAGCCAGGGTGTTCCAATGGCCGCCGACGGCGGATAGCCATGCATCAAAATACTTATCCTCTTGGCGATCGGCCGCAATGCCCAAAGCTTCCAGATACCAGCGGTCTTTGCCGTCGTGCTCTTCGGCGAGAGCGGCCCAGAGCTTTGGCGCCTCCGCGGAGGAATTGTGGCGAAGAGCAAGGGCGCATTCCCGGCGGACGGAAGCGGATGGATCATAAACAAGTGTCTTGACCAGCGGGATGATGTCCAACCCTGCTTCCCGGGCGGCCCTGAGTCCGGTGACGCGGAGATCCGGATTGGCATCGCGCAACGCTTCGTTGACATATTCGTTCTGCTTGCCAGGCAAGCGGACCAAGAGGTAGAAGGCGCGCCCCCGCATCCGAGGATCGGCGCTTTCATTCCAGATACGGAGCAATTCAGTCTCGGCACGGCTGCTCATAGACGCGAGAGCGGTCCAGGCCAAGTAACGGGTATCCAGATTGGGCGATTGCAGGGCTTGCACGCATCCCTGGGCGGATTGCAGGTCCAGTTGCGGAATGGAGGATTTGAATTTGGGAGGCGCGACACGATAAATCCGCCCGGTCATTGTGGCAAGGTCACGGTCCATCATGTTATGGCCGCCGACGACCGCGTCATTCCAATCGGCCACATAAAGCGCGCCATCCGGCCCCACGCACACGTCCGAGGGCCGGAACCATGAGTTGGTGGTGGTGAGGATATCGACGGTCTGTGCCGAGTAACCAGCGCCGTCCGGGCGGACCGGATAAGATCGAACGATGCGCTCTCCGGCATCGGCGTGAATCATCTGGTTGCGAAAGACGTCCGGCAGAAGGCTGCCTTCGTAGATGGCCATGCCGGAGGGCGCGCCCGCGCCAGTCAATAAGAGGTTCGGAATAACCCCCGGATCGTTCTGATGCCAATGGCGGTGCGGAATGTCGCCCTCGAGGTTGCTGCGTCTTTCCTGCCAGCCGGCCCCAGTCATTTCATCGCTGTAGCCGAAATTGCCATGCTCCATGACATAGTTGATGCGCACCGAACGGTTGCCGTCATCGTCATTGTCGGATTGCCACAACGTGCCAAAGGAATCGACCGCCACTTCGTAATTGTTGCGAAAATTGTGAGCGAGGACTTCGACGTGGCTGCCATCGGGGTTGCAGCGGAAGACCATTCCCATGCGATACGGATTGCCGGAATTATTGATTGGATTTCCGTCTGGATCGAGGACTGGTTTTCCGTCCTTGTCTTTGAGCTGGTGCCCCTCATTGCCGAAGTTGAAATACAGCTTGCCATCGGGGCCGAAAGTGAAGGCATGGACGCCGTGATCATGGTCAAAGCCGCCAATGCCGGAGAAGAGAATTTCCTTCTTGTCCGCCTTGCCATCACCTTTGGTGTCGGTGAAGAGATAGACGTTAGGGGAAGAGGAGACAATGACCTTGTTGCCGAGCACGCAGATGCCCAGGGCCGCATTGATTTCGGGTCCCTGGTAAAAAGTCGCGGCCTTATCCGCCAGACCATCACCATTGGTATCTTCCAGGATGACGACACGGTCGCCGGCGGGTTGGAGAATTCCCCACGATTGAAAGGAGGAGCGGTAATTGACGCCCTCGGTGACCCAAACGCGCCCGCGCTCGTCAATGTCCATGTCGGTCGGATTGCGCACCAAAGGTTCGGAGGCGAAGAGCGTGACCTCAAGGCCATGGGCTACCGCAAACTCTTTTAAAGAACTGGCTGCGGCCGCGGGGCCATACTCATGGTCAGCCGCGCGCACGGGCGCTCCAGCAGCGGCCAGTCCTGAGATAGACAGCGCCAGCCCGATGGCCGGGACGCTTTCGAGTGTGAATCTACCGTTTATCATCGTCTTCTCTTTTTTCCTTCCCCGCGAAGCCAAAAAACAGCTTGGCGGGGGTTGAATCATCAAATGTAATTGGCTAAGTTGCCCGGAACAATACGCGTTGGGGAAGGGTGGTGGCAAGCCGTGGCCGCAAAGAAAATGAGGGGGCGGCGTGAGACAGAATTCTTCGCGCGCAAGTATAGAGGAGGCCCATGTAAGATTCTTGGGAAAAAACCGCCCGGCGAAGAGTTTCGTCGCGCGCAGCCCAGCCTCACGGGTGCAACAACTCCGTTACGGACCCAAGTCACAAATGGGGCTTGACAGCGCGGTATATTTGTATATTGTATCCATACAAACGACAAACAATGTCCGTTCCGGCCTATGGAAAATCATGAAACGACAAAGGTGCTGAGGGTAGATTTGGCGAGTCCGACGCCGGTGTATCGGCAGATTGCCGATGGGTTGCGGGCCTTGCTGGTGCATGGGGATTTAAAGCCTGGCGGCCGGCTTCCTACCGTGCGCCAGATCGCGGTTGACCTGGCGGTCCATCACAACACGGTGGCGCAGGCTTACCGATTGCTGGCGGAGGAGGGGTGGCTCGACTTGCGCCGTCATCGCGGGGCAACGGTCATCGAGCGGCCTTCGCAACGTCCCAGTGCCGATTCTCGTGAAGATTTTTCGCAGCGGCTGCGCGAGTTGACGGCGCGGGCGGTGGCGGACGGCTTGGATGCCAAATCCATCGCCCAGCAACTTGGCACGCTGGCGAACGAACTTAACAAATAACCAGATACAACTATGAAGATGCTGAACTTAGACTGGCCATTGATAGCGGTTGCCCTGCTGCCGTGGGGCAGCCTGGTGACAGCCGCTTTATTCACGCCACGGTTGACTCGGCCGGACTTGTTCTTCGCCGTAACAGTCAAACCTTCGTTTCGGCAATCGCCGGAAGGCCGGGAAATCTTGCGTCGATATGATCGTGCGGTGGTCATTTTCGCGCTCCTGGCCCTGGTTTTGGCGGGATTTGCGGGGCTTAGGTCGCCTGCGCTGGCCATGGCCGGCTTGCTCGGGCCGGTGATGGTCGAACTAGCAGGGTGGTTTGCGGCGTTCCTCGCTGCCCGCGGAAGCGCCATGCCTTATCATGTCGAGCCTAGTGCGGTGCGGGAAGCGGTGTTGCAGCCGCGGGTGGTATCACTGCCGGGAGGCTGGCTGGCGCAAGCGGGGCCATTTGTGATTCTGGCGGCCGTTTTTCTGTGTCTTGGGCTGCGGTGGGACAGCATTCCCTCGCGAATACCGATTCACTGGGGAATCAAAGGATTGCCCGATGGCTGGGCGGCGAAGAGTCCGGCGGCTGTCTTTGGGTGCGCTGGAACAGGGTTGCTGATCTGTTCGTTCATGTCCTTGTTGTGGTATGCGGTCTTGCGTGATGTGCGCCGGATTCATGGCAGCGGAGCGCGGGCCATGCGGGAGGCGCGTTTCATCCGCATCGTGTCATTTTCCATGCTGGCGATTGAATACTGGCTGGCCGCCCTCATGGGCCTGATCAGCCTGGCGGTATTGCGCGCCAACCTGGATGCGCCGCTGCGTGGGTTATGGTTCATTTTGCCGATGGAAACTCTTTTAATTGCTGCAATCTTTTTCCTCGCTTTCCGGGCAGGGCAGGGTGGCTGGCGCTGGGGAGAAGCCGAGGAGAGCGCAGTCCTCGATTCTCCTCCCGTGGGCGACCGCACACGCGATGAATGCTGGAAACTGGGCCTTTTCTATGTCAACCGAAGCGATCCAGCGCTATTCCTGGAGAAACGCTTTGGCATTGGATGGACGATCAATTTCGGAAACCCGCGGGCCTTAGTTGTCCTGGGCGGCCTGCTCCTTTTCATCGTCGCGACCCTTTCCATCAGCGTGCTGATCACCATGAAAAAATGAAACGCCGGCTGTTGTTCGGGCCTCGGACTGACCTTTGTTTATTACCGCCGTTTGAGGATGTTACGGGCGTTTTCCGAATAGAGCTTCTTCAGGATGCCGTCGTTCAGTCCAAACCCGTTCAGCGGCCAGTGATAGCTGAATAAGTTCCAGTCATAGAAATGCTCATCCTCGGTCTCCAGGATGCGGAAGGTCGTCAAGTACATCTGTTTGTTCGGGCCCATGTCTGTGCCATAGACGAGCCGGTCCTGATACTTCAGGTAGAATTTTGCGGTCGCCCGTGGAATGGTGGCCGTTTCGGCGTAGCGGGCGCTGATGTCCGCGTAGAGATTGGGATACTTGTCAAGAAGCGCGCCGACTTTGGCCAGGTCGTAGGAGCAGTTGGCTAAGTGACAGGCAACAAATACCGTGCCCGGATGTTTTCTGACCGCCCGCTCCAGGGTGCCGAGAAGCTCGGCGTGGGAGAGGATGTTGGTTTGATTGTCCAACCGCCACTGGTAGGCATTCATCAGCCCGTCGTTGGACTGGTCCATCGGCTCGTACATCCACATGGGATCGGCGACGTGAATGCTGATCGGCATCCCGAGTTGGCCGCAACGTTCGAGCAATGGGTCCATCCGAGGGTCGTCGAGATGCATTCCCCACGCGGGAGGTTTGCAATAGAATAGACCCTTTCCCTTGTCGCCCAATTCGCCGACTCCTTGAGCGCCGGCTTTGAAACATCGTTCCAATTCGGCGACAGCCGCCGGACCATAGCCGGGTTGGTCGTACCCCGTATAATCGAATCCGCACCAGACGGAAAACCGGCCCGGGAATCTTTGGTAGCGGGCATTGACGGCATCGAACTGCTGGCCGTGGGCCATGGTGAGGATGACGGATTTCTCGATGCCCAACTCGTCCATCGTCCGCACCCATTCCGCGATCTGCTCGTCGGTCTTGGCGTAATTATGCGTGTGCATGTCAATGACCGGGAAGCGGGCCTTCGCCAGTTGGGTCGCCGGCACGTTGTAGATCGAGCGCGGTTTGAAGTCTTTGAGCAGCAGTTGGTCAGGGGAGGTTTGCTGGGCCAAAGCTGTCAAGGCGAACGAGAGCGCGAGGAAGAGTCCTGGGGAGAAGCAAAGTCCATTCAGTTGCGAGTTTTTCATAAGGGTCATTTGTTAGAGGAGTGATGAGAGGCGGTTTCCAGGACCAGAAGCCAATCGTTGGCACCGCTGCCATTGTCGCCTGGGGTCTTGAATTGCCGCAGGCCGGAGTTTGGGAAAGGGCTGGGCCACTGAGACTTGTTCTCAGGTTCCTGATTCTTCCAGAATCTCAATTCCGCTTATCTTGGCGTTTTGGTCCGGGCTGCCGGGAGCCGCGAGGATGCGGACAACGATGTTCCCTTCGGCGTTGGGCGAGATGTGGGCAAAATCCTTGACCACCGCCTTATTCATGCCGCCGGCGGCAGCGAAGACGTCGAAGTCCTTCAAAACAGGCTGGCCGTTGATTTCAATATTCTCAATCCTCTGTCCAGCGCTGTTGTCGAAAACCTCAGCGAAATGCAGGCGGACAAGATACTGCCCCTTGGGCACGGCGAAGCTGTGGGCGAAGTCCTTGCCATAACGCTCGCTTTGATAGAGAGCCTCAGGCGCGGCGTTTGGGGCGCTGACATCGACGGTGGAGTTGTTATGGTTGACGCTTCCCGAACCCATGTTTGGGTCCGGCTTAAAATCTTTTACGGCTTCGTCGCTCCCGCAGACAATGCGGATGGGCAACGGCAAGACGGCTAATTTGTCCGAAGCCGGCTCCGGCAGCGGCGCATAATGGAAATCCGCCGGCATGGTCGGTGGCGGGCGATTTTCCGGGGCGCTGCCCCATTCGGTATTCGGTTTGGAGCCCATCACCAGGCGGAGCGTTCCTCCCGCGATAATCTCTTCGTGCCGCAGCCACGCCCGGTTTAGCGGCTTCCCGTTAAGGGTCGCGGACTGGATGTAGATGTTCTCCGGCGCATTTTTTTCCGCCAGCACGGTGAAGGCGCGGCCGTGATATTTGTCCGCATCCAAATGCAGCACGGCCTTGTTGACGACCGGGCTGCCAATGGCATAAATGCCGCTGTCCGGATTCATCGGATAAAAGCCCAAGGCGCTGAACACATACCACGCCGCCATCTGGCCGCAATCCGCGTTGCCGCATTGCCCGGCCGGGGTGTCGTTGTACATGGCGGCCATGACCTGACGGATGTGCTGCTGCGTTTTGTAGGGCGCGCCGGCGTAATTATAAAGGTAGGCTACATGGTGGCACTGCTCGTCACCTTGCGAGTATTGGCCGATCAGACCGCTGATGTCCGGGATCGTCGTTTGAATCGTCGAGTCAGCGGTAAAGAGGGAGTCCAACTTTTGGATGAACGGTTCATCGCCGCCGTAAAGAGCGATCATGCCGGGCACGTCCTGCTGCGCGCCGAAGGCGTACTGCCAGGCATCGGCCTCGGTGTATTCGTCGCCGACGAGGGCGTTGACGACAAAGGGAGAGCGCCAGGAGCCGTCAGCCTTGCGACCGCGGAAGAAACGCACGGAGCCATCGAACAAGTTGCGATAATTGGCGGACCGCTTGTAAAACAATTGGGCGTCCTCCTTGTGTCCTAAGGCGTCCGCCATGCGTGCCAGGCTCCAATCGTCGAATGAGTACTCAATCGTGCGCGAGGCTGCTTCTCCGTGGGGAGTGGAAGCGACGTAGCCCCGTTCCTTGTAGCTGGCCAAGCCATTGCGGTCCTGCATGGCCGTGTCACGCATCGCCTGGTAAGCCGTCTCGGCGTCGAAACCGCGGAACCCTTTGAGATAAGCATCCGCCATGACCGCGACGGAATGGTAACCGATCATGCACCAGGTCTCGTTGCCCCACAACGGCCAGATCGGCGTCGTGTGCTGGCCATTTTGCCGGTACTCGCCCAGCAGGGTTTGAATGATGTCGTCCACCCGCCGCGGCTGTAAGATTATCAATAGCGGATTTTCCGCGCGATAGGTGTCCCATAAGGAGAAGGTTGTATAATTTTGGAAACCTTCTCCCTGATGGTTTTTGTGATCCATGCCGCGATAGATTCCGTCCGCGTCGTTGAAGAGCACCGGGGCCAGGCAACTCAGATACAAGTTGGCGTAAAAGGTCGTGCGCACATGGGGATCGAACGAGTTGACGTCCACCGCCTCAAACACTTTCTTCCACTGCGCGACCGCGCTGGCGCGGACGTGATCAAAGTCCCAGGCGGCAATTTCGGCTGCCAGGTTTTTCCGGGCGCCGTCGATACCGGTGCCGGAAATGCCGACTTTGACCAAAATCGTTTCATGGGCGGCGGTGCTATAATTGAAGGACGCCTTCATACTGCGCGCCTTGCCGTCGCGGGCGTCCGATGCCAACCGCTGGCCGTCGCGCTCAAGCACGACCGATGCAAACGGCTTGGAGAATCGCATGACAAAATAAACCTCGCGCTTGCCACCCCAACCTTCCGAAAAGCGCGTGCCGCTGACGGTTGTGTCGTTCTCGACCGTCAGGGAAGTTTCGAAGGCTTCATTGCCGACGCCATGGGCGAGGTCCAGAATGATGTGGGCGTTGTCCGCCGCCGGGAAGGTGTATTTGTGAAAGCCGCACCGCGCCGTGGCGGTCAGTTCCACCGCGATCTTTGGATCATCCAGAAACACACGATAATCTCCCGGGGTGGCGTGCTCCCGCTCGTGCGAAAAAGCGGATTTGTAACCATCGGGGTTGAATTGAATTTCCCCCACCGTCGGCATGAGGAGAACATCGCCCAGGCAGCCGCAGCCTGTTCCGCTCAAATGGGTGTGGCTGAACCCGACGACGGCGGAGTCGGTGTAGTGGTAGCCGGAACAACCATCCCATCCTTTAATGGGAGTATCGGGGCTCAGTTGCACCATGCCAAAGGGGACGGTGGCGCCGGGATAGGTGTGGCCGTGATCGGCAGTTCCGACCAGCGGAAGCGGTTCATTGACGGGGGCGGGCAGCGCCCAGAGGCGTGCCGTCAGCAGGCACGTTGTGGCGAGCGTGGCGGCGATGAGATTTCTGGTATTCATATAGTTTCTCAGTGTGTGCTATTCGCGATTGCAGGGAGGATGCGGGCCACTGGCGGCAGTCGTGATACTGCTCCTCAGGAGAATCGTCTCATGATTCGATAGGACAGACGCGCCCCGTCCGCAACTAAATTCGGGGGAAAAAACAATAAGGAAAAGCACGTTGAGCGAGGCGTGTGTGAGACGCAATTCTTCCTTTGGAAGCCGTTGTACCGGGAAAAGGCGAGAATCATATCTATGATGCAGCCTCACGGGTGCGCGAGAGAATTCTTGCACCCGAAAAGAGAGAGCGAGGGCATCGCGGCGGTGCGGCGCGCGGCGCCCCCCCCGGGCCCCGGGGGGGTAAGAGCGGCTCAATTTGGTTCAATTTAGCTCAATTGGGTTCGGGTTTCGGGTGGAAGCAGGCTTTCCGGGGCGGCGCCGGGGCCGTACTCGGCACCGATGCCAAGGATTTAACGGATGCGCTCCTGTTTCTCTTGGCCTGGACTTCCGGCAGCCGCTTGAGCCAGGAGAGGAGGTTTTGGGCCGGCTCGGCATTTTGGAGGCGCTGGTTGAGCTGCTGACGGATGGCCAGCGGGAGCCGGGCGATTTTGCCGTTGCGCGTCATCGGGGGCCTCCTGAGCGTGGCATTGTTTTCATGCGGGGCAATGATAACAGGAATGCGTCAAGATTAAAATCCTACGGAAGGTTTTTGAACGGGTTTTACGTGTTGCTCATGAGCGGCGATTTTATAGAAAACAGAGCCCCGCTGAATACGCTGAATACGCGGAAGAAGAGATTTCAGCGAGAACCTCTCCGTTCCTTTATTCCATTTCTACGTGGTCTGCGTGGTCTGGGGTCTAAATTGTCTTCTTGGGCGAGGATCGGGGCTGAAAGAGCAGTTTTGACAAAAGAGGCCATCCCGTCCATTGTGAATCTGAATTTCACTCAGAACCAGTTTGGGCAAGATTCAAAAGCGAACACAAGGCGTTGGGTGCAAATCCATGAGCGTGAGCGCCGCGCTCCGCACCGCCTTAAAGCACGCCAAATAAATCCGCAAATGTAAAAAATGTTTAGATTTGACACCAATGGCCAAACAGGTTTTCTGGTGTCGAGCGAAATAACTGCAAATATCAAGAACACCGGGGATTTGTGTTGAGGGAACATCAAACAAAAATATGCGGTTATGTGGGACTGACCCCTCCGATGAGCTTGCGCGCCTTGCCCGACAGCCCGGCAAAGAGCGATGCCCAGTCAAGCATTATATTACAATACCATTAACTGACCCCCACGGTTTCAACGAGAAAACCCTTGTAAAACAAGGGGAATGGCAGGTTGCCAACGATGGCGAAAACCCCTCGTAGAATTACAAACCTGTTGCCTCTGCCACTGATTTCGGTTCACGTCTGACCGGGGTGTTTCCAGGGCGCGCGGTAGGCGCGTTTGAGCAACTGGGAGGCGGCGGGATTTTAAAAATGGACCGACGGTTTTAATCGCACGTTCCCGTCAACGTCTTCTTGACTTCGTCTGGGTTTTCAGTTGGCGGCTGGCAGGCGTGGCCGCTGCAAAGATAAACGCAGGCGCGCTCCGGGGCAGGGAGCGTTTGGGCAAATGGTTCCACTGGTCCCGTGTTGCTTAAGACAACTTTTCCAGGCTGATAGATTGCATGGACGGCGCGAAGCAAAGTCTGCGTCCCGGCTTGCGCGGGATCGCCCGCGACGACCGCGCGCCACGGTTCGTGCAGCAGAAAATCCAAGGCGATGAGCAGATGCGGGACGGCTTGGGGCAACTCATGAAGGCGCGGGGCGAATAACCGCAGCGTTTTCTCGGCGGCGTCCGCAAATTCCTTGCGCCCTGTTATCGCCGCAAGGCGGAGCAGGGAGAGCACTGCCACGGAATTGCCGGAAGGTTCGGCGCCGTCGTAATCATCCTTGCAGCGGAGAATCAACTCATGGCCCGCGCCGACGCTGTCATAGAAACCGCCATTGGCCGCATCGTAGAAGCCGGCCAGCATCGCTTCGGCCAGGGTGATGGCAAAACTCAGGTGCGCCGGGGCGAGCGTGGCCTCGTAGAGGTCGAGCGTCCCGGCGCAAAGATGGGCATAGGCGGAAAGAAGCTGGACGGAATCCCGTTCTCCTTGCCGCCAGCGGTGGTGCAAGGTCCGGCTTTGCTCCTCCCACAAATGGGCGCGCAAGAACTCCAGGTTTTTTTCCGCGGCGGCGCGATACTGGTCATCGCCCAGCACGATAAACGCCCGGGCCAGGGCCCCGAGCATCATCCCGTTCCAGGAGGCGAGGACTTTATCGTCTCGGGACGGGCGGACGCGGCCCAGGCGCGCCTGGAACATTTTCTCTTTGGCCGATTCGAGGATCTTCTGCTCCGGCAGGGTCAGGCTGGCATCGGCGATGTGCAAGACGTTCTGGTTCGGCAAGGGATGCGGATCGCTGTGATCGACGAAGTTCCCCGCTTCCGTGACGCCGAAATAACGCGCCGCCACTTGAGATTCCGCCGCTGTCAATAACTGCGACAATTCCGCCGCCGTCCAACAGTAAAACTTGCCCTCTTTTCCCTCGCTGTCGGCGTCCTCCGCGGAGTAAAAACCGCCGCCTGGATCGGTCATGTCGCGGAGGACGTAGCGCGCAATGCCCCGCGCGGTTTGCGCGTGGCGTTCGTCGCCCGAGACCAGGAAAGCGTCCAGGCAGAGGTTGAGCAACTGGGCATTGTCGTAAAGCATTTTTTCGAAGTGCGGCACGAGCCATTGCGCATCGACGGAATAACGGGCAAACCCGCCTCCAATTTGATCGTAGAGGCCGCCCGCCGCCATGCATTGGCACGTATGCAGGACCATGCGGGTTCCCTCGGCGTCTCCGGCGCGCGCCGCCTGGCGCAAGAGAAAGAGCGATTCGCTGGGGCGGGGAAACTTGGGAGCGGAGCCGAAGCCGCCGAAGACGGGGTCGTACTCGCGCTTGAAAAGAGCGGCAGCGTTTTCCAGGACCGCGCGCGAGAGCGCGAAGGTGCCTGGTTCGCGGCTGATGTAGTTTTCCAGTTGACGATGGAAGTCCACGGCAGTCGAAAGCACGCGGTCCCGGCGCTGCTCCCACAGATTGGCGATCTGACGCAAAACCTGGATGAAACTGGCCTGGCCATATTTGTTTTCAGGAGGGAAATAGGTTCCGCCATAGAAGGGCTTCAAGTCCGGGGTGAGAAAGCAATTGAGCGGCCATCCGCCCTGGTGGGTCAAAGCCTGCACCGCCGTCATATAGATTCTGTCCACGTCCGGACGTTCCTCCCGGTCCACTTTGATGCTGACAAAGTGGGAGTTGAGGAAGCGGGCGAGGGCGGGGTCCTCGAAAGATTCGCGCTCCATGACATGGCACCAGTGGCAGGTCGAGTAACCGATGCTCAGGAAAATCGGTTTCTGCTCGTCGCGGGCCCTGGCAAAGGCTTCCGCGCCCCAGGGAAACCAATCAACCGGGTTGTGCTGGTGTTGCAGTAAATAAGGCGATTTCTCGCGGGCCAGGCGATTGGCATGAGATGAACCGGTCGTCATGGTGACGAGCATGGAGGAAGAATCCATTGTCCGTCAATCATGCTTGCGGAGACCGGACCGGCGCGATGCACCACTGCGGCGGCGGCTTCCTCTCTTTTGCCGCTGAAGGGAAGGGTGATCATATCGGCCAAGGCATGGGGAAAAAGACCGCCGACGCGGTCCTGCCAGCCCAAAGCCTTCGCTCCGGCCTGAGTAGCCATCCGCAAGACCTCGGACGGCGCCACTTCAGGATGGGCGAGCGCAAACGCGCGCGTCTCGGCAAGCATGTTCAATTCCGGCATGGCCCGGGCCGTTGTCTTGACGCTGGCCAGGCTGTCGGTGCCCAAACAGACGTTGACGCCGGCGGCGGAGAGTTCGCGGAAGGGGAACGGTTGATGGCGAAAATAGGCGTGGCTGCGGGGACAATGGACGACGCTGCTGTGCGAGGCCGCCAGAGCGGCAACGTCCCGCGGTTCAAGATAATTGGCATGGACCGCGATAAAATTTGGGCCCAACAAACCGCAACGGGCCACTTGCTCCAGCGGCGTGCCCAAGCCGCAATCGGACATCTCGCGCTGCTTGCTCAACCAGTCAAACATAGGACCGCGCCGGTGCCGGTACATTTCAAATTCGTCGATCGATTCGGCCACATGCGTCGTCAAACGCCAGCCGCGCCGCCGGGCCAAAGCCGCCGTCCGCTGAAGAAGGGCCGGCGTGGTGGAATAAAGAGCGTGGGGTGAAAATCCCACAAAACCGCGGCGTGACGAAAGGCTGCGGCGCTTGGCCGCCGCTTCGTGCAGGATTTCCTCGGGATGCCGGCGGCTCTTCACGCCCGTCATTTCCAAAAAGGAGAAGACACGCAACGGCGTGGAAGACCAGACTTCGGGCAGCAACTCCGGCACCGCCTCAATGTCCGCCACGGTCGTGGTCCCGGTGGCGGCGAGCATCTTGGCGCCGCGCAGCCAGGCCGCGGCGTAATCGGTGTAGCTGGAGGCGGCCTTGAGCGCGAGCAAACCCTTGATCCAGTCAGGAAACTGTTTTTGGGGCGGCAGTCCGGTCATGTCGGTGTAGTCAAGGTGGCAGTGGGCATTGACCAAACCCGGCAGCAAGATGACATCACCTAAATCCACTGGGGTCGCGGTTTCACGCGGGCGCAAATCGCGCCACGGGCCAACGGCGGTGACGCGATTTGCGGAAATGAGAACCGCACCGTCCTCCAACGGGGGTTTGGAAACGGGCAAAACAATCCGGGCGCGCAGGAGCATGAATGAGTCGTCGTCCTGGCCGGAACGCGCTACGGTTCCTCGCTGGCGCGCGAAGCCACGCTTTGGGTGGCAGGGGTGTGCTTGCGCGATTTGAATTTGCTGTGACGCTTGCGCAACTGTTGTTCGATTTTCTTGCGGACCAGGTCAATGGCCTTGTAGAGGTCGGTTTCGCAGTCCTCAGCGAAAATGTCATTCCCCGGCACGGCCAGCCGAATGGAGCAGGAAAACTGGCGTTCCGGCCCTTTCAAGTGATTGTGATCCACAGTGACGCGAGCCGTGGTGACAAACCGGTCCAGGTGTTCGATTTTTTCGATTCTGTCCAGGATGTGATCTTCGATGGCTTTGGTTAAGGTGACATTGTGAGCCGAAAGAATGAACTTCATACATACTAATGTGCTTTATCCAGCGATTAAAATCCAACGCAAATTTCTTTGCCGCCGTCGCGGTTTGCGAGATAATTGGTATTGTGCCTGCTAAAATCATCGCGGTGGCCAACCAAAAAGGGGGCGTCGGCAAGACGACCACAACGATCAACGTCTCCGCCTGCCTGGCGCAGTTGGGACGGCGGGTCCTGCTGCTGGACCTTGACCCCCAGGCCAATGCCACCAGCGGGGTCGGCTTGGAAAAAGTCGCGGGCGGCAGCGCCTACCGCGCCTTGCTGGGGGAGGGGACGCTGTTTGACAAGATTCGGCCCACCAATTTCGAGCGCCTCCACGTTGTCCCCAGCGAAGTCGATATGTGCGGCGCGGAAATCGAAATCGCGCGGGCGGAAGATCACTTGCGCCGGCTGGCGGGACTTCTGGAACCCGTGGCGGCGGCGGGGCAGTTTGATCTAATTCTCATCGACTGTCCGCCCTCCCTGGGCATTTTGACCCTCAATGCCTTTGCCGCATCGGATTTCCTGGTCATCCCGTTGCAATGCGAATATTACGCCCTGGAGGGAATTTCCCTGAGCCACAAAATCCTCACCCAAGTGCGCGACGGCGGCATCAATCCCAAGTTGGACCTGCTGGGGGTGATTATGACGATGTTTGACGCCCGCACCAGGCTTTCGGCGCAGGTGGTTGAGGAAGTGCGGCAACACTTCGGAGATCTTGTGTTTGACACAATCATCCCGCGCGCGATCCGGCTGGCTGAAGCCCCGAGCTTTGGCCGGCCGATCATTCATTACGACAAATACAGCCCCGGCGCCGCCGCCTACGAGGTGTTAACGGGGGAATTGCTCCAACGGCTAAGTGCCCGCGCAAAATCAAGTTCCGGGAACGAGGCGCAATCCGAGCATTAAAAAGGCGCGCACCCCCGGTTAGACGGCATTGAGAATTGGTCAGAGAGCCAGACTATTCCAGTCGCGCCACCGCAACTTCTGCCGTCGCGCGGTGTGGAAGATAGTTGATGGCTAATGGAAACTGGTTTGCCCTTGCCAAATGGCCTCCGGCGAAGGAAAGTCTCGCCATGACGGGCCGTGTCCATCGGATGAATATTCCAAGCGCCCCATCGTCGGTGGTATAGAATGAAATCTCCGGCGTTATCCTCCTACGTTTGGCTAATCGCCATTGGGGCGACCGCCGTTCTTTTGGTCGGTGCTTTCGCCCGTTTCGATCCATCCGCTTCCGCCAAAATCGATTTGCCTGCGGGATCAGATGCCTTTGCCGCCGCCGCACCGGAGGCGGCAGGGGAGCCGGCGTTGCCGGCGAATTTGTCGCCGGGTCTTGCGGAGATTATCCGTCTTGCGCAAGCCCATGTGGAAGAGGGGGTTATACTTTCCTATATTCAAAACTCCGGCCAAGTCTATACGCCTTCGGCGGAAGAGATTCTTTATTTGTCCGATTTGGGCCTGCCGCAAAATGTAATTGCCGCGTTGTTTAAAGATAGACCGGCGCCGCCGGCGCCTGAGGCGGCTCCGCTGGCTTCCGGGGTTGCGTCCCGGACTCCGCCGGGACCGGATTCAGCTTCCCCGGCGACAGCCGCTCCCGACTCCAATTTCTTTTACAACGACTTGGCCCCTTACGGCGCGTGGGTGGAAGTGCCTGACTACGGCTTGTCGTGGCAACCGGCGGTTGAGACGATTGACGCAGACTGGTGCCCCTACCTGGACCGGGGACAGTGGATAGATTCGGACAGCGGCTGGTATTGGCTATCGGATTACACCTGGGGCTGGGCGGTATTTCATTATGGCCGGTGGATAAGAGAGCCGCGCTTTGGCTGGGTATGGGTGCCAGGCAAAGTTTGGGCCCCGGGCTGGGTGGCCTGGCGTTCGACGGGCGACTATTACGGCTGGGGGCCTTTGCCGCCGGGGGCCAGCGTGCTGGGAGCGGCTAGTGCGGTCACGGCGTCCTCTTTTGTATTCGTCCCCGCGAATCACTTCCTCAGCCGCCAGCTCCGGGGCAAAGTCGTGCCGCCGGCGCGCGCCGCCAGCCTTTTTGCGAAGAGCCAGTTGCTCAAGAATTACAGTCTTGTCAGTGATAAGATTGTCCATGGCGGAGTCAGCCGGGAAGAAGTTGCGGCCGCCACGGGCAAGGCCCTCAAGCCGGTCAAATTGCGTTCCGTTTCCTCGCCGGAAGCGGTGTCCGAAGTGGTGGACCGGTCTTCTCTGCCAGTCTGTCGTCCGAACCCGTCCACGGCCGCTGCCGCGGCCTGGTCTCAGTCTGGCGCCTTGCAGGGCAAATCGGCGGCGCCAAAGGCTGCGACGCCTGCCGCCTCGCAGCCAGAGCAGGTGGCGGTGACGGATGCTGAAGAATCATCCGGATTGTCGGAGAACAGTCTGCCCGAGATGCAGTTGCCGCCATTGCATTACAGTCCAGGAATAGCAACCCCAACGCCTAACAGGAAATTCGGGTCTGTTGTTACTCCCTCATCTCCCGTCAATCCCAGCGGCAAGTCCGCTCCTCGGCCCGTCCATCATGCACCGTCCCAACATTTGGATCCGGTGGAAAGGCCAGCAACGCCCGCGCCGCCAGCGCCGCAGATTGAGCAAAATCGGACCACTTATGCGGCAGCGAGCCGGGCGGTGGAAGCTCCGCCGCGTCCAGCGCCGCCGCCGCCCGCGCCACAAGCTCCCAGGGCAAGTCCAAGCCCGCCGGCCAGCGCTACTTCTTCATCACACCGGTGAGCAATTCGGCCACCAGGTCTTTGGCGCGGAAGATGTGCTCCAAAGCCTCGAGGATGGCGGCGGAATCAACCGCGATGGCGCGTCCTTCCTTCTCATCAAAGGCAAAATCCCAAGGCAAACTTTCCAGGTTTCCATCAAAAATAATGCCGGCGAAATCCCCCGCGCGATTCACCACCGGGCTTCCGGAATTGCCGCCGATAATATCGTCGGTGCAAACAAAATCGAGCGGCGTCGTCATCTTGACACTGGCTTTGCGGCGTTCCCAGAGGGGAGTTAAGTCGAAGGGCTGCCGGTTCTTCATCTCGGCGGCTTTGGCATAAAGCCCGGCAAAAGTGGTAAACGGGGCAACCGGCTCTCCGTTCGCCTCATAGCTTTTGACCGCGCCAAACGCCAGGCGGAGCGTGAAGGTGGCATCGGGATAGCCCGAGGACCCTTCGAGCGCATTGCGGGCGCGGGAAATGGCGGCGTGGGCCTGGTTCTTGACCTCCGTTTGCGCGTCATAGACGGCCCGCAGCGACCGCGCCTCCGGATCGATCAACCGCGCTAATTCTATCATTGGATCGCGCGCCGCCGCGACGGCTGAGGCGCCGCCTTCGTAAAGCTGCTTGCGCCAGGCGGCGTCGCGCGCTTTGGTGCCATCAATCAGGTCGCGCGCGCGGTGGCGAGGCGATTTGCCGCCCAGAATCTGCCGGACAAACGGGTCGTCCGCTCCCAATTCATCCGCCAGAAGAGCGAGAGAATCGGCCAGGGTCAGCTTTTCCAGATCGGCGTAGATCGGCTTGGTGGAGAAAAGCGCCAATTCCAGCGAGACACGGCCGGATTCGGAATACTCGCGCAGGCGTTCGCCGTTGGGTTTGGGCCGCTCCGCGCCCGCGCGAAGAAGAGTGCGGGCGAGACGGAAAGATTCCGAATTGAAAGCCAACCCGCCTTCGAGGAGGTTATATTTGACTTCCTGCTGTTTCAGAATATGAACCGCCGCGTCGATTTTGCCGTAGGCGTTGAGGGCTTCGGCCCATTCCGGTTTTCCCTCGAGGCGCGATTTAAAATCCGCTTCCGCCGCTTCCTTGCCCTGCATCAAGGCGGGGGAGAGCAAGCCGGCCAATCGGCCATCGTAAGCTTTGCGCGAATTCTTCACGCCAAATAAAACTTCCTTGGCCCGCCGCGCGTTCTCATCGGTGCGGGCGCTCCACGATTCGAGCAAGACTTCACGGTCTTTTAGCGACATCAAACGAAAGGGGATGGCCTGGTCGCGCAGCTCTTTTAATTCCGCCACTGTCAATAAACGGCTGGTGCGGCCCGGGTTGCCCGAGACAAAAACGAGATCGCCCTCCCGCGGGCCTTCGCGGGAGAAGCGCAAATAATCGCTGGGATGCACCGGTTGGCCGTTTTCGTAGGCGCGAAAGAGGCAGATGTCGAGGTCGAAGCGCGGGAACTCAAAATTGTCCGGATCACCGCCGAAGAACGCCATTTGCTGTTCCGGAGCAAAAACCAGGCGCACGTCCGTGTAGCGTTTATAGCGGTAGAGATGGTAAGCGCCGCCTTGCCAGAGAGTCACCACCTCGGAGCGCAACCCTGTTTGGTCCTGCGATTGCTTTTCGATTTCCGCGATAATCTTCCGGCGCGCGGCAAAAGCGGACGCCGGATCAGCCTCTTTTGGCACGGCCGCGTTGACGCGCGCGGTCACGTCCTCAATCGATTCCAGGACGTTCAACTCCAGGTCCAGGCATTTGATTTCCTGGTCGGTCGTGCGCGCGTAAAAGCCGTCGCGCAGATAATTCTTGTCCTTGGTGCTGAGTTTTTGCAGCGCATCCGCGCCGACATGGTGATTGGAAATCAGCAAACCGTCGCGGCTGACAAAGCTGCCCGAGCCGCCAGAATTAAAGCGAATGGACGCCTTGCGCAAATGGTCCAGCCAGGCATCCGTGGCGTCGAAGTGATAGCGGTCGCGCAGCAATGCGCGCGGCGGTTGATTGAACAACCACATTCCTTCATCGGCGCGCCCCGCCAAAGGGAGCATCGTGAGCAGACAGCCCAAAACCAGGTTTTTCATAGGTAAAAGATGCTGAGAAAGTGCCATAAGAAGCTTGGATAGAAAGAGAAAACGCCCCGCTCGCGCGGGGCGTACAAACTCGCTTGGCTATTTTTTGCTGTTAAACGGAGGCTTCGCCGGACCAATCTCCCAGGCGCAAGAACTCCCGTATTTTACGGCGTTCGTAGCGATTTTTTTGGGCTTTGGCCGGACGGCCATCGGACTGACGGAAGGGATGTTTTGTATTGCGGACAGTTTCTTGAATCAGATTCAAGGTCTTTGTCATAGTATTCCTTCATTCCTTGGCAGCGGAACTCCGGTGACTCGCAGACCCCGCTGGCAAGTGGGCAATACGCCCTGATTTCCACTCTCTACGTACCCTAGTTTTCTCAAAAGTCAAGTTACTTTCACTAAACTTTTGCCTTATTTTTGCAAATTCCCGACCTAATATACCGGCCACAACCAATTTTCCCCCAGGCTTTAATACTTGGCACAGGACTTTCACCTGTGCGAGCAGCAAGTCGCACGCCAAATTCGCACATACGAAATCGTATTGGCCACGCGCCCATTGCGGCATCCGGCCCAATTCACCGCGCCCCAGGCGAATTTTGACTTTATTCCTCTTGACGTTTTGGCGGCTGACCCGCAGGGATTCCGGGTCAAAATCAAAGGCGACGACAGGCCCGTAGCCGAGCTTGGCGGCGGCGATGGCCAGGATGCCGGAACCGGTGCCGATGTCCAAACATGACTGGGCGGGGCCGGGCTTGCGGCAGCAGACCAACTGTTCCAAACAGTACAAGGTGGTCGGATGGTGACCAGTTCCAAAACTCAAGCCGGGGTCCAAAATGACCACGCGCTGGCCGGGAATGGGACGCCGCCGGCTCCAGCTCGGTTTGAGCAGGAGCTTTCCTTGAATATCAATGGGCTTGAAGTGACGCTTCCACGACTCGGACCAATTCCGGCGCGGCAGCGGTTGAATGGAGATTCTGCCCGGACTCGGGTCCAGCCCGAATTGGCGCAAATCGGCCAAACCCTCCTTGAGCGCCACATGAAGCGCTCGGCGCGGCCGCGGCAGCCGTTTCGGATACGATGTGACGACGATGCCGCCGGTCTTCTCATCGCGGAAAACCGACGGAGCTTGGCTAAGAGTTCGCTCCAGAAGCTGGCCGACAGCTTCTTCCCCTTCCGCGCCCGTCGCAATGGATACTTGCCACATCCGTGGCCCGGATTAGGTCAGCTTGGAGAGAACGGCTTGCACGGCGGAGAAGTTAGGCAAGTCTTTGGGCGTCGGTGTTTGTTCCGAATATTGCACCACGCCCTGCTTATCAATCACAAAAGCGGCCCGGGCCGAGGTATCGCCGATGCCCGCCAGGTTCGGGAAAAGGACGTCATATTGCCGCGTGACGTTTTTGTTCAAGTCGCTGGCCAGGGTGATGGCGATTTTCTCCTGCTTGGCCCACACCTCCTGCGCGAAGGGCGTATCGACGCTGATGCCGACGACCGCGGCGTTCAAACCCGAGTACTGGCCCAGACCGGCGCTGATGTCGCACATTTCCTTGGTGCAGACGCTGGTGAAGGCGGCGGGAAAGAAAAGCAGCACGGTGTTCTTTTTGCCAAAATTTTCGCTCAGTTTCACATCCACCAGGCCGGTGGCGTTTTTTGATTTGAGCGTGAAGTCCGGAGCTTTGGAGCCAACTTTGATCGCCATAGAGTTTTCTGTTTTTTTGTTTGGAATTTGAACCAAGTCTATTGAGGCAACTTATACGGGGGCCAGCGCGCCATGTCAAACCACTTTACGGGTTTTTCCGGGGAGCGCGGGCGTCCCGCCAGGCGTCTCGCCCGCCGCCTTCGGCGTCCCGCCGAAGGCATCAGTGCCGCGAGAAGGCGCACAAGAAAGTGAGCGGTTGACTCCCACGCCAGTCGGCGGGACGCCGACTGGAAGCGACCGGGATGGTCGCGGTCCCCGGGTGGAAACGTTGCTCGACAAATCTGGTTGGTCATGCGGTAATCAACGCATGAAAAGCGCATTTTTTGTTTCACCCATTGCGCATTGGCTGGCGAGACCTTAGGCGTCGCATGGACACTCCTCTCCCCAACAAAACATGCAAGATGTGCTGCATGGAAATTCCGCAACAAGCGCGGAAATGCCCGCATTGCCATCATTTTCAGAACCGATGGTTGATGCTGATGTTTCATCCGGCTATCGCCGTGCTCTTTGTTTTGCTCCCCGGCACGGTAATGATAGTTGTGTTCTCGACCATCCTCGATCCCGGCGAGAACTACGAGACCTACAAAGATCAGATTGCCATTATTGGCAGTGAGATCGTTTTCGGTGACGCGAAATCGGGCCCGACCGTCGATGTCATGGGGACAATTAAAAACACCAGTCCAGTTTCCTGGAAGGAAATCCAGTTCCATGTTGATTTCTATGACGCCGCTGGAAGGCGAGTGGATGTCGGGGAAAAGAAACAGTATGACTTCTACTTGCCTGCCAACGGCACATCCTCCTTCAAGGTTTCATTTTTGCGGGAGTTTGCGGAAACGAACTATGCGAAAGAGGTCGTCCGCGTCACAACGGCGAAAGACGCGAAAGCGAAATGGTGAGGGTTGTGGGTTGCGGCAGAGAGCAGGCGTTTGTCCGTGGCCTAACGATCACGCCGCTGGAGCTTTTGATTGGTCGATAGCAGTGTCGAGCGTCACTTTGACGTTTTCAGAGTGTCCGCCAGCCGCATCGGCACTTGACCCGGCAGCAGGTGGATTGGAAGCGAGAACGGTGATGGATTGGCGTGTTTGCGGCTTGTCCTGCTGGTATTCGAATCGCATGGTTTCCTTGTTAACAAAAGCAAGGTTGCTGGCGGGCGAGAGTTTGGCTTGCTCTACGAAGACGGTGGTCTGCGGGGTGAATGCCGTGCCATCGATTTCCACGAGCCAGCGAGTGGTCTGGGCAGACAAGCAGGGCGGCGAAGGTGGAGCAGGTGGATCAGGAGAGTAAACATCAAGCAGAAGCCAACGATTCAGCAGGACGAGATCCAGTCCGGTGGGGTTTTTCAATCTAAGTTCGTCGGTTTGAGGCGCACATTTGATGTTTTTGAAACGTGTTTCGTTGAAAACTGGCCCTGCCTGAATGACTCCGTTGAGCCCATTGACGAGGGCATGCTTCAAAGGTACATCTTGGTCGTTGATCTGTGAAGCCCCGGTGTTCTTCAACACGAGAGCAACTTGGGCGAAGCGTGAATCGGCCAGGAGAAATTGGGAGACGGAGTCGGTTGCGTCTTTCAATTTCAGAGCGAACTCGCTTAAGTTGGTAATGCTTTCCAACGAGAAGAGCGGCACAGCATAAGTGGCTATAATCCTTGGCGCGGTGTCCTCAATTGAATCCTGGCGCGTGTTGTCCGTGAAGATTGCGGTCGCGATCTTCGCGAGTTTTTGAGTTGCCTCATCCGAGAACATCCCAATGATGAACGCCAGGGCGCAGAAGGCAAAGGTCCCCGTCGCGGCGCCCTGAGGGAGGCCGCCGCCAGGCTGGCTTGACCCGCTCGTTGGGGAATTCGTCGCGCTGGTTGGTGGCGGCGGCGTCGCGATAAGCGCCGTGGTCTCTGTCGCCGCAGGCGGATTGTTCTGAGCTTGCAGCGAGGGCAAACTCCACAAGCCGCCGGAGATGATAAAGTAAAATCCCGCCGCCAGAACGGCGCCCTCAACCGGGCGGAATAGATAAAACGCCGTCCAACGCATTTTAAACTTGCCGGTGCCAAGATACAGCCCTAGCGACGCGAGCGCGCGACCACAGGCGCCGATGGCGGCGACGGACATGAGGAGGGCCAACAAGTCAATTACGGGAGCGCCAAAGTAAGCAACGCCGTCCCTAGCCATATTGATGCGCAGGAGCGATCCAAAATTGGCGCGCTCCGCGGAAGTCAGACGCGGCATAACCATTTCGACGTCGGCAGGCTTGACAGAGCTGGTGAGCATCAAGTGGATCAGCGTCTGGCACCGGATCTGCAATGCGGTTGCGGCCCTATTCAAATCAGCCAGGTTGGTGCGGACAAGGCCTAGCGGAACTTTCGTTAAATCTCCCGTGGTCGGAAGAACCCAGGAAGGATTCTGGGGCACAATCGGCACAGACGGAGTGACCACCACATTGCTCAACTCAGCCCAATCGAAGAGCTGTTTCCAAACCCATGACCGAGACGATGGATTCAAGGAATTTACGGTGGGTTTGCCCGTTTCCGAATGCCTTGCGGGATGATGAAGTTCCTTTCCCAGCAAGACGGCATTGCTGATGACAGACCGATCACGCGCCGTCACATTGACCGCGCCTTGTATATCCCATCGTGACAGGGCGATTTGCGCCTCGCGGATCGTGGACATGCTGTGGTCGCTTACCGCAAGCATTAAGGAGACGCGATGGTGTGTCACGTAATGCGAAGTCGCGTCAGGACTGCCTGGAAAGACGTGTTTAGCCAACCAGATAGCTCCCGAGATCATGCCCAACTGATAAATCGCGATGAAGGCCGAAATGATGAACACCGCCACACGAGGCGCGTTCCACGATTTGGAGAAAAACCGCTTCACGGGACACCTCGGCTGAAAACGATGTTCGTTGTGGCAAAGGTGGCTGTCCCATCGGAGACCGTGAGCGTCAGCTTAACCGTGGCGTTGGTGGCCTGTGAGCCATCGACGGTGAGAAGCGATTTCTGACAAGCGACACCCGCATAGGTGGCAATGGTCGGCGTGACCTCGTTGGTGAATTCCCATTGTGCCGAGCCATCAGAGGCCTGCAAAGCGTAACTCCAGCGCGGGTTGCTGGCTTCGTCGCTGTCGTAAATAGGCAGGATGGCATAGACGAAGGCTTTGCCATTGAAATCCGAAAGGGTAAAAGTCGAGCCGGATTGGCTGGCGCCACCCTGGATAGAAAAGACGAACGCAGGCTTGTGGACGGTGGCGACGAGGTTGAAATTAGCGACCATTGCCTTGACGTTGGTGGCGGAAAAACCAAGCACCACGGGCACATCGGCATTCGCGACTGAATTCGTCAGGGCCTGCGCGGCAAATTTGACTGCTCCCTGCTCGCCTTGATTCGGCATGATGATCTGCACGTTGGTGGCTGGAAGTACCGCGGCGTCGGAGGATGTGACGCCAAGTTTAAGGCTCCATGCACCCATGACATCGGACACGGGCAAAATATAAGGCTTGCTCTTGACGCCCGGCAGCAACGCCGGCGCGGGCATGGCTCCTAACTGAACAGCCGGCGGCGAAGAATCGCAATCGACGCCGTTATTCACAAGCAGGGTGGCGATCACGCCGCTGCTGTCCGCTCCCCATTGGGAGACATATTGGCGAACGCGGGCGCAAACCGCCGCCTCAGCCTGGCTGCGTTTGACATCCTTAGTCCCATTGGTGCCGGGATTGGTGCCAGCGAGAGTGGTTTGGATAAAGGACGACAGGTTTTTCAATTGGAGGCTACGCAAACTATCCGAGAGTTGGCTCTGCTTGAAAAGGTCGGAATCCGCCTCGGCTTGGCCCTCGTTGAGGGCTCTTTCGCTTAGGGCCGCCGCACTCAGGCCGCCAGCCTGGACCTCCACGCCTGCGTCAATCAAAGTGGCCTCCACTGAAACATCGTCGTTGTCGATCCGTTTGATGAAGCCGGGAATGTCCACGTCAAATTCATCGACGAAATTGTAAATGGGGCCCTTGGGAAAGAAGATGTAACGGTCCACAACTTCGTTCGGCGGGACGATCACGACCGTGTCCATTCCCATTTCGCCGAGGTTACGGATATGTTTGTTCAGGTCTTCGAGCACGATCTTGGCGACTTCTGGCAGAAAGATGGTTGAGACCAAGCTGACGCTTTCCAGGTAGGCGTCGGAACGGAATTCATGGATGACCGTGCCGAGGCCCACCATGCCGCCGGCGACGACGGCGGCGGCTTGGAGGATTTTAACCGTTTTGGCGGAGTAGCTGTTTTCATGGGTGTACATCAAGGCGTTGAGAACGGCCTGAAATGTCATCGGCCGGCAGGTCTCTCGCCACAGGTAACCGACGTCGTTCAGACGACGCTGCCGATCCGAGTTTTCAGAAAAAGCCAGGTCACGGCTGGATGGATTGACCGGGATGCCGCGAGCCTGGCCAAAGGGATTGGAGGCGTGGTCGTCACCGCCGAAACTTCCCTGCCGGATGAAATCCATGAGATGGAAAAACTCCTCGCGCCGTGCCGTCGGACCTTCGGAGACAAGCTCGGCATCGCCTGGCAACGGCCGGAAGAGGATTTCCGGGGCGTTGTTGCTGAGGGCCGCAGCCATGGCAAAGGCGCGTTGGGCGCGCCGCACGTCATTGTAGATGGCATTGATGCCGTCTCTAAACCGCTCCGCCTGGCTAGCGGGCAGGCCGGCTTTGCCGATCTCATTGCTGAGGATTTTATAATTGTCATCAAGGGTGTAGGCGTTGGTCAGCCGGGAAATGGCGTTCGTCATTTGCGACCGCACGCGTTCTTTTTCCTCATTGCCAGGACCGAGCGGGAAGACAGGAAAGTCGTAGGGTTTTAGCTCGCCGGGAAGCGCGGCCGCAAGATTGGAGGCTTCGTTCTGGGAATCTCGGGCTTCTTTCTGGAGCGCGACGACTGCATTGGAAACGTGGGTCCAGAATAGGATGACTTGATTTGACGCGAGTTTTAGCGCCTCTTCTGGTTTGTCACGCAGATTCTGCCTCACAACCTCGTCAGCAAGCATCGGGGCGTTTATTTCGTCATGCGACACGGCCTTCGGGATGATGCGCCGAGCGGCGCGATATATTTTGCTCCAGTCGACATAGGTTAGAGAATTGCTTAATCTTTGCATCTCTTTTGTGGTTCTCGCGGCCAAGACGGCCGATTGATCGCTCGTCAAATCGAGTTGGGAGGAGGGCCAGGGAAAAACCCCGGCATTTGTCGCCAGGGTCTTGGGCGTCTCAGACGCGGTGGGTGGCGATGGAGGACGGTAGAGCAAGACGTTGGCCTGCAGCGACGTGGTATAAACGACCATGCGTTTGTCTGGATGGCGATTACGCAAGTAGATGCGCCCGACATAAAAGAACTTCGTGAACGACTTTCCAAAGGAGGATTCCGCTTCCCGCTCATCCGCCATTTCGATGTGAGTGCGGAGGTCGCCATTATAGACCATGACCTCCCGCCGCACACCCCACGGGTTTTTGATATTGGCCGGTTTATCGTCAATCCCGCCCGGCCCCGCGTTCGTATGGTAGTTTGCGTAATTGTCCTGGACAAATTTGGAGAACTTGTCCGGGTACCAGGCGACGATGCTAAAGGGGCCCGTGATATCCTGGGAACGGACTTTTACTTCCAGAACATCGCGACTTTCCATCGCAGCAACTCCGAGACTGTTGGTGGCGGCGGGCAGGAACTCTTTTGGCGGTCCCTTGACGATGTATTTGGGCGCATCAATCTCGGCATCCACGCCGATGACCTCCAGTCGAAATGCCCCGTTGAACCATTGTTCCTTGAGCGTGTCGGCCGACCCTGCTTCGTACGCCCAAATGTAAAAAGAATAAAGGCGATTCTCCTGCGGACGCAGGTTGCCGGCGCTGAGAGGCAATTGGATATCCTGGCCCTGGATGACGACACAGGCCGGTTGTTGGACGTTCTTCTTGTCATCGATTTCGAGTTTGTACTCCTGGTAGGCCGTTTTGGAAATGGGCGGAACTTTGAGGGACGAGGGCGGCCAGGCGTCGCACGAGGTGAGGAGGGTGAGGGCCAGCAACACCGTGGCCCCAGCCTGGACGGGTGGGCGATTTGTTGGTCCAACTTGCGGACTTTCGTCAGGCGGCCAAGATTTGTTGTTGGGTTGATCGAGCACTCTTCTCGCCGAGCGCGCTACACCGCCCGGATTTGAAACCACCATTGACTACAACAAAACTAATCATTGCAGGCCAACCCTACGTACGTCAAGCAGAATCAATCAAAATAAAAAAACCTCAAAAAACCTCCCTCGTCAGTCGTTGAGATAGGCGTTTCTTGAACAGATCGCGACCGCGGGACTTTGACTATCAGCGACTTAGCGCATTGGCAGCTATCGGGTGCCAGGCTGGGCTGGCCAGGTTGGTTGAGGCTTCCACCACGCAGTCCACGCAGTTTGGAGGCTTTTCAACGGCGGATTGGCTTGTTAGGATTGGGGTTATGCCAAAACTGTGGGCTTTCGTGTTCTTAATTATCAGCGCGCTCGGCGCGGCGGCGACGGAGTTGCCATTTGATTGGAACAAGGTCACGCCGGGCCAAATGCCGCCGGGATTTCTCGCGCTGACAACGGGTTCCGGCAACCCTTCTCCATGGAGTGTCCTGGAAGAGGCTGTGCCGCCGACGCTCGCGCCGTTGACCTCTTTTGCCAGCAACCAAATGGCCAAACAATCCGTCCTCGAGGTCCAATCGCTGAACATGGATAAAAGCCATTTCTCGGTGCTCCTTTATACCAACGAAATCTTTTACGATTTCACATTGAGCACGCGTTTCAAAATCAACGGCGGCATCATCAGCCCGGAAGCGGGCCTTGTCTTCCGGGCCCAGGACCAGAGCAACTATTACGTCTTGCGCGGCAGCACGGACGGCAACCTGCTTTGGTTCCGGGTTGCGCAAGGAAAGTCCTTTGAGGGAGTTGGGGTGGGTGTCAAGATCGGGCTGCCCAAGGACACTTGGCAGGAATTGAAGGTGGACTGTTCGGGAAGCAGAATACGGTGCTATTTGAACGGGCAGTTGGTTATTCCGCCGGGCCAGCCAGGGGCTCCAACCAATGACTTGGCGATCAACGATACCACTTTTCCCACGGGCAAGGTCGGCTTTTGGTCGCGGGCGGACACGAAATGTTTTTTTACTGACGCCCTTGTGCATTACACGCCAAAGGTCCCTTTCGTGCAGGTGGTGGTCGCGGAAATTGACAGGAAATATCCCCGGCTGTTGGGATTGCGCGTCTATGCGGACAAAGCCCCCGGCCAGCCGGTTGTGGTGGGCGCGAAGGACGAACACGATGTGGGCGTGGCTGGCACCAAATACGAACAGGACGTTATCGACCGCAGTTCCATGTATTATCTCAAAGATTCCGGGACGGTGGAAGTCACGATGCCGTTGCACGACCGCAACGGCGAAGTCGTCGCCGCGTTGATGACCAAAATGAAGTCGTTTCCGGGCGAGACAAAAGCGAATGCCGTGGCGCGCGCTGCCGTCATCAAGCTTGCCATCGAAAAGCGGCTCGAAACGTTGCAGGATGTCCTGCAATGAGGGCTCTTGTTTTTATTTACATGGAAGCTGCCGGCGCACTTGCTCCAGGATCAAGCTGCTGGACTGCTCCGGGGTCATCTCCGATGTGTTGATGACCTTGGCGCCGAGGGCGATCATCAAAGGGGCCGTGGCCCGCTGGCTGTCGCGCTGGTCGCGCGCGGCGAGATTTTCCTGCACGCCCTCAGCAGCGCGGCGTCTGGACCGCTCGTTGAGGCTGGCGTCGAGGTAAAACTTGAAGGGCGTTTCCGGAAAGACATTCGTTCCAATGTCCCGGCCTTCCATCACCAAATTGCCAAAACTCAGGCACTCGCGCTGCTTTAACGTCATCCATTGGCGCACCTTGGGCACGGCGGCGACGTGCGGCACGGCGGCGCTGACGGCAGCGGTGCGGATTTCGGTTTCGGGATAGTAGCCGTCCACCAGCAATCGAACCTTGTTCTCGACACATTCGAGGCGCGTCTTCCATTTCCGGCACAACGCGGCGACGGCTTTGGCATCATGAATATCCGCCTTAAGGCGCAGACAGTGCCAGGCGAGCGTGCGATACATCGCGCCGGTATCGACGTAAATAAAGCCCAGCGCTTTCGCCACCAGGCGCGCATTGGTGCTTTTGCCGCTGGCGCTGGTGCCGTCGATGGCGATGACGATAGGGCTTGTCTTCACGCGGCGAATAATTGTTCCGCCCGCAACGGCTGGCCCGTGCTTACGTCCAGGATGGCCGTCCCAAGGCCTGACGGCGGCGGCGCGGCCAGTTTTTGGAAAAAATTCGGGAAAGTTTTTTTCACGCAGGATGGGTTCTTAATTTTAACTCCCGGTATGCTCAGTCCGAGGACGGCAAAGCACATGGCCATGCGATGGTCATTGTAAGTCTCCACCTCAGACCCACGGAGTGTGTGGGCGGCGGGAAAAACTGTCAAGGCATCGCCCTGCTCGACCACTGTTACGCCGCATTTGGTCAGTTCGCCGCGGAGGGCCGCCACGCGCTCGCATTCCTGAAGGCGCAACCGTCCCAAGTCCGTAAAGCGCGTTGGGCTGCCGGCAAAAGGCGCCAGGATCATCGCCGTCATGATGCTGTCGCCCAGCTCGTTGCGCCGGGAGATTTCCGCCGGCAACGGCAGAAACCGAGGGAAGGCGGCGTCAATTTGCCAGTCCGATGAAGGTGATGCCGCCAAACAGATTTGCGGCGCGGACGCTGCTTCAATTTCCCGGCCCCGCGGCGACAAGAGCCAATTGGCTGCCCAGAAATAACTGGCGCTGGAAGCATCGATTTCAATTTGGAACTCCCCGCCGCGCCGGGGGAAGACCCCGATTAACTTTCGCGTCATGGCAACGTAGGGCGCTTCTTCGGGATTATCTCCCGAAATGGCGACATCCCATCCGCCCACACTGGCGCAGAGCAGAAGCGCCGAACCGAATTGTGAGCTTTGCGGCAGATCAACCTGGCAAGCCGCAGTCCTCGGCCCGGCGCCGAATATTTCGACTGGCAATTGATCGGACTTTGATTCAATTCGATAACCTAATTGCCGCAGAGCGCGAAAGAGCGCCGCCTGAGGACGCTGGTGCATTCGCTCCGTGCCGCTCAACCGATAAACCCCATGTCCGAGACACACCAGCGCCGCCAAAAAGCGCGCCGCCGTTCCCGCATTTCCAACAAATAGTTCCAAAGGCGCCTCGGCTGTGCCGCTCCGCGGAATCTTCCCGCCCAAGCCGGCAACGCGGATGATGCGGTTGCACCATTCCTCCGGGTCGGGTTTCACTTCGATTGCAAAGCCCAGCAAGCGGAGAGCTTCGACCAGCACCTGGGTGTCTTCGCTCCACAAGGCGCCCTTCAAGGTGACGACGCCCTTGGCCAGCGCCGCCAGGACCAGGGCGCGGTTGGTGATGCTTTTGGAGCCGGGGATGGAGATTTGCGCCGCCACCATTGTCCGCGGAGGCGTTATTTCAATCATCTCAGGGAGGGGCATTGGCGTTCACTCCGGGGAACTGGCCGGAGCATAGGGGCGCCAACTATCGCGACGGTGCTTGGCGTTGGTGAAGAATTCCTCAATCGCTTTCACGTCGCCTCGTTCCAGAGAAAGTCGAAACTCCTGCAAATCCTCAATAAAAACGCCGAGGACGCGGCATAAGTTCTTGCGGTTGGCCAAAGCGATGTCCCGCCACATTTCCGGCGAACCGGAGGCGATCCGGGTGGTGTCGCGGAAACCCGTGGCACAGACCAGCGCCTGCTCTTTGGGATGGGCCGGGCTCAGAATATAGTTGGCCAATTCGGCCGCGACGACGTGCGGCAGATGGCTGGAACGGCTGACCAAATCATCGTGCGCCTCGGCGCTCATTCTAACGGGCCACGCGCCCACAGCCTGCCAAAAACCCTCAATCCTGGCGACCACAGCCGCCGAACTTTGGCTGCCGGGAGTGACCAGGCAAACGGCGTTGTGAAAGAGGTCAGCCCGCGCGGCGGCGGCCCCGGTTTTTTCCGATCCGGCCATGGGATGGCTGCCGACAAATTCCGCCTTGGCCTGGCGGATGATGGGCTCGACCTCGCGCATCACGGTTCCTTTCACGCTGCCCACGTCCGTGACGAAGGCGCCTGGCTTGAGGAAAGGCTGCATATCCCGGGCGCTGTCGGCCATTTGCCCAAGGGGCGTGCAAAGGATGACCAGATCCGCCCCTTCGACGGCCTCTTTGATGTCGCTGGTGACGACGTCCGCGATTTTGAGTTTATGGCACTCGGCTACGCTGGTTTCGCGCCGCACACAGGCATGAGTACTGGCGGCCAGTTGGCGCTGCTTGATGGCCAAAGCCAAAGAGCCGCCCAACAAGCCCGCACCAATCACACTGATCTTGTTCCAATGCATTGAATGACGCCTACGCTACCGTGTTAGAGGCGGAACGTCGAAAAAAAACTTCCGCAATCTTCCAAGACGAAATCGGCTATGGCTGGGACTTGATCGACAGGAAACGATATTATAAGCCAAAACTTCCGTTCGTCTGCAAACGCAATTGCAGCTTGTTCAGGCGGGCGGGCGGGGATGGTGGAATTGGAAGTGCAGTGCCAAGGAGAAATCGAGTGTGGACACGATCCAGGCGGCCTTGTTCCGTGCGGTTGCCAGCGTCTGATTGCAGAATTGCGCGGCTTGTTGTTTTTCTCCAATTCGGTTATGATTTGCGGGAATGAAAAACGGCAAACAAGCAACGGAGCGCATTGAATTGGGGGAATACATCGTGGCCGATCCGGAAATCTGCCACGGCAAACCTACGTTCAAAGGCACGCGCATCATGGTCTGGCAGGTCTTGGAGGACGTGGCCGAAGGTCGGTCGTGGGACTTTATCTGCAACCGGCGCTGGGGCGGTCGCATCCCGTTGACCGCGATAGCCGAAGCCGTCCGACTCGCGCAAAAAGCGTTGCTCGAACGATACGGCCTCGGCGGGCGGCGGCCAGTGCGGAAACACTCCGAACCGGTTTTCGTTTGAATCTGCTGGACGAAAATTTTCCGAAAGACCAATTGCCGCTGCTAAAAGAGTGGCACATTCCGTTCCGGCGCATCGGGCAGGACTTCGCGCGGCGCGGGGTGAAAGACCCCGACATCGTTCCGCTGTTGCACCAGCATCGAGGTGTGACATTTTTCACCTTGGATTGGGATTTTTTTAATGGCGCGCTGTGTCACGCGGCCTATGGTTTGGTGTGGCTGGATGTGCGGGCGGATGATGGAGCGCATTTCGTCCGACGTTTTCTTAAACATCCGCGTTTCAATACTCAAACGCAACGCATGGGCATCGTGGCTCGTGCGCATCACGAGGGGATTGACTTCTGGCAGCGCAATCGTGCTGTGTCCCAACACGCGCGGTGGATTCGCACAACGGGGGAATGATTGGCAGCGCGGCAAACGGACACCAAACATGAGATGCATTGTCACAGCGGGGCCAACGTACGAAGAACTGGATGAAGTGCGGCGGCTTACTAATTTTTCCACCGGCACGCTGGGCACGGAATTGGCCCAATTTCTGGCGGAGCAGGGGCACGAGGTGGATTGGTTGCGCGGTCACTACGCCACTTGCCGGTTGGAGCCGCGGACAAAAGGAGCGCAGATTTTCACGACGGTTGCCGATTTGCGCGAGCGCTTGCGGCAATTGGCGGCACGGGGAGCGGAGGCGGTGTTTCATGCCGCGGCAGTGAGCGATTTCACCTTTGGAAAAACATGGAGCCGCGCCGAGGACGGGGCCATGCGCGAGGTTCAATCGGCAAAGATTTCGAGCAGGGAGGGCACGCTCCTGGCGGAATTGCGGCCGGCGCCGAAAATCCTGGCGGAACTGCGGGGGTGGTTTCCGAAGGCATACTTGACAGGGTGGAAGTACGAACTGGAAGGCGACCGGGCGCAGGCCATGGCGCGCGCGCGGAGGCAGTTGGAGGACAATCAAACCGACGCTTGCGTGGTCAATGGCCGGGCGTACGGGAGCGGGTTTGGCCTCATCGCGCCGGGGGGAAACTGCGAGCATCTGGCAGATAAACCGGCGCTTTTTTCGGCTTTGCTGGAACGGGCGCGTGCTAAAACTCAAAAGAGCTGACGCGGCGAAGGCCCAGGCGAAAAGGAATCCAGCCCATAACGACGGAAAGCAAGGCAAAGCCGGCCCAGCTACCGATAACCCACGCCGCGGATGTCTCACCATGCCAGCCCCAAGGTGATCCGATCGCCAGCAAGGTCACGGAACTGACAATATAAAAGAAGCTTAGGACCAGGCAGAGCGTCCCGCCAAAGCCGCTGACGATTTTCGTGGGGTTATCCTCCCGCAGATTCGGATAAAGCGCTCCCAGGCCAATGGCCATGCCGGTGAGGGTGAAGGTCATGGCGGCAATGATCAATCCCAGATAGAGGGTGCGTCCCAGGGAGATTTGCAGCATGTGGCAGGAGAGCCAAATCAACCCAAGAGTGACACAAAGAGCGGCGCGATTGGCCAGCCAAAATTTGGCACGCAGGGCTTCGACCAATCCCAGCGGCGCCAGGCCGATGATCCAAAGGCGTTTGCCTTCGAGCGAGAATTGCGGGAACACAAAGCGGGTTGTCAAAGTGGCGAGATTCAGAGCGCAGGCGCCGAGATTCAAATAAGAAACCAAATGGACCCAAAAGGGGTTGGACAGCCCTTGCGAGAAATGGCGGAGGTTGATGATATAGACCCCCAGCAGGCCAAAAAGCACGAGCGTTTGTCCCCATTGGGTGGTGTCGCGCCAAAACATCCGGGCGTCCTTGACCAGCAACGCCAACACGTCGGGCGGCCCGCGGTGAAACAGCCGAAAGATTTTTTCGAGCATTCCGACGGGATAATGAAATGGCCCGCGGCGCCGGCGCCAGCGGCGAAACCAGCTCCAGCGCGCAAAAATGCTCTCCCGGCTTTGCGTGATGGAAAAAGCCTCGTAGAACAGACGGCCCGTCCGGGTGAACGCCATATAGCCGAAGAAAAGAACGTGGCTTAACAAGACCAGAAGAAAAAACGCGGCGGCGGCGACGGCGGCCTCGGCCCATTGCAGGACGCTGGTGGTCAGCCAAAAACTGGGCAGCCACGCCCATTCGGCAAAATGGGTGCGTTGCAGCAGTTTATCGAGCGTCGCCAAGACGCGGGTGTCCGCGTCGTCCGCGAACGCTTCCGGGCGAAACCACAGCGCCAGCAGCGGCAGAACGATCGCGGTGACCGTCAAGGCGGTCACTTGAAAGGCGCGCCGGTCCAGGTATCGCGCCAGATTCAGGGCGACCCATGCGCCCGCCACGCCGGGCAGGACAATGAACATGGCCAGCGCCCCGACCGTCATCAGGTAGAAGTGCCAGGGCGCCCCGCGAGTCAGTCCGTAAGCCGCCAGGAGCGGCGCGATCAGGAAAACAAAAGCCCACGACGCCAACAGGGCCGATTCTATAAACTTCCAGCGAAAGATGGTTTGAGAGGAAACGGGCAGCGAGGCCAGGAAGCTCGTTTCACGGTTGCGAAAGAAATTGGCGTAACCGATGACGATGTTGCTGAAGAGAAGCAGGATGAAGAGAAAGGCGAAGAGAATGAAAAAAAGCCGTTCGATCAAAATGCCGCCCAGCGCCGGGAAGTTGGTCAGAAAATGCAGGCTGCGGCGAAAGAGCAGAAACGTCACGCATTGGTATCCCACGATAAACGACGCAATGCAGAACGCCAGCAGTCCGGAATTCGAGCGAATGGATTTGAGTTTGCGCCACGCTTGCAAGGAGTTGACGCGCATCAGCAGCCATAATGGCGCGACCGTTCTAACGGTCCTTTCTGGGCTGTTCAGTGCCATTCCAGTTCATCGCGCGAGGGGAGTTGCGGAAATTTTTTGTGCGGCTCCTGCTGGTACCAAAAGGCCACCGAAGCCACGTCGTCGTCCAAAGGAAGATAACGGCCACCCGGCTGCCAGCCCAAGGCTTGGATGGTCACTTTGAGATCGTGCTGGAAGCGGACCGGATCGGGAATGTGCCAGCGATAGAGGCTGAATCGTTGCACCGCGTCATAAAGGCCATCGGGGCGGATGACTTGCGGGAGCCCTGTGTAAGGAGTGGTAAACTCCGTGTACACGGTTTTGCCGTTGGGGCCGCTGCCTTCAAAATCATAAGCGCCGCAGAAATAGTCCTCGGTGCCAGTGCCGCAAATGGTCGGAAACTCCTGATCGCCGTCGATAAAGAACTTGATCTCGCCCTCGCCCCACCAGCCCGTGTGATGGACGCCCCAGGCAAGGTAGGTGCCCACATATTGGCCGTTGCCCTCCACGCCGTCCAAAATAGTGTAGGTCCCTTTGGTTTTCAATGGGTTCTCCCGGTGGAATTGGGCGTGGAAATAGGCGGCGTTTTCGGGCACTTCGCCCAGGGCATAGTTGACTTGGTAGTAGAGAACCATTTGGTCGTCGGCGAGATTCTCCATCGTAATGCGGCACTTTTTGTGAAATGGCATCGGCCAATAGCAATTGAAGCCACAACGCGGGTTGACGCAAACCGGCAGCGATTGGATGAGTGGGCAGCGGTCCCACTGGGCCCAACCGCTGGCGAAAAAGTCGGCGACGGGGACTTCGACCGACGGATCAGTTTCATCGTCCCAGTAGAAGCGCAGGATGGAAGTGCGCCAATTGCCGGTCGGGGTCATCCAGATGCTGCGGATGGAGCCTGGACCTTTGATTTCGGCGAGGGTGAAGGTGCTTTTGCCTTTGATCACCACCGAAGGGGAAACCTTCCAGCCGCGCCCCAAGTCGCGGGCGGCCCCCTTGCCCGTGCCTTCCGTAGCCATGCCCCCCTGGCCTTTTTCGCCGGTGAAATTCTCCGCGCTGATGGAGCGGCTTTGGACGTTGTAAAGGCGCGCAATGTTGTCAAGGCTAACGTTTAGGCCGGCCGCCGACGGGTCATCCGCGCCCCTAGCGGAGGAAATGGCCAGCAGCGTGGAGAACGTGAGGACGAGGCTGAGAATAGTTTTGTTCATAGCGCAAAAGTCGAATTATGTGGCGCGATTGTGGTGCGGACGCCAACAGGTTGTCAAAGTGCATTTTTCCCGTAGGCTGTCGGCGGCAGGCTGGCTTGGGAAAGGCAGGGTCGCCTTGCCGAGGCGACCGCTCCGGCGAGAAATACCGGCGGACGGCTCGGCGAGCTCGGCGAGCCGTCCCTACGTGGATGAGTTGGAGAAACGCAAGAGTTCGCGCGAATGAGCTTGCGGCGGAGTGACTGGCCTAGTTTTATGAGGCGCGAAGGTTTTGATTCGGATGGAGCTTTATCCAAAACATTATTGTGGTGTCTTCGGCATTTACGGGCATCCCAATGCCGCGGAATTGGTCTATTACGGCCTCTACGCCTTGCAGCATCGCGGCCAGGAGAGCGCGGGGATCGTGGCGTGCGATGGCCGGCAGTTCCGCGAACACAAACGCATGGGCCTGGTGTCGCAGATTTTCACCGGCGAAATCCTGCACGACTTGACGGGTCACATGGCGGTCGGCCATACCCGTTATTCCACCACGGGTTCTTCGCACTTGCGCAATGCCCAGCCTTTGACGGGCGACGGCAAGCGCGGGCATATCGCCATTGCCCACAACGGCAACCTGACCAATGCCGCCAAATTGCGCGAAGACCTGGAGGAGCATGGCGCGATTTTCACCACGACCGTGGATAGTGAGATCGTCCTGCACCTGCTGTGCCAGCCCGCTCCCGGCGGCAGCGAAAACAATCTTCTGCAAACTGTCCGGCGGCTGGAAGGGGCTTATTCCCTGGTCATCATGACGGAGCAGGAATTAATCGGCGTGCGGGACCCTTTTGGCTTTCGTCCGCTTTGCCTGGGCCGGGTGGGGGATGGCTGGGTCTTGTCCAGCGAAAGCTGCGCGCTCGATTTGATTTCGGCCAAATTCGAGCGGGACATTGAGCCTGGGGAAATTGTAATTATTGACAAAAATGGCCCGCGCAGCTTGCAGGCTTTCCCCGCCCATACCAAGCGCGCCTTCTGTATTTTTGAATATGTTTATTTCGCCCGGCCGGACAGCAACATTGCCGACCGCAACGTTTATCAGGTGCGAGTGAAAATGGGCCGCGAACTGGCCCACGAACACCCGCTTGACGCGGACGTGATCGTGCCCGTGCCCGACAGCGGCAATTGCGCGGCGCTGGGCTACTCGCTGGAGTCGAAGATTCCCTACGAAATGGCTTTTGTCCGCAACCATTACGTGGGTCGGAGCTTCTTGCAGCCCTCGCAATTGATCAGGGATTTCAATGTGCGGGTGAAGCTCAACCTCATTTCGGAGTTGGTCCGCGACAAGCGCGTCGTCGTGGTGGATGATTCGATTGTGCGCGGCACAACCTGCAAAGCGCGCGTCAATAATCTGAAAGAAGCGGGAGCCAAAGAAGTCCACGTCCTGGTAAGCTGTCCGCCGCACATGAACCCGTGCGTCTATGGCATTGACTTCCCTGACCGCAGCAAGTTGATGGCGGCCAACAACACGGTGGACGAAATCCGCCGTTACCTGAACGCCGATTCGCTCGGCTATTTATCGGAAGCGGGAATGGTGCGGGCGACGGGTTTGCCGGCCAATTCCTTCTGCATGGCCTGCTATAACGGCAAGTACCCCGTGCCCTACGATCCAACGGTGGACAAAAACATTATGGAACGGCGCCGGTCCCGCAGCGAGAGCCTGGGCGAGGAACTGGAAAAGGAAAAGTTGCAGATCACGCTGTTGTAACGTCCCGCATGGGCCGCGCCCTAGAATCGCGCGGTTACGCCGCCCCGGATTTGGAAGGGTTCGACGGGATGGAAGACGTCGGTGAACGCAGGCGCGGCGGCGGGCGTGATGCGCGAGGTGTAGGCGTAGTCAATGTCGTGGTCGCGGCTGTCGAGCAGGTTCAAAAATTCGACAAAAACCCGCCAGGTCTTGTTGATCTGGTAGCTGGCTTCCGCGTTGAGCAGCAGGGTGGCAGCCGAGCGATACTCACCGTCGGAAGTCAAGTCGCGCGGACCGAAGCAGCGCAAGCGCAGGCTGGCTGAAAACCCGCGTTCATCGAAGAGCGTAATACCCCCGGAAATCACCGCCCCGACCGCTTCCGGCACGCGCGTGCCGCCGGGGCCCAGGGTCGCGCTGCCCGGAGCAATCGGCGCGGCATCGGCTGGGTCCGCCGAGGTGAAACGGGCGGTGGATTCCGCCAAGTCAAGGTCAAGAGCCAGATGTTTGACAGGCGTGTAGTAATTGGCCCATTCGACGCCGAAGCGATAGTCCGGCTCTTTTGAAGCCACCGTGCTGCCGGTGTCGCCATCCTGCAGCAGTTCGGAATCGCTGTAGAGATACCACAGCGAAAGAGCGCTTTGCAGATGCGGCAATGCCAACGTGCGCGCGCCAATTTCCGCCCCTTTGGTTTGGATCAAGCCGGGGATTCTCGAAACAGACGTTCCCGGATAGGGATTGATGGCCGAGACCGGTTCGATCATTTGCGTGGCGCCGCGTCCGTCGTTGCTATGAAAACTGAATCCGCCCTGCGCATAAAGTTCCGTCTTGGCCCACGGGCCAAAAATCAAACTCAGCTTCGGTTCGGGCAGCAGCGTGGCGGACGTGCCGGTGTTCGCCGGGGTCACGAGGCTGTTGACATCGAAGTAATCCAGATCGCCGCGCAGGGCCAGGACCGAGCGGAACTTGTCCGTCCACCGGACTTCGTTTTCGGCGTAAAGTCCAACGTCGGTGTCGGTAAAATAATCAGCTTCCACGGTCGCGGGCAAAGCCGTGCCGGTGGCGGAATCAAATTTGTTGACACGGACACGGTCTTCCGTCTGGTAAAGTCCGTTGTTGATCCAGTCGTTGCGGACTTGGAGGCCGAAAGAATTTTGCACTTCTCTGCCAAACCATTGGCTGGAAATAGTGTGGCGGGCATCCAATCCGCCCACCCAGCGCCGGTCCTGTTGTTGAAACTGGTCGCCGCGATTGGTGTCCGTCAGGTAATAGGTGAAATCGGAAAACAAATCCAAGTCGTAGTAGAATTCGTAGGCCGTGATTTTGGTTTCGGAATTTCCGTCCTGGCGATGCCATTCGGCTTGCAGGCTGTAACGATCTGATTCGCCGCCATCCGTGGGGTTGAGCGTGCCGTAAAAACCGACCAACGGCACGGCGTTTTCCGCCAATTGATCGCTCGAATTCCATTTGCCGTGATAGGCGCGGCCCGTGATGCTGAAGCCATTGGCCAAGTCGCCCTGGCTGTAAGTCAAAATGCCGTTGAATTTGGAATAGTTATCCGGATGCACCCAGGGACCGTCGTCGTGAAACGCTTCACCACCGTAGAGCAAGCTGCCGGATCCGACCTTTTGCGAGATGCCGAAAACGCCGCGCTCATAACCATACATCCCGCCTTCCACGGTCAGGAAGTCCTGGGGCAGTGTTTGGTAAAACGCCAGATGGGCCGCGCCGGCTGAACCGTAGTTGCCAACATCGGCGTAATAAGGCCCTTTCTCGTAGTCCAACCGCCGCACAAACTCCGGGATAACCACGTTCATGTCCGAGTAGCCCTCGCCGTGGGCGTGCGACGGCAGGTTGAGCGGCATATCATCGAGATAGGTGGCGAAGTCCGTGCCGTGATCCAGGTTGAAGCCGCGGAGGAAATACTGGTTGGCTTTGCCCCCGCCGGCGTGCTGCGTGATGATCATGCCAGGAACAGTTTCCAGGATTTCGCCGGAGCGCAAGAGTGGACGAGCGTCTAGTTGACTAGCGCCCACAGTCCCCTGCGTGGCCGACGTGGCAACACCAATCAAGCTGTCTTGCCGGCCTTCGACCACCACTTCGGGCAGGGCGGTGGGCGCCTGGTTGGTCGTGGCCGCCGACGCATTGGTTTCCTGCGCCATGGCGGAGCCGCTGAGAAAGCATGCCGTGGCGCATACGATCCATCGGCCTAGTTCAGCGCTCGTCTTGCCAGTTTTCATGACCAATGTCATACGAAGTAAGACCCATTTCGGATGCGGACAAAATGACGGCCGACGCATGCGTCAAATGCGCCAGCACCCTCCTGGGCATTTCGGCCGCGATTTTCAAGTTTGACTTGGCGCGAGCAATGGTGTTACTTTTACCACCATAGGTAATACGGCTATGCCAGTGTTACGCAAGCGGAAAACCGTGGACGGGGAACTTGGGCCAGGCGCACATTTATCTATGGCAATGTTGATTTCGCAAGAGGAGGCCGGGCAAAACGCCCCGATGGGTCCGCGCAGCATGAAAGGGCGCGTTCTGCTCATGTATGCCTTGCTGGCTGGCATCAATGTGGGGGCGTGGGTCTGGGCGCTGCTGGCCTTTCATCATTATCCGGTTTTGTTGGGCACGGCTTTTCTCGCCTACACCTTTGGCCTTCGTCATGCGGTTGATGCGGACCACATCGCCGCCATCGACAATGTGACGCGCAAGCTCATGCAACAGGGGAAACGCCCCGTCGCCATCGGTTTCTTTTTTTCTCTCGGCCATTCGACCATCGTTTTCGCGTTGTCGGTCGCCATCGCCTTAACCTCCGTCGCGATCAAGGACCGGTTCGGCGCTTATGGAGCGATTGGCGGAATGATTGGCAGCGGCGTTTCCGTGTTTTTCCTTTTAGCCATCGCCTTGGCCAATATTCTGATATTGATCTCGCTTTTTCGGACCTTTCAAAATGTCAAGCGGGGCGGGCGTTTTGTCGATGAGGACCTCGACCTGCTGCTGGGGAAGCGCGGTTTTTTTGGGCGCATTTTCCGCAGCTTGTTTCAATTGATTGGGCATAGCTGGCAAATGTATTTGGTCGGCTTTCTCTTCGGCCTGGGTTTCGACACGGCAACGGAAGTGGGTCTGCTGGGGATCGCCGCCAAGGAAGCGACTAAAGGTTTGCCGGTCTGGTCGATCTTGGTCTTCCCAACGCTTTTCATGGCCGGCATGGCATTGATCGATTCGACCGACAGCATTTTGATGGTGGGCGCTTATGGATGGGCCTTCGTCAAGCCGATCCGCAAACTCTATTACAACATCACCATCACCTTTGTCTCGGTCCTGGTGGCGCTGCTCATCGGTGGAATTGAGGCTCTTGCCTTGATCGGCGGGCATTTGAAAATCCATGGACCCGTTTGGGACCTCATCACCTCGCTTAACGACAGTTTTGGCGTCATCGGTTTTGTCATTATCGGGGTCTTCGTCGTGAGCTGGGTCGTTTCGTTCTTCATCTACCGTCTGAACCGGTACGACGACATCAAATTGGTCACTACCCCGCCGGATTAAGGGTGAGCGGAGTGCCTGGAAAGGCAGGGTCGCCTCGGCGAGGCGACCACTCGAGAGCGACACACTCCTCGGACACCTCGGCGAGGCGTCCCTGCTACCAGGGGGCGTCCCTGCCCTCCAATGCCGGCGCGTTTTACCATTGGACCGCCTTTGCACGCCGCCTTCGGTATGCTATGCTCGGAGGATGAAGTCCGATCCTGTGGCCCGTTTCAGTATTTCCTTGCCGCGCGTGCTCCTGGCGCAATTGGACCAAATGTCGCGGGAGAAGGGTTATGACAATCGTTCCCTGGCCATTGCCGACATGATCCGCGCCGACCTCGTCGAACATCGGCAGAAGTTCAGCAACGAACAAATCGCCGGGACCATCACCCTGGTCTATGACCACCACAAGCATAATCTCCAGTCCGCCCTGACGGAGATACAACATGACCACGAGGACGTGATCATTTCCACCGTCCACGTCCATCTTGACCACCACAGTTGTTTGGAAGTCATCCTCGTGCGCGGCAAAGCCGGGATCATCAAGAAGATCGCCGACGAACTCACGGTCGCCAAAGGCGTCAAACACGGCAAACTCACCGTGACCGCCACCGGGAATGATTTGCCAGGTTGAGTGGTAGGGCGCACTCCGTGCGCGCCGGGACCGGCATTCGACCAAACGGCGCGCTCGGAGAGCGCACCCTACCGAAGCTGCCTGTTCGGGATCCTTTCGAGACGGCCTCCGCCGAGGCGACCGGTTTATGGGATCGCAGGAATGGTGCAACAGGGAAGTGGACGAGTTCTGTCGTTCTGTCGGCGGGACGCCGATTGGAACGGTCGAGACGGCTGCGTTTCTCCGAAATGTCGCTAAGGACTGGTGGCATTATCCAAGAATTGCCTTTTCCCGCGGGTGCTTCGCTCGTATGGTGGTTGAGTAGCGATCTACACATGGACGCGGCACACATCAGAAATTTTAGTATTATCGCCCATATTGACCATGGGAAGACGACCCTTTCCGATCGGCTTCTTCATCGCACGGGCACCATCGCGACTCGCGAAATGGAAGACCAACTGCTCGACTCGATGGACTTGGAGCGAGAGCGGGGCATTACCATAAAGGCCCATCCTGTGACGATGTCGTACACGGCCAAGAACGGCGAAGTATATGAGTTGAACCTGATCGATACTCCTGGCCATGTCGATTTTTCTTACGAAGTGTCCCGCAGCTTGAGCGCGTGCGAAGGGGCGCTGCTGATTATCGATGCCGCGCAAGGCGTTGAGGCTCAAACTGTTGCCAATGTCCATCTGGCGATCAAGCAAAACCTCACCGTCATCCCGGTGATCAATAAAATCGATCTGCCGCATGCGAACGTCGCGGCCACCAAAGTGCAGATGGAAGATATCCTCGCCATTCCCGGCGACAACGCGATTCTGGCCAGCGCCAAAGAAGGCATCGGCATCGAGGAGATTCTCGAAGCCATTGTCTCGCGAATTCCTCCGCCCAAGCCGACGGGCGCGGTCTCCATCCAGGCTCTGGGCTTCGATTCTTATTTCGACACTTACAAAGGCGTGGTCACGCATGTGCGCATCTTCAACGGCGAGTTGCGGCCCGGCATGATGGTGCAATTGTTGCATTCAGGCAAAACCGTCGAAATCAAGGAAGTCGGCAGTTTCAACCCCAAGCCTTACGTCCGCGAAGTCCTGCAAGTGGGCGAAACCGGCTACATGACGGCCAATATTAAGAGTCCCAAGGACGTTAAAATGGGTGACACCATCACCGACGCCCGCAACCCGTCGCCAGTCCTGCCCGGGTTTAAGGAAATCCATCCGATGGTTTTCAGCGGGCTTTACCCGATTAACACGGCCGATTACGAACACCTCAAGGCCAACCTGGGGAAATTGCAACTCAATGATTCCGCGTTTGTTTATCAGCCGGAAAGTTCCGTCGCGCTCGGCTTCGGTTTCCGTTGCGGGTTCCTGGGACTGCTCCATTTGGAAATCGTCCAGGAACGCCTCCGCCGCGAATACGGCATGGATATTATTGCCACTTATCCGAGCGTCATCTACCGGGTGGTCATGACGGATGGAGTTGTCAAAGAAATCGACAATCCCGCATTCCTGCCGGAGGCGAATTACATCGAAAAGATCGAGGAGCCGATGGTTTTCTCGCTGGTCATCTGCCCCAACGAGTATATTGGCGACATGATGGCGTTGATCGCGGAAAAGCGCGGCGTGGTGGATCACACCGAGACCCTCGACAGCCGCCGGGTCATGCTGACCAGCACGATGCCGCTGGGGGAGATTCTCATTGATTTTCACGACCGCATTAAAAGCATTACGCGCGGTTATGGTTCGATGGATTATGAACATGCCGGTTACCAGGCCTCCGACATGGTCAAGCTGGACCTCCTCGTCAACAGCGAACCCGTGGACGCTTTTTCCTGCATTGTCCATCGCGACAAGGCGGAGGGCAGGGGACGCGCCCTTGCCGCCAAGCTCAAGGAAGTCATTCCCCGCCAGCAATACCAAGTCGCCATCCAGGCCGCCATCGGCGGCAAAGTCATCGCCCGGGAAACGGTCAGTGCCTTGCGCAAGGACGTCACGGCGAAATGTTACGGCGGCGACATTTCCCGCAAGCGCAAGTTGTTGGAGAAACAAAAGGAAGGCAAAAAGCGCATGAAATCCTTCGGCTCCGTCAATATACCCCAGGAAGCGTTCATCGAAGTGCTCAAAGCCTAACTTTATGAGTTTATCATCAGTTTGCCGCTGGATTCTCCATCCCTCCGTGCGCCAGGCAACGGATGTCTGCAACCACGTCAAAAAACTGCTCAATTCCCAGCGCGACATTCTCTCTCCCCAGGCCATTGAGGCGCTGGAGAATTCGCAGCGGGAAACGCGCGCGGTCATCGCTTCCGGCGCCTCGCGCGACATCTTGCTGAAGCAATTGGAGCAATTGGAAAAAACCGCCAATAAATGGATCAAACCATATCCGCATCCCGAATGGCGCGAGAACGTGGAAGTGTTCCTCGTCGCCATTGTCGTGGCCATGGGCATCCGCACTTTTTTCCTGCAACCTTTCAAGATCCCGACCGGCTCCATGCAGCCGACCCTCTACGGCGTGACCATGCAAGACCTGCGCTATGATTCCAGTTTTAAGATGCCCAATGCGTTGGAGCGGATTTGGGACTCCGTGGTTTATGGGACCATTTACCATCAGATTATCGCGCCAGAGGACGGGCAGGTGGTGCGCATCGGCCGCGTGGAGCATTTCCTGCGCTTCTTCAACATGCAAACCATCTGGGTGCAATACGCCGACCGTCCGGAAACGCCCGTAACCCTCTGGCTGGGCCCGGACGAATTCCCCGACCGCCATGTGAACTTTGAGCGCGGCGCCAGTTTCCGCGCCGGCCAGCCGATTCTGCGCTTCAGAGAAACCACTGGCGACCATCTTTTTGTGGACCGTTTCACCTATAATTTCCGCCATCCGGAGCGCGGTGAAATCATTGTCTTCAAAACCGCCGGCATCGAGGGTTTGGCCAACCAGGACCAATTTTACATTAAGCGCCTGATCGGTTTGCCGGGCGACAACGTGAGCATTGGCGAAGACCGTCACGTCCGCATCAACGGGCGCCGCCTGGACGCCTCCACGCCACACTTTGAGAATGTCTATGGCTTCGATCCCAACAAACCGCCGCGCGACAGCCAATATAGCGGCCACGTGCTGGACTCGCGCAGCAGCATGACCAGCCCGGACAACGTCCTCCACGTCCCTGATCAGCCGACAAACACCTATGTGGTTTTTGGCGACAATACGGTCAACAGCCTGGACTCCCGCTATTGGGGATCGCTCCCGCAAGTCAACGTTATCGGCAAAGCCTTTTTCGTCTATTGGCCCATTTCCTCCCGCTTCGGCTGGGGCCAGCAGTAGCTCGTAAAAGCGGTTACCCTGGCTTGAGAATGCCGGACGTGGCTGGGACGAAGCCGTGCATTTCCATTTCGACCATGGCCCAGTTATTCGCGTAATGCCTGGCCACATCCTCGGTCACGTATTTGTTTTTGAGAAGCTGCATTAAATATTGGTCGAAGCTGTGCATCCCCTCGCCGTTTGCCGCTTCAATGTTGCCCACCAGGAGCGCCATGTCATTGCGGACAATGCAGTCCTGAATGCCGATGTTGCGTTTCATGATTTCCAGGCAGGGAATTCGTTTGCCAACGACGCTGGGGATGAGCCGTTGGCAGACCACGGCATTCAAGCTCCGGGCCAGAAGCGCGCTAACGTTGGCCTGGTCCTGCGCCGGATAAAACTGGCGCAGACGCTCAATGGCTTGCGGCACGGAATCGGCGTGCAAAGTGGTCAAGACCAAGTGGCCTGTTTCGGCCGCCTGCATTCCGGCCAGGATGCTCTCGCGGTCGCGGATTTCCCCCAGGAAAATAACATCCGGGTCCTGGCGCACGGCGTTGCGGATGCCGTCGGCGAACGAGTCGGTGTCCACGCCCACTTCGCGTTGCTCAAACTGGCAATTGCTTTCCTGAAAAAGGTACTCAATGGGGTCTTCAATGGTCACCACTCGGAGCGCGACCATTTCGTTGAGCCTTTGTAAAATGGCCCGCGCGGTCGTACTTTTCCCTTGGCCGGCGGCTCCCGTGATGATGATCAACCCTCGTGGTTCGCGCACCAGGTCAAGAATGGTCGCCGGCAGGTCCAGTTCCTCGAACCGGATCATGTTTTGGGGGACAACCCGGAAGGAAAAGGACTGCTTGCCTTGTTGCTTGCTGAAGTTGGCCCGGTAGCGCATGGAGCCGCACAGAAAGCTGAAGTCCATTTCGTGCTGCCGCTCGATTCGTTCGTCGATGGAGCTGGAAAAGGCTTCGCGCACCATTTTCACGATGTCGTTATTCGAAGGCGCGGGAAATTGGCCGGGGTCGATCCGTTGCAGCCTTCCATCGACGCGGATGGAATAACGGCGGTCCGCCTGGGCATGAAGGTCGGTGGCTTTTTGGCGCGAGCACCAGTCGAGGAGTTTGCCCAGTTGCGTCGTCGGGTTGATATTTTCCATAAAATCATTGTGCCAGGGAATGCAGACAATCCTCCGCTCCGCTCCGGGGGTAGTCTAGATTCCTTTGGATGTTCGGCCGGACTTATCGCGGCGCGCTCCATTTCAAGTCGTTGCTGTTACCAGCGGCTGCGTGTGGCTTCGTAATCCGGCGCTCCACGGTCCAGGCCGCTCATCGCCAGTTCACCGTGCGGCGTCTCTCCCGCAGAGTGTACCATCCTGAATTGCTCATGACAAATGGTTTATCTCGTAGAGCTTTCTCCCCCCCGTCGCGGTTGGCGCTGGCCGCGTCAAAACAAAGGACACTCTAACCGCTTGAAGTGCAGGATATTATGAAGCGTTCCCGGGAAATCATGTTTTCCCCAGCCTGCGGCCGGGTTTTTCCCATTGCAGATGTCCTCCTTTTTGCCTGTTAAGGTTTTGTCCCAACCTGCCGATTCAGGAGTTGATTCGTGAGATACTGATCGAGCGCGGAGCCTGAGAGAAAGCACTGAGCTTTTGCAGGCCAGCGAAAAAACTATGAAGAATAGTCAACTGGACAGTGGCGTGAGCGACAGCGCTCTCTCCCAGGATTCTGTCCTCCGTGCTCAAACGGGACCGCGGGTCATAGAGCGTGATGCGTGGCATCGACTTAAGAAGTGAGCAAGTAAAAACGACCAACAACAAGAGTCCAGGAAACGAATTAGTGTGCGTTCCTGGAAGAAGAAACAAAATATGAAAAAGAGCTTGGCAAAACAGATCAGCGGAATCCTGCTTGCTACCAGTATGGCGATGCAGGCTTATAATGCGGGGGCCGCGGCCTCGGCCCCAACCATCTCAAAAGCGCCCACCAATGCCTGGGTGGGGTTGGGCAGCAACTATACCTTTAGCGTGACGGCCGGTGGCACCAATTTGAGCTACCAGTGGTTTACGAACACTGTGGCGGTGAGCAATGCCACAGACGCCACTTTGCTGGTGACCAGCCCCACGCAGGCGCAAAATACCAACACTTATTTCGTGGTGGTCACCAACGGGGCGGGGGCCGTCACGAGCTCGCCCGTTACCTTGACCGTGCAGCAGCCGGTGGCGATCACCGGTATCACAGACACGGCCTCATCGTCCAATGTGGCCTCCGGCAGCACTTGGTCCATCGGTGTGGCCTGCACGGGCGACAGCCTCGCGTATGTCTGGACGAAGGGCAACGTTGCCGTCAGCGCGGGGGACATCACATCCACCACGAATGGCACCACCAATTCCATTAGCGCCGTCGCGGTCACCGATTCCGGCACCTATACTTGCAAAATAACGAACCATATCAGTTCGGCCACGACAAACTTCGCGTTGGACGTTATCGCCGCGCCGGTCATTACCAGCAAACTGGCGGCGACCAATGTGGTGGCGCTTAGTTCCAACGTCACGCTGAGCGTGACCGCCAGCGGCTCCTTCCTCACGTATTATTGGTCCAACAACGCGGTCGCCGTGCCCAGTTCCAACACCAATAAACTCGTCTTGCCGGGCACTTACGCCAACGCGGGCCATTACGAGGTGCTGGTGAGTAACATCGCCGGCGTGGTCAGCAATACCAGTACCGTTATCGTCCAGGCGGCGCCCTCCTTCCTTCTCCAGCCGATCGGATCGACCAACTCACAATCTGCCACTGCTCCCATCGTCCTGACGGCCTTGGCGGCGGGGGACAGCAATGGCTTTGTCTGGACCGTGGGTGGCAAAGTCGTGACCAACGGCAGCGGGAACATAACGATTACCAATCATTTCGTCACGACCAACGCGGATTACCTTCTAGTCCCGTCGTTGTCCGGCAGCATCACCAACAACACGAACGTGTATTTAAGCTATCTGACGATCACAGGCGCCAAGGCGTCGAACAGCGGCGTCTATCAGGTCGCGGTGAGCAACGCCGTGACGACCCTAAAGAGCACAAATGTCAACGTGCTGATCGTTGCGCCGGGCACGGTGACTCCGAGCGAAGCAGGGGTTGCGGTGCTGGAAGGCGCCTCGGCCACGCTCAAATTTACCGTGACGGGATCGGGTCCATTTACCAACGCCTTGTGGTTCAGCAACGCCTGCCTCACGAGCGTGACCAATACCACTATTACGAACACGATCAGCAGCATGACCCTGAGCAATGTTGGGGCCTATTGGCTCATTGCCACGAATTTCGGCGGGGTTGCATCCAATAAAATTACGGTAAGTTACATTGCGGACACGAATCCGCCCGCCGTTTCTTTGAGCGGGCTGGCGAAGGTATATACGACCAATACGGGCATCATTGTCAAAGGCAGCGCGACCGATAACGTTGCGGTGTCTAACGTGCAGTATGCGATTAACGGCGGTAGTTGGACAAGTGCCAGCACCAACTCCAGCACCAATTGGAAGAACTTCACCTTCACCGTAAGTCTCAACAGCACGGCGGGCACGAACAACGTTCTTCTGGTCAAGGCGGAGGACATTAACGGAAACGTTTCCAAAACTCTAACCAATTATGTGACTTACGCGCCCTTCTATACCATGACAGTCACTTCGAACGGAGATGGCATCGTGAAAGGCACCTGGACCACCAACGGGGTGCAGTGGGGCCAAACCTACACCGCCACGGCCGTTCCGGCAGGGTTTAACCTATTCACCCATTGGACCGTCACGCCGAGCATCGGCAGCGCGTCCAACGTGAGCACAACGGCCTGGAAATTCACCCCAACCTGCAATCTGACCCTTGCCGCCACTTTCGTGACGAATAACTTCGTGAACGCCGGTGGAACTTACAACGGGGTCTTTTCCACCAATGCGAGCGGCAACACCCTGACAAACCTGGATGGCGCCGGTTATATTTCATTGACCCTCAGCAGCAACCTGGCCTACAGCGGTAAACTCCATATAGGAGGTGTCACCATGCCGATGAGCGGCTCGTTTGCTTACGGCGGCTATCTGAACACCAATTTGACCAACGGCGAATTGACCGCGACGGTTGATTTGACCAACGACTTCGCCAGCAACTTCATCAATGGAGTAGTTACTTGCGGGACCTACACGGTCACCAATCTGGTAGCCGGTCTGGACACGTTTGGCAAGAACAACCCGGTGACCAATGCTGGAAGTTATACCATGACATTCTATTGTGATGCTAGTGATGGCTACGGGTTTGCCTTTGTGACCGTTGCCTCCAATGGCGCGGTTAGTGTGACGGGAACGGACCCGAAAGGCGCGTCCTTCAGTCAAAGTACGACATTAACTGAGGACAACTTATTGCCATTTTACGCTGGACTGTATCCCGTCAAGAGCGTCGAACACGGCGCAATTTGGGGTTGGCTCCAATTGGGAGGCGTTACGAATGAGGGAGGCTCTGGTAGTTTTGGTCCGCTTGTCATGGCGACGAATATTTATGGCAACACGAATATGGGCAACACCCTGTCGTGGATTGTGACGAACAGCACGGCCGGATACTGGATGGCCTTGTATTCTTCGCCTTTTACGCCGCCGGCCAAGGGTGATTACCGGGTCATCACCAATCAATTGGTGACGCTGCGTTACACCGTCCCTAACGTGTCATTTCATGACGAGACCCTGGCGATTTCCGAGGAAGGAACGATCGGATCGGATGGGGTGTCCACCATGGTGATCTCTAAGACCGGGCTGATCACCGGCACGGTTGTCGATACCAATACCTCTGCTACTTACAAACTCCAGGGGGCTGTGTTGCAAAATGGCAATAACGCTTCCATTGGGATGGTTGGCGCGGGCATTGTCATTAACTCCACGAACGTCGGCGGTTTTTCGATTGTCCCAGTCCCGGTTTCTGATCAAACTGGTTTAAACGGCAATTAGGCCTAAGCCAGGCTCCTCGGAAGGGCCTGTTAATATCAACAATGAGGACGCTACGGCGTCCTCATTGGTTTACAAATCGGTTCTGGAAGGCCTCGGGTGAATTCCAGTTTAAGGGCGGGCGGTTCCCTGCCCGCCGAGACGGCGCGCACGGAGTGACGCGCCCTACCGTGCCTGGTGACTTTTAATCGCACCTCCGGATCGCCCGCTTCCTTGCCTGATGTGGGGCGGGAATAAACGCCGTGCCTCATTGCCTCATTTTTTCTCGATTGCCTGTGAGGCTCGGAGAATCTAAACTATCGGTCGCATGAAACATCAGCTCGATTTCGAGAAACCGCTTTTGGATCTGCAACGGAAGCTGGACGACCTTAAAAAACATCCGGAAACGAGCAGCGACAAAGAAATCGCTGAGTTGGAAAGGAAATATAAGGAAGCCAAGAAGCAGATTTTCTCGCAATTAAGCCCGTGGGACCGCATTAAAATCGCGCGGCATCCCAGGCGGCCTTTTACGCTGGATTATATTGCGGCGATCTTCACGGATTTTTGCGAACTGCATGGGGACCGGCTCTTCGCCGACGACCAGGCCATGGTGGGGGGCTTCGCAAAATTGGACGATCAGCGGTTGATGGTCATCGGCACCCAAAAGGGGCGCGACACCAAAGAGAATATTAAGCGCAATTTCGGCTCGGCGCACCCGGAAGGTTATCGCAAGGCGTTGCGCTTGATGAAAATGGCGGATAAATTCTGCATTCCGATTGTGACGCTGATCGATACGGCAGGGGCGTATCCCGGAATTGGCGCGGAGGAACGGCACGTGGCCGAGGCGATCGCGGTGAATTTGCGCGAGATGATGCTGATGGATGTCCCGATTGTGGCGGTGGTCATCGGTGAAGGCGGATCGGGAGGCGCCTTGGGCATCGGAGTGGCGGACCGCGTTATGATCCTCGAGAACGCCTACTATTCGGTGATTAGCCCGGAAGGTTGCGCGGCGATTCTGTGGAAAGACCGCACGGCGGCTGCCAAAGCTGCCGAAGCCTTGCGCATCACCGCGGCGGATTTGATGGAATTGGGCCTGGTGGATGGAATTGTGCCCGAACCGCTGGGAGGAGCGCACCAGGACTGGGGGACGACGGCTCAATCTTTGAAAACAGCCCTTAAAACCAATCTGGCCCATCTGCTCAGAGTCCCCGGCACGCAACGTCTCAAGTCCCGCTATCAAAAGTACCGGGCTTACGGCCAGTTCTTGGAGATCAAACCCAAGAGTGCCATCACCCTAGCTGCGCCCGAGGCGGAGAAGAGCGAACCATCGCATAATGGCAATGGCAATTCACATTCAGGGCAGCCAGAGATTCAATCGCTGTGAAGCTTTATCCACTCGTCTTTCAACCCATTTTCAAGGAGCGCCTTTGGGGTGGCCGAAATCTGGAATCCCTTTACGGCAAGAGTCTGCCGCCGGGCTTGGCGGTCGGTGAATCGTGGGAGATCAGCGACCGTCCTGGGGATGAAAGCGTGGTGGCGAACGGCCCGTTGCAGGGCAAAAGCTTAAGATGGCTGATGGAACAGTGTCCGACCGAATTGCTTGGCCCGCTTGTTCCCATGCCGGCGCGATTTCCTCTCCTGATCAAGATTATCGACGCCCAGGCCAAGCTGTCGTTGCAGGTCCATCCGCCAGCCGCGGTGGCGGCGAAACTAGGCGGCGAACCAAAGACGGAAATGTGGTACGTGGCCCATGCCGGACCGGCGGCGGAGCTGTTTGTTGGTTTGAAGAAGGGCGTCAGTCGTGTGGAATTTGAACGCAAGCTGGCCGGCCAAACGGTGGCGGAGTGCTTTCATCGTATCGCCGTTCACCGCGGTGACGCCATGTTTCTCCCCAGTGGGCGCGTCCATGCCTTGGGAGCGGAGACGGTGATTTTTGAGGTGCAGCAGAATTCCGACACGACCTACCGCGTTTTTGACTGGAACCGGGTGGACCGCGGTGGAAAGGGCCGTGAATTGCATCTGCCGCAGTCTTTGGCCAGCATCAATTTTTCGGACTTCGAGCCGCCTTTGCTGGCAGGGGATTTTGTTCCTGGCCGTCCCGGCATGATCCGGCGCCTGGTAAAAAATGAACTCTTCGAGGTGAACCTTAGAAAACTGGAGAGCGGTGAGCAGATGCCCGTGTCGGATGGGCGCATGCAAATAGTGGGAGTCTTGGAAGGAACGGTGCGGATCGCGGGGGAAGGCCCTTCCGTGGCGCTGGCCGCGGGCCAGTTTTGTCTCGTTCCAGCCTCCTGTGCGCGAGGAGAATTCCTCGTTCAAGGAAAAGGCTCATTTCTGCAAATCTATAGCCGGCCGGAAGACAGTTGAATCCGTTCCGCCGCGCGGTTAGGCTCTCCGATCATGACAGGCGCAACATCTGAAAAAGCTGCGGTGAACCAACCTTCGGAAAAGAATATTCCTGTCCGTGACCGCCTGATTTTCGCCATGGACGTTGCGACGCCCGAGGAGGCCAAGCGATGCGTCGAGCAGCTCGGTGACGCGGTGCAGTTTTACAAGCTGGGTCTGCAAATATTCATGGCGGGCGGCTATTATGAGCTGATCGACTGGCTGAAAGAACGGGGAAAGAAGATTTTTGTGGATTTAAAGTTCTTTGACGTGCCGGAGACGGTCAAGCTGGCGGTTTCGCAATTAAAGGGCAGGGGAGTGTCCTTCGCCACGGTGCATGGCAACGATGAGATATTGCGGGCGGCGGTCGCGGGAAAAAACGACGTTGAGATCCTGGCTGTGACCGTATTGACGAGCCTCGATAACGGCGACCTGAAGGATTTGGGCTTTGCCTGCGATGCCAAGACCCTCGTGCTCTCGAGGGCGAAGCGGGCTTTGGAAATTGGTTGCGCCGGCGTTATCTCCTCTGGCCTGGAAGTGGAAGAATTGCGCAAAACGCATGGCCATAAGTTTATGATTATCTCCCCGGGCATTCGTCCCGTGCTCAACCGGCCGGCGGACGACCAAAAAAGAGTGGTAACGGTCACGGAAGCGTTTTTGAAAGGGGCGGATTATATTGTGGTGGGGCGACCTATTAGAAATGCTTTAAATCCGCGGGAGAAAGCGGAGGAAATCCAACGCGAAATCGCCGGTGTTTTCCAGCCTCGCGGTTGAAGGAGAAACTGTTGCGGCCGGCCTGAAAATCAGGTTGACGACCCCGTTTTCAGTGCTATTTTCATAGGTATGAGCGCTAGAAAAGCAGAAAACAATCATTTCCTCGGCCTGTCTCCCCGCCCAACCCAATGTTTGACAATTCCTGTCAATTCCGTGCGCATTCGAAAGAACGGCATTGAATTTCATAATGATGTTCCCCTTGTCCCCTGGACCGAAATGACCGTGACGTTGCAAGGTCCCAACGGCACCAAGAAAGTGAACTTCACGGGAGTGGTGGTTGAATGCGCCGGCAGCGGGGCCAAAGGATATGCCATTTCCATGCTCTTCACCCACGTCTCGCGGCAATCGCAGGCGCGTTTGCTGGCGTATTCTTGATTGGCTTCCGCGGGACAACGCTGTAGAGTGAGGCGATGGAAATCTTTCATCGCATTTTGGCGGCCGCCGTCGAGGGCGGGGCGTCTGATGTTCATTTAAAAATCGCCACGCCCATCGTCTTTCGCATTAACCGCAAGCTGATCAACGTGGAGGGGCCCTTTCCCACAGAAGAGTGGATGGACAAGGTGGTGGATCAGATCGTGCCGCGCCATGCCAAGAAGGAGTTGGAAAACAATCACGAATGTGACTTTTCCTATTTTTTGCCGGGGGTGGGCCGGTTCCGCACCAATTGTTTTTATCAACGAGGCCAGCCGTGCCTGGCGATGCGCTTTGTCAAGACGCAGGTGCCAAGCTTTGAGGAGCTGGGTCTTTTGCCGATTTTGCGCAATATTGCCGAGTCGCCGCGGGGCATTGTGCTGCTGGCCGGTTCCACGGGATGCGGCAAATCAACCACGCTGGCGGCGATGATAGAGCATATCAACGCCAATAGCCGCAAGCACATCATCACGCTGGAAGACCCGATCGAATACGTCTTCGAAGACAATCAATCCATTGTAGAGCAGCGGGAAATCGGCTTGGACACGCCTTCGTTTTACGAGGGGCTGCGCCACGTGCTGCGGCAGGACCCTGACGTGATCATGATTGGCGAAATGCGCGACGCCATTAGTTTTTCCGCCGCGATGAGCTCCGCCGACACCGGCCATTTGGTCCTTTCCACCTTGCACACGACCAACGCCGCGCAATCGGTCGGCCGCATTTTGGATTTCTTCAAGCCGGACGAGCGCGAGCAGATTCGCCGGCAATTGGCCGCCACGCTGCAAGCGGTCGTTTGCCAGCGGATGGTCCCCAAAATTGCGGGCGGCATGGCACCGGCCCAGGAGATTATGATCAATTCCGGCACAGTGCGGAAACTGATCGAGGAGAACCGCCTGGAAAAGCTGGGAGCGGCCATCGAAACCGGCGGGGAAGAAGGGATGATTAATTTCAACCAGTCGCTCTTCCAATTGGTCAAGGACGGCGTGGTTTCGCAGAAAGAGGCGCTGGCCAAGGCGAGCAACGCGCAGGCGCTGGAAATGAATTTTCAAGGGATTTTCCTGACCGAGGGCAAGCGCATCCTGGGGTAAACCGGAGATATTGCGGGCCCTGGGGGGGGCGAAAGTTGGAAGATTTGCCTTGTCGGGGTCGCTTTTCTTTGCGACAAGTCTGGATAAGAAATGATTAACCAGAACAACTTTTCAATAAAACAGCGCCGCGACTCGTCTCCGATAGTTTGTCTATTGGCGGGAGCGGTTGCCGGTCTCGTCTGCGCGCCGCCTGCTGTGTTCGGCCTGGGCATCGCGCTGCCGGACCAAGATGCCTTTGCCACGGCGCGGGGCAACGCTTTCGTGGCGACGGCTGATGACCCGGCGGCGGTCTTCTATAATCCAGCCGGTATTTCGCAATTGCCCGGCGCCTCCATGTCCGTGGGCGCTTACGGAATTGTCTATGGTGACAACTACAAAAACGGGGCAGCGTCGATTGACAGCAAGACGCAATGGGCCGCGTTGCCGCAGGTTTTTTCCACTTACAGCATCGCCAAATACCACTTAACCTTGGGATTGGGCACTTACTCCCCTTACGGTTTGCGGATGGAATGGCCGACTTCGGCGCCTTTCCTCGCCAGCGGTGAAACGGGGGAAATTCATTATTATACGGTGAGCCCGGTTGTGGCCTGGCAGCCGTTTCACTTTCTGTCCGTCGCGGCCGGGCCGAGCCTCAATTACTCGCAGGCTGATCTGAAAGAATATCCCGGGTTTGTCAACCATTTCCGCGGGCGCGACGTGGATGTCGGCTACAACGCCGGGATTCTGTGGCGTCCGGCTGATCAGCATGCCGTCGGCATCACCTATCGCAGCGCTACGGATATGAATTACTCCGGACATGCGACGGTTCCCGTCCCGCCCTTTACCGGCAATACCGGCGCCACCGCCAATTATCATTTTCCACAAACTCTTGCTTTTGGTTATTCCTTCCGGCCCACGGACAAGTGGAACTTTGAGGCCGATGCCAATTGGAGCGATTGGAGCACCCTCAAGGTTTTGTCGATCAGTCCGCTGGGCGAGAATCTGCCGTTTCAATGGGCGCAAAGCTGGATGCTCGACTTTGGCGCCACGCGCTACATTGGTGATGGCTGGCGGATCAGCGGCGGTTACATGTATAGCATGAACTCGGTTCCTTCGAGCACTTTCAATCCGTTGATCGCGGATTCAGACCGGCATATTTTCAGCGTTGGCGTGGGCAAGAATTACAAGCATTTTTCGTGGGACGCGGCCTATCAACTGGCGTGGGGCCCGTCTCGCTCGATCACCGGAGATACGCTCTCGCCGGCAATTGATGGCCATTACGAATTTTTAAGCCATGCTATTAGCGTCAACCTCGGGTACCACTTCTGACGCCGGAATGACTCCGGCGGAGAAACCGCGCCGGACCTTGCTCATCGTCGATGATGAGGAAGGCCCACGGCAATCATTGCGTGTTGTATTTAAAGAGGAGTACAACCTTCTTCTGGCCTCCAATGGCCCTGAAGCCCTGGCCCTAGCCAGGGAGCATGTCATCAATGCCGCGGTCCTGGACATCCGCATGACCGGGATGAGCGGAACGGAGTTGTTGGAGAAGCTCAAAGCGGTGCAACCCTCGATTGAGGTCATTATGCTGACCGCTTACGAGACGGTGGACACGATCCGGCAAGCACTGCGCCTGGGCGCCTGTGATTACCTTAACAAACCTTTTGACGTTTCCACCATCCGCAAAGCCGTCGCCACCGCGATGGAACGGCAAACCTTCGGGGACGAGGTCCGTTCCAACAACCAGAAGCTGGCGGCGCTTCAGACCGAATTGCAGGATCAGCGCCTACAGGAGGAGATTACCCGCGCGCGGGGGGACATTTACGCCAGCATCATCCACGACATCAACGGCCCGCTGACGATTATCTCCGGCTTCATCCAGATTATCAACCAGCGCATGGGCGAGTCCAACCGGCTGGAAGGGGAAGACATGGAGATGGTGAAGGACCGGTTGCGGCGCATCACGCGGCAGGTCAGCAATTGCATTGAGATCTCGCACCGTTACCTCAGCTTCATGCGGCAGAACCCGGGCGGGCCGGCCAAGGTCAGCGTCAATCAAATCCTGGAGGATTTGCGCGAATTATTGAATGTGCATCCGAGCATGGGCGGGAATACATTAAAAATCGAATCGCTGCCGCAAAACGTTGAGCTCCAGATCAATGGCACGGACCTCATTCAGATTCTGCTCAATCTGGCGATCAACGCTTTGCAATGCTCCGCCCAACCTCACTCGGTCGAGATTTGCGGGCTGTTGCTGGAAACGGGAGTGGACTTCTCGGTTATCCATGAAGGGCTGAATGATCGCATTCTCTACGGACAAGGCTTCGCCAATACGCCGCCTTTGTTGCGGCTGACCGTGCGGGACAACGGCCCGGGCATACCACCGGATGTGTTGCCGAAGATTTTCCAACCTTACTTCACGACCAAGGCGCCTGGCAAAGGCACCGGCTTGGGATTAGCCATTGTCCACCGCCTACTCAAAGAGGCGCGCGGCTGCCTGCATGTCCATTCGAAGGTCGGCGAAGGCACCGCTTTTAATATCTATCTGCCCGCGATCGTCAAACATTGACCCGCCGGCCCTTGGTTGAGCGATTCCCGCAGAGCTTCGGCCAGCAATTGATAGTCCTCAATCTTGTTGTAAAGTTGGGCGGAAATGCGGAGCAGTCTTTGCCCCGGCGCCGGCCAGGGGATGACCGGGACCTCGATTCGATGCCGGGCGAGCAATTGGTCCTGCAAGGGGTCAATATAGAGGGGCGAGGACGGCGCCTCCACAGCGTTCCCCGGCGGCAGCGGGACCGAGGCCATCGAACCAATATTGGTTTCGGGACACGGCGGGGCGATTTGTAATGTCTGGCACAGCAGGTTGCGCCCCGCCAGCGCCAAGCCGCGGTTGCGCTCCATGATTCCCGGCCAGCCTCCCGGTTGCAGGCTGCCCAGAAAACGCAGGGCTTCCGGCACGCTGAGACAGGGAGTCGGGTCCCAAGTTCCGGCCCAGCCGAATTCAATCTGATAGCGCGAACGGTCTTTGCGTGGCGTGGTATAACCATGACTGATGGCGAGCGGATGGATGGCCGCTTGCTTGTCCGGCCGCACATAGAGGAGCCCCGCCGTTTTTGGAGCGCAAAGCCATTTGTGACAATTGCCGGTATAATAAGCCGCGCCCAACTGTTCCAGTTGCAATGGCACCATTCCCGGTCCATGCGCGCCATCGACCAGCGTATCGACGCCGCGTTGGGCCAGCTCGGCCACAATTTGCGCCATCGGCAACACCACCGCGGTTTGGCTTGTGACGTGGTCGATCAGCGCCAACCGCGTGCGCCGCGTGATTCGGCTGAGAACGGCTTCGACCAGTTGTCCCGCTGATTGAAACGGAAACGGCATCCGTGCCACTACCACCTTGGCGCGGCTTCGGCCCGCCACGAATTCCAGCGCGTTGCGACAAGCATTGTATTCATGATCCGTGACCAGTAGTTCGTCTCCCGGCTCGAACACAAGCGAACGCAACACCGTATTGACGCCGCTGGTCGCGTTGGCCACAAAAACGAGGTTGTCCGGCTCGGCGCCGACGAATCGGGCCAGCGCGCCGCGCGCCTCATCGAGCAACGGTTCCAGGTCTCTGACCAGGAACTGCACCGGCTGGCGCTCCATCCGGTCGCGCAACCCCTGCTGAAACTCCAGCACCGCTCGCGGACAGCTTCCAAACGACCCGTGGTTGAGGAAAACCACTTCCGGGTCCAGCACCCAGGTTTGCTCGACGTTACAACTCATTCCTCATCGTAATCGTAAACCAAACGCACTTTCAACGACTTCGTGACCGATCTCATGGCTTGGGGAGCGCGACCGTCTCGGTACCGTCTCGGTCGCTGTGGTCGGCGTCTCGCCGACCACATCTTTCCATTACAAGCCAATTCCTATCAAAGCATTCAGGCGCGGCGCGATCGTTAAGCGAGGACTTAGGGACTGAGCAACGGATCTTTGCCTGGCAGGGGCGTCCCCACCACAAGTCAGTAAAGATTAAGCCCAACCCATAATTCCGGGTGTGGCTGGTGGTCATAATTCCATAGCGCGGCGCTGTTGGTGGGATTGAATAGGATTCGCGGATTCATCGCCGTAACGTGCCCGTCACAAAAGAGCTGATTGTAATTGGTGCCGTGCCTTTGCGGCAGGGGCGGGGAGCCGTAATAATAACTTGGAAAAAGGACTCCCCACGGCGACCCCGCAAAGTTGCCGCAATACATCACAAAAACACCAGAAGCGTTGGAGACCTGGCTTTCCCCTCGGTGACGGGATTCGCCAATGGCCAGCATCTCGCTGGGCGCGACAATCTGGGACTGCGAAGTCGGCGGATGGTGCTTGTGAGTGTCGCCCAGACCATAGCGCGCAATCCCCTTAACGTATAGGGAGGCACGGGAGTCGTAAGCTCCCACGCCGGAAGCATTGTAAGCATAACTGCCCACCGGATCGTGCGGGAGGGTGCCTGCGTAAACCGAAATATCCCCTCTGTAACCCGGACAATGATAAGCCCGATTGGTCCATTGCAACGGAGAATAGCCGGCAAGCGCGTCGAACCAAAGGGCGTTGGCGTCCGGGTAGATCCGGCGATTGTCATTAACATACATTTCCAGCGCCAGCCCCAACTGTTTGAGGTGATTCTTGCAGGAAGCCGAAACGCCCTGGGATTTGGCTCTGGCAAGGGTTGAAAGCAGGAGCGAGGCTAGAATGCCAATGATGGCAACAACCGTCAACAGTTCGATCAAAGTGAAACCCTGCCGCGCCTTTACTTTGGGTTGAAGGGAGTTCATACGCAGATTTTGACCACGGATTTCGCGGATGGCACGGATGAAGAGTTTTTTATCCGTGCGGCCGTTCCATCCGTGGTTACTCGCTGTCATTTTCCTGTCATAAAAGTGGTTCCGTTCATCAATGTGCCAATGCCGCAGCCACCGCTTCCCTAATCTTTGAACCGCGCAGATCGGTGGCCAGCACTTTGCCCTCCGGACTAATCAAAAAAAATGGCGGGAATTCCGAAGACCCCATAATCCGTCGTTACCTTGTCCTTTGCCCACTCGCCAAGAAAACCTTGTGTCCACGAAATGCCTTCGTCGCTCGCGAACTTCCTTGGGGCCGCGGATTCTGAATCCAGACTCAGGCTAACTATCGCAAACCGTTCATCTCCGTCGAAAGCCTCATAGGTCGCCTTTATACTGGGCATCTCCGCCTTGCATGGTCCACACCAAGTGGCCCAAAAATCCAGCAGCACGTATTTACCCCGGCACTCAGAGAGCTTCAGCGGTTTGTCGTCGAGGGTCTTGACGCTGAAATCAGGCGCCGCGTCGCCGACCTTCAGGATTGCTGTCGCTTGGACCGTGAATTTGCCCAAGTCGAAAGGCGCATCGCCGGTATTCGTCCCGGCGGCGGGAATTTCAACCACCTTGTTGAGCAACGCTACGCGCCGGCCATTTGCCGGCCATGCGCCGGTGATTCGGTAAGAACCCTGCTCGACCAGGTCCGCGACAAAGGTGCCATCGGAACGGATTTCAAGCAGGCGATTCCTGGAAAGGGCGCCGAAGCGCTGTCGGGCTACGTCTGTCAGAGCCCAATTGCGCCACCACTTGCCCCGAGCTTCGAAGGTGTCAAACTCAGGCGGAATGGAGGGAAGCTGTGCCACGCCCCGGACATCGACATCCAGCGAGAGCCATCCGTCGCCCTCAGCCCAATCGAACTGATTGGTTAATCCCGGTTCCGGTTCGAAGCGCCCCACCACCGTCCGGCCTTCGGTGGCAATTGTGATTCGGTTTGTTTCGCCGGGCTTTACGTTCATTCTGGCGACCAGGCCGCGTGTTTTATTGTGCATTTCTCTGAGGCTGACTTCGACGGGAGGAACGCGCTCAAAAACAAAACGCCCTTCTGAATCCGTTACAGCTTTATTATCCTGGATTCCAAGCCCCTCCTGTATGTCGTACTCCAGATCCGCCGACACCAGGAACCGACTGTTTAGGGTGAAGGCCATATGCGCGTTGGCCAGGGGATGCCCCCGGTTCAATCGCACGCCCTCGATCCGACCCCACGGTTGCAGAGTCATCGTCGGATGCTTCGCAAGGTCACGTGTTTGCATCAGGCAGAATCCCTTTTCGTTGGCCACGAGTAGGGCGACATTCTTGCCGTCCAGCGGAAGGGTGAACCGTCCCTCGGTATCCGTTTGAAACCGTTCCCCGCCTCCTTCGATCGTGTCGCCGTTCAGTGTCGTGTTCGTAGAGCGGTTGATGCAGACGACAGTCGCCTTGGATAGCCGCTCGCCGTCAGCGGCCTGGACTTGGATGGTGATGACTGGTATAGTTCCAAGTCTTGGCGTTTGTCTCATACTTGATTTGACAATGGAGAGAGGGAAAAGTTTTGGATTTATTTTTAGGCGCTTTTGGGCTGAGAGCCACCCATGGCGCGATAAGTGCCGGACGAGGTAGGTGCGTTCACTCCGTGCGCGCCCCCCTGCGGGCAGAGGACTGCCCGCCCTACCGGGAAAGTTTTAATCTCACGCTCGTGCCGGGACTGATTTTGACCACGGATTTCACGGATTTTCACGGATGAGATTTCTTTATCCGTGTTATCCGTGAAATCCGTGGTCACCCTGCCTTGGCTTGACGCACGGCCTTTGGCGCAACACGTTACTGCGACGATATGAAAGCCATTCGCATCCATCAATTCGGCGGGCCGGAAGTCATGCAACTGAAAAATGTTCCTGACCCTGATCCTGGTCCAACTCAAGTTGTTGTTTATGTGCGGGCCGTTGGCGTAAATCCTGTGGAAACGTACTTGCGCTCCGGCATGAACCCCAAGCTCCCACTTCCCTACACGCCCGGCACGGATGCCGCGGGAGAAGTGGCCTCGGTCGGGGCTGCCGTCCGCGATCTCAAATCGGGGACCCGCGTCTATACCAGCGGGAGCGTCACGGGCACTTATTCCAGCATCACTCTCTGCGAGGCGGCGGACGTTCATCCGCTGCCGGACAAAACGACGTTTGCCGAAGGGGCAGGGGTGAACATTCCCTTCGCCACGGCTTATCGCGCCTTGTTTCAGCGCGCGCGTGCTGTGGCGGACGAAACGGTGCTCATCCACGGAGCCAGCGGCGGCGTTGGCACGGCCGCGATTCAACTGGCTCGCGCCGCTGGCTTGCGGGTTATCGGCACGGTTGGTTCGGAGAAGGGCGAGCAGTTGGCGCGCTCCTTGGGCGCTGCTCATGTCTTGAACCATCGCCAGCCGGACTATCTAGCGCAATTGATGCAACTGACGCAGAACCAAGGCGTGGACATTATCCTGGAAATGCTGGCCAATGTGAACCTCGGCAAAGACCTGACGATTCTGGCCAAACAGGGGCGCGTGGTCGTCATTGGCAACCGCGGCAAGGTGGAAGTGGACGCCCGGGAGGCGATGATGCGCGACGCCGACATTCGCGGCATGCTTCTCTTTAATATCAACGCCGGAGAAAAACGCGCGATCCATGCGGCGCTCAGGGCGGGTTTGGAGAATGGCACTCTCAAGCCCGTCATCAACGTGGAACTACCTCTTGCGGAAGCCGCCCGCGCCCATCAATTGGTCCTTGAGCCCGGAGCGGCTGGGAAAATTATTCTTGTGCCGTAAGCCAAGATTTCATGGCTTGCGATGCTTGCGCATAATCGACACAAATTCCTTGGTCAGGCGCGTCATCACCGCCCAATTTTTTTCGCGAATCAATTTGGGCGACACCAGATTTGAGCCGACGCCCAAGGCCACGCAGCCGACGGCCAGGAATTCCGGCGCGGTTTGCAGGGTCACGCCGCTGGTGGGAATGATTTTCAAGTGCGGCAGCGGCGCCCGCATCGCTTTGATAAAGCCCGGACTTTCCGCTGGAAAAATCTTGACGAAATCCGCCCCGGCTTCATAGGCCAGTTGGGCTTCCGTCGGCGTGAACGCGCCCAATATGACCGCGCAGCCCGCGGCCTTGGCAACGCCGGCGATTTCCGGCCGCATGATCGGTGTGACAATGAAACAGGCTCCCGCGGCGATGGCCGCCCGGCACATTTCCGGCGTCGTCACCGAGCCCGCGCCCGTGATCGCCTTGGACGCGAAATGCCGCGAAGCGTGGCCGATGCATTCCAGGGCATTCGGCGTGGTCATGGTGATTTCCAGGGCAGTGATGCCTCCAGCCACCAAGGCCTCGCAAATCAGCAGCACGTCCTCCGCGTTTTCCGCGCGAATCACGGGAATAAGCCCCGGCTCCATTAACCCGGCGATGATCTCAGCATGTGAAGCCACGACGGGAGAATACGGCCCGCGGTGTTCTCAGCAAGTTTTAATGGGGGTTTAAGACGCAAGTTTGGCCTTGGAGATCGAGTATTTTGCTTGAGTGATACAAACTTCGCTTGAGTCCCTGAATCGCGGATGCGCGCCGTAATAAAAGACCAAGTCAGCAATTTCAACAGTCTCCGAAGACGCGTGCTTTTGATCCTCGACCGCTAAGCCCTCGACTGCGATACCGACCAAATTGTCGCGATGCAATATGAGCCGCAAGGATTGACGTGCCGCCCAAGCTTCATGAAATTCGTGCCCGTCACGCGACGCTCTAACCGTATCAACTTTATTCCTGAGGTTTCTGGACACGAGCCAAATGTATCGACTCGCGTCGCCTATGAAAAGCTTCCAATGATTGCAAGAAGAGCGCTTGTTTAACTGCTTTTTGGGACACTGAGGTCGTGCTTTCACAATAAACATTGCGACATTTGAGCTGGATGCCGAGCCAGCCGGCAGACAACTTTGGATTTCGTCCAAAAATCCTTCCATAGGTTTTCAGTTTGACGCCGGACGTGGCACCATCGCCGCATGTTGAATATATTGGAAACTGATTTCGCCAGCGCCGAACAAAACTCTTCGTTGCCTTCGTTTCCTTGGTGTAACGCAGTCCGATGCTCGGAGCCTTCCGCGACCCCAACCCGGCTCGAAAACACTTCCGCCAAATCCCTGGCATCGGTGAAGGATACGGCCCCGACGCCGGCCAGGAGAGTCTGCTTTCCCCCTGAACCCGAACCAAATTGAGCTAAATTGAGCTAAATTGAGCCGCTGTGCCCCCCCCGGGGGGGACCTTCCTTTTCGGTGGACGGCTCATTGGGGAGATTTCCCCGCGCGGGTGCTGGCGCAGGAGTGCCATTTGTCAGGTTTCGTCCAAAAGTCCTTCCGTAGGATTTTAGTTTGACGCCGGACGCGGTATCATCGCCGCATGTTGGATATATTAGAAACTGATTTGACCAGCGCCGAACAGCCTGCTGCGACCCAAACCCGCCTCGAGAACACTTCCGCCAAAGCAGTAGCCGAGGCGCCCTCGGCCTCCGTCAAACCTCCACCCCTGGCCCAGCTCAAATCCCGCTCCAAGGAAGAAATCGACTGGGCCTGTGACCTGGACTCCGCCATGACCCGCGCCCAGGCCATCGCCCAGATCAAAGAACGCCTCGGCATCGATCTCCGCTGGCCCACCACCTACGCCCGCTTCCTCCAATGGCGGCAGCAACAGCGCATGCAAAGCGGCCTCGGCGCCCGCCTGGACAAATTCCGCCAATTCGAAGCGCAATGCGACCTGCCCGCCAGCCTGGCCGCCATCGAAGCCACCGCCGCCGCCCTCTTTCTGGAACAAGCCCTCCTCCAACAAGACGCCGCCCTCTTCCTGTCCCTTCTCCGCCTGCGCCTGCGGGAAAGAACCCTGGCCCTGCAAGAAAAAAAGCTCGCCCTCGAACAAGACCGCCTCCAGTTGGAAGCCGCCCCCCAGCCGCCGCCCCAGGCCGTCCCGACGCCGCCGCCAGCGGAACCGCCGCGGGAACCATCTCCCATTGGAAGCTCCCCATTCACACAGGCAAAACCACGCCAAAAAACACAACGCCCCGGTGCCGAACCCAAACGTAAAAACACAACTTTACGCCGAAAAACACAATTTCCTTCGACAACATTACGACGCTCGTATCCCCCCAACCAGAATTGACTTCCACCTCGACCGGAAAATGTCGCTCCTTTTGCCTTCATGGGAGGAGCAGTCAGGCTGGATCGGCAAAAGCTAACATGTCTCCACCGCCGTAAATCAGGGGCGTCCCAGGAAATTCACGAAGAATTTTCTCACGCCCTTTTGAGGCTTTCTCAACCCTTCTCGAATTCCTGCTTGCTTTTGTCCGTCTTATCATGGCTTGCTTTAGTATTAGGACATGAACGAACAAGATAATTTGCCCTCACCGAACCGTCGGGAATTTCTGAAGCAAACCTCCCTCGCCACTTTCATGGCCATGATGGGTGGAGTGGAATTGCGCGCGGAGGATACCCCTAAACCGGCCGCGACCAATAGCTCCGGGCTGACCACCAAGCCGCCGCCGCCGCTGGTCAATTTTGGCGTCATTGGCCTGGGCGAGTGGGGCCGCGAAATCCTGAGCACGCTGGCGCATGTGCCCAGCTCGCCGGTTGTCGCGATCTGCGATCATTATCCCAGCGCCATGAGACGCGCCGCGAAGGAAGCGCCCAAAGCCAAGCAGTACAAGGATTATAAAGAATTGCTGGCAGACGTCGATGTTCAAGCCGTTGTTGTCGCCACCCCAACCCATCAGCACAAAGACATCGTTCTGGCCGCGCTGGCCGCGGGCAAGCATGTCTATTGCGAAGCGCCCCTGGCTAATACGATAGAGGACGCCAAGGCCATTGCCAAAGCGGCGCGCGACGCGGTCAAACAGGTTTTCCAGGCCGGGTTGCAGGAGCGTTCCCATCCGCAACGGAACTTTTTAGTGCCGTTCATTCGGTCGGGGGCCATTGGCACCAATGTCATGGCGCGGGCCCAGTGGCACAAGAAAGACAGTTGGGCGCGCAGCGCTGGGGAGCAGGACCGCGAGGATGCGCTCAATTGGCACCTCCACCAAGCCACCAGTTCCGGCTTGATCGGGGAGAAAGGCATTCATCAAACGGACGTCGCTTGCTGGTTCCTCAAGAAACTTCCCGTGGCCGTCACCGGATTCAGTTCGACCATTCTTTGGCAAGGGGACCATAACCGCGACGTCCCAGACACCGTGCAGGCGGTCTTTGAGTTTCCGAAAGGTGTCCAGTACCTCTACGATGCCACGCTTTGCAGTTCTTTCGATGACCTGTATGAACTGTATTATGGCGTTTCCGCCACCATCATGGTGAGAGACTCGAAGGCATGGCTTTTCAAAGAAGTGGATGCCAATCTTCTCGGATGGGAAGTGTACGCCCGCAAGGATATATTTTACAGGGAAACGGGCATCGGACTGATTGCCGGCGGGAGCAAACAGACGGCCCTGGCCGGGGACGCCGTCTCCTTCAAACCGTATGAGTTTTCTCCGCTCTACTATGCCTTGGAGGCTTTCAACCAAAATTGCGGCCAGATTAGCGCCACCGTCAAAGATTATATCGATCTTTACGGCGACAGCGATTTAAGCGCTTTGGGCGATAAAATCAAAGCTCTCATCACTTATCCAGCCGCCAATTGGCGCGATGGCCTTGACGCCACCATCATTGCTATCACCGCCAACCAAGCCGCGGTGAAAAAGCAAAAAATTGAATTCCAAAAAGAATGGTTCGAAATATGAAAATCCCCCCAACACCTCGCCAGCGCGGCACTTGCTCCGCTGGTTTTCTCGCCTTGGCCTTATGTCTCGGCCTACCCGCCATGAGCCAGGCTCAAACCCGCTACAGCGCCCAACCCCGCGGCAACGACGTCAAAGTCGATGGCACGTCCAGCCTGCATGACTGGGAAATGGAAGGCACGCTGATCGGCGGTTTCCTGGAACTGGGCGCCGGAGTGCAACTGGACCCGGCGCAAACGTCGATCGCCGGAGCGCAGGACACGAAGATTCCCGCCAAAGCGCGCGTCATCATTCCCGTTGAATCCGTGCATAGCAAGGCGGACCACTTGCCTGAAGTCATGGACCACCTGATGCAAGGGGCGATGAAAGACGATCAATTTAAAACCATTATTTTCACTTTGAAGGAATTGAACTTCAAAGGGCCTCATGCTGCTGGCAAGCCTTTTGAATTCGAAACCAAAGGCGATCTGTTCATCGCCGGCGTTACCAATAAAGTCGCTTTCCCGGTGACGATCGAATGCCTGGACGGCGGGAAAATCAAAGTTTCCGGCACAGCTCCAGTCAAGATGACGGACTATGGCATTCCGCCGCCGGCGCCTAATTTCGGCCTGGGAATGATGAAATGCGGCGATGCCGTCAAGATCATTTTTGAATGGACCTTGCAGAAGCGTCCCTGATAAGGCGGTTTCTAATTTGGGCGTCGCTGGCGCGGCGCCCACAATTTCAAGTTTTCTTGGCTACCGTTTAGTGGCGTTGCGCCAGGAAATAGAATATTCCAAAAAGGACGGCGACGAAGACAAGGGTCAGTGCCAGGAAACGGTTGCGCGCGACTCTTTTCTCATAGCGCAAGGGACGCAACCCTTGGACATTTCCCGCCGCCAGATAATTGACCAGTTTTGGATTGGAGCTGGCGGAGCCGGTGAAATGTTTCTTGACGCGTTCCAGGAGGCCAGTCAGGCCGCGCTTGGGGGTGTTCAGCTCGCCTAACTGAGCCGCCCGGACGGGGCGGGGCGGGGAAGGGGATTTGAGTTGGTTTTGGTCCACCTGCTCGAAAACCGGTTCCGGGCTTGGGGCGGCCGTGCCTTGGGGGTAAGCGGTGGAGCGAAAACGGGGCCCGTCCTCCGGTTGGATGGTCTCGTGGAGCTTCTGAATCTTTGCTTCCAACTCCGCAATCTTCGCGGTCAGCGCGCGGGAACGTTGAGAGATGGGATCGCCATTTTTTTTGAACAGCATTGCCGGACGTTTTACCGCCGGAACAATAACACCAGGAAGATGGCCGCGCCAAGCAGAACTATTGGCCAGGTAAAGGCCAGGCCGATTCTGGAAAGTTGAAGCAGGTCCGCTCCGAGCAGGGGGGAGGCGGGTTTTTCTTTGGCGGGGCTGGCGTCGTCGGCGGATGCACCCGCCAGCATCGGAAATTTCAAACGGGCGGAATTCCATTCCATGCGGGCATTTTCAATCGTGGTGGAGGCGCGCGTTAATTCCACGTTGTAGTTCTCCTGCGTCCAGGTTTGCTCGTTAATCGATTGAATCTTGTGAACGGTTTCGCGGAACTCCGCCAGGGCGCGAGCCATTTCCCCGGCTTGGCGCCGGGAACTCAGTTCCGTTTCTTCGAGCAAGCCAATGCCGCGGACCAAGTGATGAACCATTTCGGTGCGACCGGTTTGAAACTCGGTTTGGCGACGGCGCAATTCCTCCAAGCCGGCCCGTTCGCGCTCCAATTCCTCCTGGGCGCGCTTCAGCTCCGCCAGCTTGATCTGTTTCTCACTGACCTGCGCTTCCAACTCCTCGCGAGTCGGCGGACGGTTGGGCATGGCGGGGCGCCCTGGTCCTGCGTCTGTCCGCGGGGCACCCATGCCGTTTTGGTGTGCTGATTGGAAATCGCTATCCACAAACTCTCCTGTGTCATGATGCGCGGACATAATCAATACTTATTTGTTTACTTTGCCATGACGACGCTTTCCTCGCGCTGACGAGAAGAGCCAGGCTCGCCCACGAGCGAGAGGTTCTCAGGCGGTGCCTGCGGAGCGGCATGACCGTTGCCGGAGCCGTTCCCCGATCCATTGTCCGGGGGGGTATGGCCGTTGCTGGAGCCGTTGCCTGCTCCATTGTCCGAGCCGTTGGCCTGGTTGAACTTGACGCTGACCAGTTTGCTGACGCCATGCTCCTGCATGGTGACCCCATAGAGCACGTCGGCCATGCCGATGGTGCGCTTGTTGTGGGTGATGATGACAAACTGTGAATGGACCAGGAATCTCTGCAAGACGCGGATGAACCGGTTAATATTCGATTCGTCCAGCGGGGCATCCAATTCATCCAGCACGCAGAACGGGCTGGGCTTGACCTGATAGATGGAGAAAAGCAGGGAGACGGCGGTCATGGTCTGTTCTCCGCCGGAAAGCAGCGAGATGCTTTGCAATTGCTTGCCGGGCGGACGAGCCAGGATGTCGATGCCGGCTTCCAAAACGTCGCCGTTGTCAGTCAGGGTCAAATCGGCTTTGCCGCCGCCGAAGATTTCGACGAAGAGGACGCGGAAATTATCGCGGATTTTCTCAAAAGTCTCGGTGAACATCTGGCGCGTTTGGGTGTTGATGCGGTTGATGACTTCGAGCAACTGCGCCTTGGCTTGAACGAGGTCGTCGTTCTGCTTTGTCAAGAATTGGAAGCGCTGCTCGGTCTCTTCATATTCGGCAATGGCCACGAGGTTGACCGGCCCCATTTCATCGATCCGCTCTTGCAGCGACGCCACCTGGCGCGCTACTTCCTCCCAATCCGTGGCGACGCCGCTTTGGGCCATTTCCTCCGGGGTGAGGGTCTGGACGCGGGCCGGGCCTTCGTCCGCCAGGGTGATGGTGATGCATTCGCCGCGCACGTCATCCAGATTGCTTTGGTATTTTTCGCGGATGCGGTCGCGCAGGTTCTGCACCGCCATGTTTTTTTGCGCGACCTCGACTTCGAGGGCCCCGCGCTGCTGCTGGAAGGCGTTCAAGGACTGGCGTTGCTCGCGCAATCCGCCGTCGGCCTCGGTGATCTGGGCTTCGATGCCTTCTTGCTCCGTCAATAATTGCGTGGTGCGCAGGCTGACCTGCTCCCGCTCGTGCCGCAAAGCTTCGATTTTTTGCCGGGATTCAGCGATTTCGGCCTCGGCTTGGAGTTTCCGTTCCAAAAAGGAGTGAATTTCCGCGCGGCGTTGCGCGGCCAGGTTTGTTAATTCAATGACGCGCTGCTCCAGGGGCCGCTTCTGGGCGATAAAGGAATTGCACAGTTGATCCTCCGTCGCGAGCGCGACTTTGGTTTCGGTGAGGGCGGCATTAGCGGCGTCGCGTTGCTGGCGCGAGGCATCCAGGGAGGCGGTCAGGCGGGTGACGGCGGCCTGCCATTCCTGCTCGCGAGAGGCCAGGGCGGCGGCTTGCGCGGCCAAGGCCGCGCTTTTTCTGACGCCTTCCGCTTCCTGGGCGGCGAGGCTGCTGATTTCATAGACAACGGTTTCGATCTTTTGACTAAGGACGCGGGCGGAATTCTCCAAGGCCTTGAATTCGCCCTGGCGCGTGGCGATGGCGACTTCCTGCGTGCGCAACTCGGTCTGCGCCTGTTGCAAGCCGGCCTGGAGCTGGGTTTGCTCACTGAGGAGGGCGCCCTTCTGGCGGCTCAATTCCGCGACGTTCTCCTGTAAGAGGGCGACAGCCGGGCGCAATTCGGCAATTTGATTTTGGCGGCCAAGAATGGACGCGGCGGCGCGACTGGAATCATGGCCATTGAGATAACCGCCGGTAAAAACGCCGTGACGGCTGAGCAAATCGCCCGCCGGCGTCACGAAATCAAAGGCGCCATTGGCGGAGCGCCAGGCTTCGGTAGCGGCCGCCAGGTCGGGCGCGATGACCGTCTGACCGAGCAAGCGGTGCAAGAGAGGCCCAACCGAAGGCTCCGCGGTAACCACACTCAGCGCGGCTGTCCCGCCGGACGGGGCGGGCAAAGAATTATGCTCTACAGCGGCCAGGCGCAGCGAAGCGACGCTGGCGCGCCCGCTCTTATTGGCGCGGAGATCTTCAATGATTTGCCGGGCGGTTTCGGGCTGTTCAGCCAGGACTAATTGCAAGTTGTGGCCCAAGGCCGTCTCGATGGCGACAATGTATTGGTCCGGCACGCGGATTTTTTCCGCGAGCGAGCCGAGAACGTTGCCGTTGGCGGCATTTTTGAGCGCGGTTACGGTGCCAGCGCTGAAGCCTTCGTGCGCGGCCTGCAACTGTTCGAGGACATTGAGGCGGGAAAGCTGCTCGGCTTGGCGGCGCAAGAGCTCATCCAATTGGCGGGCGACTTCGTTGAGCTGCTGCTGAACATCGCGCAAACGAGCCTGCCGTTCCTCCACTGTTCCGCGGCTGGCTTGCGCGCTGAGAAGCCCGGCCTCGACGGTGGCCGAGAACTGTCCGAGCCGCGCCTCCAGTCCAATACGTTCTTCCTCTAATTGAATTTTTTCGGCCGAAAGCTTTTGCAGACGGGCGGCATTGCCCTCCTTTTGCAGATCCAGCGCGGTGATTTCATTGCGAGCGCGGCTGAGTTGCTGGGCGGCCTCGAAGGCTTCCGCTTGCGCCTTGCGCAGTTCCTCCTGGCAAAGGCGCAGGTCATTCTCGACGTTTTGCAGGGCGGTTCGTTTCGCGGCCAAGGCTTCCTGATGTCCACGCAAAGCTTCCTGAGAGACGGCGAGACGCTCCGTGATGGTGGCCAGTTCCTGCTCCGCTGCCAGCTTGCGTTCGTCCGCCTGGGCAATGTCGCTGGTGGCGCGGGCATTCTGCGCTTCGAGATCGCGCAATTTATCTTCGTCGAAATGAATGCGGCTTTCGTGATGGTCGATTTGGCCTTTTAATTCCAACCCTTGCTGCTGGCAAAGGCCGATGCGGGCGCTTTGCTCGGAAGATTGCTCACGGAGGACGCGGATTTCGCTCTCCACCCGCAAGACCGATTCCGAAAGAGCTTCAATTTCGCCACGCAGTTTCTCCATCTGCTCCGTGCGGGCCTGGATTTCTGTCTGCAAGACGTCGAACTGATGGCGGGCCAACTGGGTGTCCAAATGCTGAAGCTGGGTCATGAACTGCTTGTAGCGGCGGGCTTTGCCAGCCTGACGCTGGAGCGATCCAATCTGCCGTTTGACTTCACGGATCAAGTCACCGACCCGCAGGAGGTTCTGTTCGGTGGCTTCCAGCTTGCGCAGTGCCTCTTTTTTCTGGGCCTTGAATTTGGTGATGCCGGCGGCCTCCTCGAAAACGAGCCGCCGATCTTCTGGTTTGCTGGAGAGGATTTGGGTGATGTTGCCCTGCGCCAGAATGCTGTAACTGGTTCGCCCAACGCCAGTTCCCATGAACAACTGTTGGATGTCCTTGAGCCGGCACGGCGTCTTGTTGAGAAAATACTCGCTGGCTCCATCCCGGAAAACTCGCCGCGTCAATGTCACTTCGTTGTAAGCGATTTCGACACCTGCCGCTGAGAGGTGCTCGCCATCGACGCCGCCGATGGTGAGCGAAACCTCGGCCATGCTGAGAGGCTTGCGGCCATCTGTACCGTTAAAGATGACATCGGCCATCTCGTCGCCACGGAGGGCTTTGGCCGATTGCTCGCCCAGAACCCATCGAATGGCGTCGGAAACATTGGATTTGCCGCAGCCATTTGGTCCAACGATGGCAGTCACGCCCGGCTGAAAACTGAAGGACGTCTTGTCAGCGAACGATTTGAATCCCAGAACCGTTAAATTCTTCAGATACATTATGGAGCGAAAAGAAACCATAAGACGCCGGCAAAGTAAAGGAAAAAACCACCATATAATGTGGTTCTATCTAAAAAATATCCCCCTAATGGGTTATTTGCCACGATTTGAGGCGATTTTCGGTGGAAATGTGGCTTTGGTGACACTTAAAAGGATCCCTTTTGGGTCCGCAAGAGCAGCAAACCAAGTTGGGCCCGGATGGGCGCGCGACAAGATTCTTCCAGTCGAAAAGAGAGAGCGAAGGCATCGCGGCAGGGCGCGGCCCCCCCCGGGGGGGGCACAGCGGCTCAATTTACCTCAATTGGGTTCAATTTGGTTCGGGATGGCCTGGACT
>JBKQWF010000321.1:0-8485 GCA_052139695.1 Limisphaerales bacterium
TCGGCCTAACCTTCCGCTACGGTTGGCGTCATCGCCTCCGTCGGGTTCCTTTCATCCCGATAGTTCACAACACCTGCCAAGCACACTAGGGTCGCCTCGCCGAGGCGACCAAGAATCTTATATGCGCCTCCTATATGCTTGTGCTGGCCGATCCGTTGGGCCTTTCTCTCTCCCCACGCGTGCGGAGCGGAGCCGGAAAGAGATTTCCTGAAACCATTCGCGCATGGAACCCATGAACCCGTCGCGCCTCGTACCATCCCCCTACACACACTTGTGGAGGAGGGCTGGGCAGGGGTTCATTGTAAAACCATTTCTGCAACAGCACACTAAGGCGGACAGTCCCTGCCGGCCCCTAAAAAAACAGCTTTTTCCTGAGGCAGGACATGGTATCTTAGGGGCGGTGAGAGCCTCATATTGCAGTATTTCGATAACCGGCGCAGCTTTGCTTGCGGCGGTTGTCAGCAGCCTTGCTGCGGACGAAATTCAAACCTACAGCGTCCCGAAAGAACACCCCGCGGTGGCGCCAGCGGCTGCCGCGCCGGCGGCGGCGATGGCGGCGGGAGCGGCGGACATTCCGGTCAATTCCGCGGCCATCCATTGGACCGTGCCCAGCGGCTGGCAAGTGCTCGCCCCAACCAGCATTCGCAAGGGCAATTTCGTTGTGCCGGGCCAGAACGGGAAAAAGGCGGAAGTGACCGTGACTTCTTTTCCTGGATCGGTCGGAACCGAATTGGACAATGTCAACCGCTGGCGACGGGAGGTGGGGTTGGAGCCGGTGGAGCAAAGCGCGATGGGTGGAGAACCGGTGACGGTTGACGGTTCCGAGGGCACGCTGTTCGACCTCGCGGGGTCCGCGGCGCGGACGGTGGTTGCCATGATTTCTCGCGACGGTGCGTCGTGGTTTTTCAAATTGCGCGGAGACCCTGAGGTGGTGGGCGCGGCCAAACCCGCCTTTGCCGGGTTTCTGAAATCGGTCCGCTTTGGCGGCGCTGGTCAAGAGGCGGCTGCGCCCGCTTCCACGACTCCGGTAGTCGCGCCTGTCGCGGCGGCCGACGCCGCGCCCGGCTCGCCCAAATGGGCGGCGCCGGCAAATTGGACCGAAACAGAAGCCGGCCAAATGGTTTTTAAGAAATTCTCCATTGCCGGGGCCGGGGACCAGAAGGCGGCGGTGAGCGTCAGCTTCTTTCCCGGCGACGTGGGCGGAGTGTTTGCCAACGTCAACCGCTGGCGCGGCCAACTGGGCTTGACGCCGATCGGCTCCGACAAACTCGGCGACGCCACGCAAACTCTGGACACGCCGGGCGGCAGCGCGACCTTGGCGGATTTTACCGGGACAGATTCCCGCACGGGTCGGGCGGAGCGCCTGGTGGGAGCCATCGTGCCCCGCGGCAACCAGACGTGGTTCTTCAAGCTCATGGGAGACGCTCCCCTTGTGGGCCAGGAAAAGGATAACTTTGTTCGTTTTGTCAAAGAAATCCAGTATCCTTAGGCCATGCTCACGCGCGTTGCTAACTTCTTTACCTCGCTCCGTTTGACGGTGGTGTGCCTCTGCCTGGCGATCGTGCTGGTCTTTGCCGGGACACTGGCCCAGGTCCATCTCGACATTTACACGGTGCAATCGGAATTCTTCCGCCATTTTCTTATTTACTGGACGCCGCCCGGGACCCGTTGGAAGATTCCCGTCTTCCCGGGCGGCTGGCTCATTGGTTTGGTTTTGCTGACAAATCTTTTGGCCGCCCATATCAAACGCTTCAAATTCGAGCGGAGAAAGTTGGGGATTATCCTGGTTCACGCCGGCCTCATTCTCCTCCTGACGGGTCAATTCCTGACGGAAGTCTTCCAGGTGGAAAGCCAGATGCGCCTCGAGCCCGGCGACACGAGAAATTATTCCGAAGACAGCCGCAGGAATGAACTGGCGGTCATCGACGTCACCGACCCGGCTCAGGATCGAGTCGTGGCCATTCCTGAGTCGCTTTTGGTCAAAGGGGCCGAAATCCGCGCGCCGCAACTGCCTTTCGCGCTCCGGGTGGAGAACTACGCGCCCAATTCCGCGCCCGCCGGACCCATGTCAGGCGAAGCCGAAAAGCTCAAAGCCAGCGCGGGTATCGGCCAGCGGCTGTTCTTCAGTCCCGTCCCGGTGACGAGCAAGTCAGACGATGTCAACAAACCCGCCGCAGTGGTGCGGGCCATTTCCGACAAAGGGCCGATTGGCGATTGGCTCGTTTCAGCCTGGCTCACCCGCTATCCGTGGTCTGTCGGATTGCAGGAGGAAATTGGACCCATGATGCCGGGCGTGATTCTCTCCGATCCGCAAAAATTCACCTATAACGGCCGCACCTATCAAATAGCCTTGCGTCCGGTGCGCTATTACAAGCCTTATGCGGTCACGCTCCTGGCTTTCAACCACGATATTTATCCGGGAACGGATATTCCGAAAAACTTCTCCAGCAAAATCCATCTCCACGATCCGGCCACCGGGGAAGATCGCGATGTTCTTATTTACATGAACAATCCCTTGCGCTACCGGGGTGAGACCTATTTTCAGGCGTCTTTTGAGCCTGGCGACAAAGGCACCATTTTGCAAGTGGTGCGCAACCCCGCCTCGCTCACGCCCTACGTCGCGTGTTCATTGGTCGCGCTGGGGTTGCTCATTCAATTCTTGACTCATTTGGTGAAGTTCGCCAGGAAACGCGCGCCGGCCGCCCATCCGGCCATGGCCCGCGGTTCATCCGCCGCAGTGCCGCTGCAACCCGTCCTCGCCTCGAAAAGGAGCGCCCTATGAAAAAATGGCTGCCTTGGATTGCCGTCGCGGTTTTTGCGGCATGGTTTCTGTCCGGCGTGCAAGCGCCGAAGCTGAAGGACGGCTTCGACGTCGCGGCGTTCGGCCGCCTGCCTGTTTTGCTGGACGGGCGCATCCAGCCCATGGATTCGGTGGCGCGCAATTCGCTTCTGAGCATCAGCGGACGATCCATCGTGCGGGTGACCAATGCGCCGCCGCTCTCGGCTTTGGAATGGCTCCTGGACACCATGGCCCGGCCGGAAGCGGCCGATCAACTGAAAGTATTCCGCATTCAACATCCAGACTTGCAGGGTTTGTTGGGACCGGAAAAAGGCGGGCTCGGATATTACTCGTTTACCGAACTGACCAATCAAATTGATTCGATCGAGTCCCAAGCGCGGAAGCTCTCGGAATCGGAGCGCGCGATTGGCGAAGACGCGGCCAAATTGCGCACCCCGTTTCAGAAGGATTTGATGCACTTGTACAACAGCATGGTGCTCTATAACCGGCTCAAGAACAGTCTTGAACCGGAAGGCGCGCGCAACTTTTCGGAAGAATTGCAGGTCTATATGGCATCCATCGCGCCGGGGCGGGCAGCCTTGGAAGCGAGCGACCAGGGGAAGACGGCCAATCAGGAGGATTTGCAGCGCATCGTTTCGTTTTTCAAACGTTACGACGAGGTTTCCCACCTGGCCTATCCGATGATTATCCCGCCGTTACCGAGCCAGCCGCGCCAGGCCTGGTGCAACATTGGCACCAATTTAATGCAAACCTTGCAAACGGGGGAATTGCATCCCGCGGACGCCTTTTTTGCCACCATGGCCTCCGCCTATCGCAACGACCAACCGGCGCAATTCAATGAGGCGGTTGCGAAATATCGCGTTTGGGCGCAGGAAAATGATCTGGCGCCGGCGTTGAAAAAAGGCGGGCAGGAATTCTTCTTCAATCAAATCGAGCCATTCTATAAGAGCATGGTCATCTACGTGGCGGCGTTGCTGTTGGGCTGCATTTTCTGGATCAATTTGTCGGAACCTTTGCGGCGGGCGGGCTTGGCCCTGCTGGTTCTGGCTTTTGTCATACATTCCATTGGGTTGGGATTCCGCATGTACCTGGAAGGCCGTCCACCCGTGACGAACTTGTACTCTTCCGCCATCTTCATTGGCTGGGGCTCCTGCTTGTTGGGCATCATTCTGGAAAGGATTTTCCAAGGCGGCATTGGATTGGTGGTGGCCGGTTTCATTGGTTTTTCCACGCTGATTATCGCGCATCACCTGGCCCTCAGCGGGGACACCATGGAAATGTTGCGCGCGGTCCTGGATACGAATTTGTGGCTGGCGACGCATGTGGTGGTCGTGACGACGGGTTACGCGTCGATGTTTGTGGCAGGATTGCTGGCCGTCATATATATCGTGCGCGGTTATTTCACCCGCAGTTTGACCGCCGGGCTGGCCAAGGCCCTGGGCCGCATGGTCTATGGAATTGTTTGCTTCGCCACGCTCTTCAGCTTTGTCGGCACGATTCTCGGCGGAATATGGGCCGATCAATCCTGGGGACGGTTTTGGGGATGGGACCCCAAGGAAAACGGCGCCCTCCTCATCGTCCTGTGGAATGCGGTCATCCTGCACGCACGCTGGGGCGGCATGATCAAGGAACGAGGCTTGATGGCCATGGCTGTATTTGGCAACATCGTCACCAGTTTTTCGTGGTTTGGCGTCAATATGCTGGGCGTCGGCCTGCATTCGTATGGATTCATGGACAAAGCGTTCCCGTGGCTGGTGGGGTTCGATCTCAGCCAGGCCGCGCTCATCGTCTTGGCAATGACGCCGCTGCGTTATTGGGCCAGTTTCAAAACGGCCACCCCCGCGGCCCCGGCGTCTCCGCCAGGCCTGCCGACCCCGTCCGCCGTGACCGGTTGAGCGGCCTTCACTATGCGCGCGCCTGCGGTTCGATGCGGAGTCTTCGGCCTGATTCTTGTCCTCTGTTCCCCGGCCTTGGCCGAGAATGCCCGGCTCCCTTATCATTACCTCTATCGCATTGAGAAACTGCAAAGCGATCTTTGCCAGGCGCACCCGAATTTGCAGATCAGCCTTCAGTTGCAGTCGGCCTTGCCGGATGTCAAGACGAGCACTATCGAAGTCTATCTCGACCGCAAGTCGGGCAAAGTTCCCGTCGCGCTCAGTCCAGAGGGCGACATTGCCCTGCCGTTGCGCGGTGATTTGCTGGCGGAAGACCCTTGGCTCATCGCCAACCAGCCCAAGGGCACGATGCAATTGAACTGGCAAGCCGGTCTCGCCCGGTCTTTTGTCCGGCAAATGACCAACTCCATCCGCTACGCTCCTCTCATGCGCGCCCTGCGCGATTGCGAAGATGTCCAGGGCAAAATGCGCGAGTTTTTTCCCGGATCACCCAAGCTGACGGCAGCGGGGCTAAAGCTGGTTTTTCCGCGGGCAGCCAAGCCTGCTTCGCTCGTCATTCACGCCAAAACCAAGGACCAAAAACTGGAAGCCGACGCCGATGGTGAATTGTTTCTCCCCTTGGAGCAGACATTGCTCGCGGAAGACCCGCTCGTCACGCTTTCGACTCCTCCCGCCAAAGTACAAGTGATGTACCGCAAGAGTTAGATGAGAATTTCCGATTCCTCCGTCAGGCGGCTCCTGGCCGTTGCCATTGTGGTTTGTGTCTTTGGCGCGGCCCGCTGGTGCGGGGCAGATGATTCCTCCGCCCAGGCCAAGGCGCTCTTTAAGGACCCGCCGCGCGAGTACAGCACCGGCCCGCTCTGGGTGTGGAACGACATGCTCACCGAGCGGCAGGTGCGCGAGACGCTCCGCGACCTTGCTGGCCAGAAGGTCAAGCAGGTCTGGGTCCATCCCCGGCCGGGGTTGATGACCCCCTACTTGTCGAAGGATTGGTTTCGCCTCTGGAAAGCGGCGCTCGACGAAGCCCAGCGCCTGGATATGAACGTGTGGATCTACGACGAGAACTCCTACCCGGCGGGCTTCGCCGGCGGCTGGGTGCCTGAAGAGATGCCCGAGTCGCGCGGACGGGGCCTGATTTTCCGTGAGACCAACGCCGCGCCCGCTTGGTCGGAGGATTTGCTCGGCCTTTATCGCTGCGAGGGGGACCAGTTTGAGAATGTGACGGCCAAGGCCAAGGCCGGCCAAGCTCTGCCCGAGGGACGTTACGTGGCGGCAATCGAAGTGCGCGCCGAAAACTCGCCCTGGTTTGGGAACCGCGGTTATGTGAACCTGCTCTCTCCCGGGGTCACGGAGAAATTCCTCGACGTCACAATGGAGGCCTATCGTCGCGAAATTGGGAGGGAGTTCGGCCGCCATGTTCCGGGGGTGTTCTCGGACGAGCCGAACATTCACGCCGCCGGCAAATTCCCCTGGTGCGAGACCCTGGCGTCGGAGTTCGAGAAACGCTGGGGATACAGCCTCCTGGAGCATCTTCCCAGCCTCGAATATCCCTTGGGAGATTGGCGCAAAATTCGTCACAATTATTTCCAGGTCCTCAACGAGCAGTTCATCGCGCATTGGTCAAAGCCCTACCACGATTACTGCCAAAGCAATCACCTCGAATGGACGGGCCACTACTGGGACCACGAATGGCCCAACTGCGGCGACGTGCCGGACAACATGTCCATGTATGCCTGGCCCCAACGGCCCGGCATTGATTGCCTGAGGAATCAGTATGCCGAACATACCCACGCCCAATTCGGCAACGCCCGCATGGTCCGGGAACTTTCCAGCGTCGCCAACCAACTCGGCCAGAAGCGGACGCTGTGCGAGGCCTACGGCGGCAGCGGATGGGACCTGCGCTTCGAGGACATGAAGCGCATCGGCGACTGGCTCGAGGTGCTGGGCGTCAATACGTTAAACCAACATCTATCCGACATCACCCTGCGCGGCGCGCGCAAACGCGACTATCCCCAGTCCTTCTCCTACCACGAACCGTGGTGGGAGGGTTATCACGTCCTGGCACAGTACTTCGCCCGCCTCTCGGCGGCTCTCTCCCAAGGCGAACAGGTCAACGAGGTGCTCGTCATCGAGCCGACGACTACCGCCTGGATGTACCAGACCAACGGCGCACATCTCGACGAGCTGGGCAAGAGCTTCTTCGATCTTGTCATGGTCTTGGAAGGCGCCCAGGTCGAATACGACATTGGTTGCGAAGACATCCTGGCCCGGCACGGCTCGGTCGATTCTGCCGGGCTGAAAGTCGGACGCCGCCATTATAAGACCGTGGTTCTGCCCCCGATGACAGAGAATCTGAATGCCAGGACCGCCCAGTTGCTGGCCGCCTTCGAGGCAAATGGCGGGACCGTGCTGAGTTGCGGAGAGCCGCCAGCCAGGATTGATGGCAGCCTCTCACCGGCGGGCGCGGCCTTGGCCAGTTCAGACCGCTGGAAGAGGGTCCAGACCACTGCCCTGCCAAATGAGCTCCGCCCAACCGGTCTGCTCATCACTCGCGCTGAGGCCGACGGCGGCATACTTTTTCACCATCGACGACGACTCAAGGGCGGCGAGCTCCTGTTTTTGGTCAATACGAGCATACAAACGCCCTCGACGGGGACGATCCAATCGGACCTCAAAGGCGTCGAGGCCTGGAACCTTTACACCGGTGAGACCGAAACGCGGGCTTTTGCGGCACAGGGCCCAGGCATCCAGACCCGCTTCAATCTGCCCCCATGCGGCAGCCTTCTCCTCTTCCTCTCCGGCAAACCGATCCCCTCCAGCCAACCCGCGGCAGAAACAGTTGCGGTCATCCAAGCCGGCGAAGCCCCTGAAATCCGGCGCCTGGCGCCGAACGTCCTTACGCTGGATTACGTCGAGGTCACCGCTGGCGGGCAAAGCCGCCAGGACCTCTACTTCTACCAGGCCAACCAGTTTGTCTGGCAGAAAAACGGCCTCGAACGCGATCCCTGGGACAGCGCGGTGCAGTTCAAAGACGAGTTGATCTCCAGGAAGTTCGCCCCCGGCAGCGGTTTCGAGGCCAGCTACCGCTTCCAACTCGAGGGAGACCCGCCGGCTAACCTCGCCATTGTCATCGAGCGCCCCGACCTCTATACGATCACCTGCAACGGCCAGGCCGTCACGCCCGTCCCAAAGGCCTGGTGGCTCGACAAGGCCTTCGGCAGAATCCAATTGGCGTCGGTGGCGCGCTCCGGCGAAAATGTCGTCACGATCAAGGCCTCGCCCTTTACGATGTACCATGAACTGGAGCCGGCCTATGTCCTGGGCGATTTCGCCCTGAAACCTGCATACCACGGATTCGTCATCGCCCCGGACCAGCCCTTGAAACTCGGGGCCGATTGGAATTCACAAGGCCATCCCTTTTATGGCGGTGGGGTGGCTTATCGCGAGCATTTCCGGGTCGGCCAAAAGACGGGCCTTCGCCGCGCCGGAGGGGCGCCAGACCAGAGCGGCTCACTGGCTTCGGCCCCGCACGCGGGCCGTTATGCGGTGGCTCTGCGCGGCTGGTACGGCAGCGTGGCCAAAGTCAGCGTCAGCGGGAGGGCCGTCGGGTACATCGACGCCCCGCCGTGGGAATGCGACGTGACCAAGTGGATTCGACCCGGCGAAAACGACATCGAAGTGACGGTCATCGGCACGCTCAAGAACACGCTCGGCCCTCACCACGGCAATCCTCAGCTCGGGGCCGCCAGGCCCATCAATTTCCAACAGGGCCCGGACCCAGGCCCGCCCC
>JBKQWF010000322.1:0-3906 GCA_052139695.1 Limisphaerales bacterium
ATGGCGGAAATTTGTTGAAGGATTTCGTGTTTGTCAGGTGTGTTCATATTGTGCCTAGTATCCTCGATACACAGGCCCCAAAAAAACAAGCCATCTTTTCCATTTAGAAGATTACCGTCGCGCGCCCGGCGGAAGGTTCTGTCCCGCATATCACTTGACATGAAAAGAACCAGCCGCCAAGCTTTCCCCACGCTAATGAACCGGCCAAAGAATTTTATTTTTGGCTTGATCTGTTTTCCGAGTGACAGCTCGAGGCTTGCCGTTCGAACAGGTGCGGTTTCGCTGAATCCGATGGTTGGCGCCAGTGCCGCCCTCGAGCATAGGGATGGCAATGCTTTTCGCTGGTCCGCCCTTCCTGCCCTCACCCACAACAAAAATTAGAACTGACGTTACTATGAACAAAAAGCAAATCATTGCCGCCGTTTCCAGCTCCGCGCTGGCCTCGGGGATGGCGCACGGCGCGGTGCTCTATTCTGGCCCGGTCAATGTCAACCTGCCTTGCACTGCCACACCCCCTAGCACCGCCGCCTTCGACATGAATGGGGACGGCATCGGCGATTTTTTAGTGGGCTTTGACGGGGATAGTTCTCCGGCAAACTCGCAGAAGCCATATATCCAAGGTTACCCCTTCAACACCCCTGGTTCCACTGTCCTCGCAGGCACCAATCAGAACAATTTGCCCGTCACGCCGTTTGGGACGCTGATTAATGGCGATTACCTGGATCCCACCACGAACTCGACTGGCCAAGCCTACTTCGACCAGGAGTTCGATGATCAAAGCGCTCACTATGTTGGCTCCTGGCAGACCTCGCTGGACACCGAGGGCTACGTGGGGATGGAGTTGTGGGATGGGAGCGGCAACACGAATTTTGGCTGGGTGCATATTATTTACGACTCGGCGATTACGCCGAACACCCTTGCGGTGGTGGATTACGCGTATGAAACGACGCCTTTCGCCGGGATCATCGCCGGCGCGACCAACGAGGTGGGCGCCCCAGACATTTACTCCGAACCCCAGTCCCAATCGGTCGCGTTGGGAGCGAGCGTCCAGTTTAGCGTGGTGATGTTGGCCGCCCCTCCGCCCACCTACCAATGGGAGCTGGGGCCAACCAATGGCCAAGGGCCTTACGCCCCTCTTTCCGATGGCGGCGTTATATCCGGTTCCACCAACGCGACATTGACGATTAATGGCGCCACGACGGACGGTGATTACAGGGTGATGATAAGTAACGCCCTGGGCGTTGTCACCAGCGCTCCGGCGACGCTGATAGTCTCTCCTCCGCGGGCGGCGCCGACTCCGCAAATCTTGTTCAGCGGCCTGACGGCCTACTTCAACGTCAGCGTTGCGGCCAGTTTGTCCCCAGTTTATCAATGGCAAAAAAACGGGGTGAACCTGTCCGATGGCGGCCGTATCGCCGGCTCCCAGACCAGCCGTTTGCAGATTAGCAATCTGCAAGTGGCAGACACGGAAACTTATGACGTGGTCGTCACGTTCGGTTCCACCCCGGTAACGAGCACAGTCGCCTCGCTGACCGTCTTGCCCGCTTCCCAGGAGAGCATCTATGACGCCGCCGTCCTGGCCGCCGGTCCGGTGGTTTACTACCGGTTAAACGAAACGGGAAACCCCGCGGCCACCAATCTGATCGCCTACGACAACGCAGGCGGGTTCAACGGAATTTATGGTATCGACGTGACCAACGGGTATGACGGTATCGCCGGCCCGGATCCAGCCAATGGTTTCCCTGGCTTCGCTTCGAACAACACCGCTGTGTTGATCACCCCCAACGACACGAACGCCTGGATTACGCTGGCGCCGTGGAACCTGAATACCAACAGCGTCACCTTCACGGCCTGGGTCAATCCGGTTGCCGAACCGAACTCTCAAGCGGGAGTTGTCTATACCGGCACCACCAACGACACGGATGCCGGCATCTGTTACTACTATGAGGACACTGGCAACGGCATGCAGTTGTCTTACGCCTGGAATGAAGGGCCTGGAAACGACGAATGTGAGTTTTTCCAATCAGGACTCTACACCCCGGCAAATGAGTGGTCGTTCCTGGCCGTTGCGGTCACCTCGTCCAACGCGACCCTCTACGTATTCAACGCGGAAGGGACAAATTCGGCGACCGACGAGAGCTATCTCCCGAATCCAAGCTTCGATCCGAATGGTTCCACCAATCAAGTGATGCCTTTTAACAACCCCGAGTACATTGGAACCGAACCGTCCTCCGCCACCTCTTTCAACGGAGCCATTGGCGCGGTGGCGGTCTTTAGCCAAACCCTGACCTCGAACCAGCTCCAGACATTGTACAACGCCGCCCTGGGCGCATTGCCTCCCGTAACCCTGGGAATCACTTCCGTGGGGCCCAATGTTCAGATAACCTGGGCGAGGGGAAGTTTGCTGCAGGCCACCAGCCTGAACGGACCGTGGGTCACCAATACCCTTGCCGCCTCGCCCTATATCGTGGCGCCGTCGGGCTCAATGTTCTATCGGGCAGTGGCACCTTGATAAATATCCGCGCATAAATGATTCGACATTACAAACGGAGTTTTCGGGAGGGGCGAGCGCCGCGATCCCCATTATAACAGGGCGTCGCGGCGCTCGCGGCGCTCCGCCCTCCTGGCGCGAGGAACCATTATAAAACACGCTCTAAGGGTGGCTTTGATCATGGGGTTGCTGGGAGGCTGGAGGGCGGCGGGCTTTACGCCGCAATTTCCGCTCAAAGGTGGCTGGTTGGGGGGCGATACCGTCGCCTCGATTCCGCTGGATGGACGGCACACTATCCTCTGGCTTTTCAGCGACACCTGGGTCCGGCAGGACACCGGCACCAACCGTCATGGGGCCAGTCTGGTGCATAACACTCTGGCCATCACCACGTGGAATGGCTACTCGGCCAATACTGAGTATTACATCCGCGGGCGCGACCAGGGCGCGATGACTTCCGTTTTTCCCAGTCCGGGTTCCGACAGCAAGGGTGCCTGGTGGTACTGGGTGCAGGATGGATTCCGTTACAACGGGAAGGTCTATGTCTTTCTCCCGCGCTTCCGCAACACGGGCGCCGCCAGCGGGGCTTTGAGCGGCTTTGAGCAATTCGCCGTCGATCTGGCGGTGATGGACAATGTGGATGGCGAACCCAATCGGCTGCTCTGGCCGCTGAGCATCGAAAAGGATGTGTTTGATAGCACGAACATCTCGCCGGGGATTTCGACCTATGTCGATGCCGCGGCGGGTTATGCTTGCCTGTGGGGCGCGAAGGATGCGATGGTGAGCGGCTTTAACTATCGCAGCTTCCTCCTGTTTCGGCTCCCCCTGGCGGGCTTGACGAACCCCGGCCCTAATTTGCAGTACTACACCACCAACCACGCCTGGGCCGGCAGCTCCGGCTCCTCCTTGTCCGATGCCTTGGCGATCATGACGGGTGGCGCGCCCGATTTTTCCATCCGCTATCATCCGGACCTTGGAAAATATGTGGACATTCAAGTGGACGACGGTTTTCCGGCCTCCTGCATCTGGGGAGAACGTCCAGTTCGCCAACCAATGGCTGGCCGAGTGCCACCGGCGCCACGACGCTGGTGACCCTGGTCGATGAGTCCGGCTACATGCCGTGGCCGGTGTTCTATTATGCGGCCAAGGAACACATCGAGTTTTATTCGCCGGTGACTGGCCAGGCCCTTCTCACCTACGCCGGCAACTCGACCGATACCAACCCAACAAGCCCCACCAACGTGTTTAACAATAACAGCCTTTATGTGAATGGCACTAACTGACATTTTGGCGGTATTTTTCTATGATCACAAAACTCCGTTGGATTTGCGTGTTACGCGGCTTTTGTGAACAGGCGGCAAATGGTTTCCGGGAAGGATGGCGCGTGGATGAGTTGACGGATTTTGGAGGGGACCTTT
>JBKQWF010000323.1:0-38159 GCA_052139695.1 Limisphaerales bacterium
GCCGACGGAACCGACATTTGCTCTTTGCCATGCCGGGACCTTAAAAAACTTTCCCCAGGATGTCCCGCAAAAAGTGTTAAAACCTTTAACTCGCAACGAGTTGCCCGGCAGAAAAGGCGCGCCCTAAGCTCGACTGCGCTCGGCGGAGAATGTTGTTGCCCATGCGCGACGGCGATGGTCGCGATCGTCGCCCAAGTCTCGACTACCGCTCAAACGGCGATGACCGCCATAACCACGATTGCTGGGCTGTAATAACTGCTGGTTTTGAAACGCCATGTAAGAAAACAAACCAACGAAAGAGAAATTTATGCCGGAAAAAAAAGTAACTCACGGGGTCAGACAGTCTGCGCCAAAACAAACGACCACCACTGCGGCCCCTGCGAAGTTGCCAGCAGCAGCAACCAAGAAAAGCAAGGTTGTTAGCAGCCGTGCGAAAAAAATAATGTCAGGAGCTCCCGGGAAGAGTCCGCGACTCGCTGCAATTCAAAGCAAGAAAGACAGGGGTCAGCCCGTTAAGGGCACTCTTAAGAAGCCCGGAACGGGCGGCGTTCAGAAACCCCAGTTCAATATCGGCGCCACTGGTGGCTTGACTTTTGGAGGAGGAGGCAAGCCCTCAGCCGCGGTTATGGTCTCCAGCCCTGCGACCGGGAGTTCATTTGAGTTTGTGAAAAAGGTTGCTCCCCATCCACGTTCCATCGTGAAAGCGGCGGATGTTGCTCACCTGGCCGCCCTTTCCGGCAGCTCCAGTGGGCCCAGTGGTTCCAGCAGTTCCAGCGGCACCAACAGTTCCACTGGTTCCAGCAGCTCCAGTGGTGCCAGCGGTTCCAGCGGTTCCAGCGGTTCCAGTTCCAGTGGTTCCAGTTCCAGCGGTTCCAGTTCCAGCGGTTCCAGTTCCAGCGGTTCTAGTTCCAGCGGTTCCAGTTCCAGCGGTTCTAGTTCCAGCGGTTCTAGTTCCAGCGGTTCTAGTTCCAGCGGTTCTAGTTCCAGCGGTTCTAGTTCCAGCGGTTCTAGTTCCAGCGGTTCTAGTTCGTCGTCCAAAGGATCAAGCTCATCGTCGAAAGGCTCCAGTTCGTCATCGAAAGGTTCCAGTTCGTCGTCGAAAGGTTCCAGTTCGTCGTCGAAAGGCTCCAGTTCGTCATCGCACGGTTCCAGTTCGTCACAACAGGGTGGCGGTGGCACGCAGGGTGGGGGTGGCACACAGGGCGGCGGCGGCACGCAGGGCGGCGGCGGCACGCAGGGTGGCGGTGGCACACAAGGCGGCGGTGGCACACAAGGCGGTGGCGGCACGCAGGGCGGCGGCGGCACGCAGGGCGGCGGCGGCACACAGGGCGGCGGCGGCACACAGGGCGGCGGCGGCACACAGGGCGGCGGCGGCACACAGGGCGGCGGCGTGATGGCGGCGATGAGTGGAGCAGGGTGCTGTTGTCCATGCTCAACGGCGATCGTCGCGATCGTCGCGCAAGTGGCGACGACTGCTCAAACGGCGATGACCGCCATAACGGCAATCGCTTCGATGGCCAATAAGAAAGGATAGTCTCTAGTTCTATGTCTCGACCGGACATCAGCGTGGTTATTCCGGCACGGAATGAAGGGGCGAGGGTGGCGCCGACAATTCAATCCATCGCCCGCGCCAGGACGACCGAGGCGCGGGTGGAGTTTGTCATCGTTGACGATGCCTCGAGCGACGACACGACGCCCAACTTGGTGGCAAAAGTGCCGGAACTCCTGAACGAGCGGAATATTGTTGTCAAGCTCAGCCGTTTGGAGGAGCAGGCGGGAGTTTTTCGCGCGCGCAACCATGCTGCTTCCCTGGCCACGGCGGACATTCTGTTTGGGACGGATGCGCATGTGCGGTTTTCCCGCGGTTGGGACGAGGCCGTGTTTCGGCACATTGCCCCCAACCGCTTGCTGGCAGGGACGACGACCGCGAAGAAGTCTCGTTTTAAGGGTTACGGCTGCCGCCTTCTGCTGCCGGGCATGAATACTTGCTGGAACGGCGGACCCATCGATGGCGTGGCGCCGGTGCCTGTTGCGGCCGACCATGCGATGGTCATAACGCGGGATTTGTTCAACCGGCTGGGCGGCTACGACCCCGGGATGATTCTGCACGGGGCGGGCGAGCCGGAGTTCAGCGTGCGGGCCTGGTTGCATGGGGCGGAAGTCGTAGCGGCGGAGGATCTCAAGGTGGAACACCATTTCAAACCAAAGGACGAACTAGCCAGATTCGTCAGCTCGGCAGGCTCATTCTGGGTGCATAATTGCCTGCGTTTTGGACTTCTATATTTGAGCGAGCTGGGCTGCCTGCAACTGCTCCGTTTCCATTCACGCTCCTTTCCGGCAGTGTTTCAAGAGGCCTTGCGCCGGGTGGACCAGAGCGATGTCTGGGAGCGGCGAAACCATCTCGAAAAACAGCGCCAGCGCTCCTTTGAGTGGTTTGTTGACTATTTCAGGATCAATAACCAAGCCGCGGGGGAGATCCTATGATGCCGGAAAGCCTGGAGCGCGGAAAAGGGAGGGAATGAAATGTCGCTGAAATTTGACATATTGCGTCCGGATGATCTCGTATGTTTGACAATCGAGGCGCAAAACCTCCGGCTCGACGCGAAGGACGCGAAAAACCCGATGCTGGTCCTGGACCAAAGTTCCTCTCCGGCGTACCTCGTGGTCACTTTCCCGCCGCAGAGCATTATTGAACAGGCGTACTTCGAGACGGCGGTCAATTTCCCGCAGGAACCGGCCTTCAATAACGTGCCGGCGGGCGCTCCACTTCTCCCCACAACCGACGACAATCTCGACCTGCCCGGCAGCGTGCCGGCGCGCATGGCGGGGCCCAGCCGGCTGGTGTTTCAATTTCCCAAGAACATATCCAAAATTCCGTATCAAACCTCCGCGCTGTTGGATTGGACCCAGCTCCAACTGGTGGTTTCCGCGACGGCCCAGGGCGTTCCGTCGCCGACGATTCCGCAACCGGGCCCATTGGAGACGGCGCTGGAGCTTCCCTACCGGCTGATTTTGTCCCCCGGCAAAGGCGTGGGGTGGGTCAATGCGCTGAGCCCGGTGACTCACGGGGGGCGGTCCGAACTGTGGCACACCCGTCTGGCCAAGGTCATTCAAGTCGCCGGCAAGAGTGGTGTCAATACTTCTTTTCAGGAGGCCAGCTTGCAGCACACCATCCCATTGCGCGCGATTTGGTCGCCGGATTTGGCGGAGGAGAGGGATTTGTCGCATGACCTGGACCAACAACCATTCCCCCTCCAGGCGGCCATGACGCCGCGGGACCGCGCGCAAATTGTCATCCTGACTTCCGGTTCCGTTGGATACTACCTGCCGGGGAGCCAGGGGACCGCGCAGTGGAAACCCACGCCCTTCAACGCCAGCCGGCTGTTCCTTTCGGCTCAGGGCGGCTGGCTCTCGTCGATCGGCCGCTGGTCGCCGCTGCCGAGCTATAACATTGTCCTCATCCCCATCACAAAACCGGCGGTTCCGTTGGCCGCGAAAGCCGCCAAAACTGCCAAATCCCGTCTGGCGGCGGTTACGCCAGTTGTCAAACAACCACCTGCCGTTATCAAACAGCCGCCCGTTGTCGTTCGTCCGCCGCCGGTTCATTTTCCGCAGGAAACCGTTTCCTTGGACCTGGGTGAATGGTCCCATTTGGCCACCCAGGGGCGCGACCACTATGTCCGAATCGTGTATGAAGGGTATCTTTATCCGTTCGGACACCGGGCCTCGCTGGTAAAAGTAACCGAGAGGAAATTTGTCCCGCCGGGCGCGCCGGACCTTCCCACCGGCGCATTTTCGGTCACCGTCTATCTTCGGCAGCACATGTTCATCGTGGTGAGGGAACCCGAGTTGTCCTACAAGCCATCGACTTACGCGAACCAGGGCCGGGAAATGCCCTTCTATCAGAGCGTGCGCATCAACACCCTGGTCACTCCGGACATTGACAAGCCGCAAAACAGCTACGTCACGGCAGATCAGAACTCGTTTTGGATAAACGTAAATAACGCCAATTTCCAGTTCCATGTCACGGCAAAGGACCTCGCCGGAGCGAAGATCGATTTCCTGGCTCCGATGATCTTTGTGACCGACAGCGAAAACGATGTCGGCGCCGTCCCTCCCGGCACTTCTGATGCGACTTCCGTGAAGAACGGGTATCTCGCAGCCGGTGGTTTGGGGCCGCCTTGCACAGTGAAGGGTAAGAAGGTGGCCTATGCGGACCCTGGTCAGGGCGATACAATCCTCAAGACGACGGCCCTGTATTTCGACGCGCAGATCCTGATTGGCGGGGAACCGTTCACCTCCCTGCCGTTCATGCCGACCCTGGCTCAAGCCACCGTCAGCGTTCCGAGCCTCGAGGAATTGCTGGGCGTCTCCAGCCCGGTCAATATTGAGTTTTATGACCAGTATCTGCAAGCCGGGTTGGACGGGAACGCGGGGGTGTTCGCTGAAATTGTCGGGACCGGCCCGAACGTGGGATTCACGGCGGACCGCGCGGGCGGCTTCGCCACGCCAAACTTGGCATTGACAGCGTTGTCCGCGCGCAAGGGGCTTGTGGCGGGATCAGCCGGGGACGCCGCCAAGGGTTATATCGATCCCACGGCGTTTTTTGGCGGCGTCACTGTCGAGGCCATGCTCTTTGGCACGATCCCCCTGGGAAACCTCATTCCCACGCCCATCCTGGACAACGGGACGCAAAAAGCGAGCGCGGGGAAGAATGCGCCGGAAATCCGAACGCAGGCCAAACCAAATTCCCGCCAACCGCAGCAGCTCATTACAAAAATCAATTGGGTGCCCGACTTGCAAAGCTATGATGCTGCGCCGCTGCATATCGCTTTCGACCCCCAGGCCTCCAAGTTCTCACTGAACGCCACCATTACCCGGAACCTCGACGGGACTCCGCCGCAGTCCAGCGTCAAGGGAGAACTGAGTAATTTCATGATAACCCTGGACGGAGTCATTGGAGTCCAGGTGACATCCATCAAGTTCAGCTCGACCAATGGCTCCAAAACGAATGTCGTCGCCAAGCTGGCCAACAACAAAGCCATCCAGTTTATAGGTCCGTTAGGCTTTCTGCAGGAGCTGGCAAATATTCTTCCGCCGGGCATATTCGGCGGCCAGGGACCTTCCATCGATCTGACCTCGACCGAAATCAAGATTTCCTACACGCTGGGTCTGCCGCCGATTTCCATCGGGGTGTTTACGTTGGAGCACATCGCCATCACCACCGGCATAGACCTTCCGTACTTGAACGGGCAGCCGGCTCTGGAATTTGCCTTTGCCAGCCGCAGCAAGCCGTTTCTGTTGACTGTGGAGTGCCTGGGCGGCGGCGGGTTCGTCCATCTCATTCTCAATTCCAGCGGGATTCAAATGGTGGAGGGGGCATTGGAATTTGGCGGCCAATTCTCCATGGATGTGGGGGTTGCCTCCGGCGGCGTCCAAATCATGGCCGGGATCTACTTTAAGCTTGCCGGCTCCTCCTCCACCGTCACGGGTTTCGTCGATATCAGCGGCGAGGTTTCGATGCTCGGGATCTTGTCCATTTCGATTGACCTGAACCTGAGCCTGAGCTGGATTTCCGACGGCAGCGGCAATAAAATCCAGGGGCGGGCGACGTTAAGCATCTCCGTCAGCATTTGTTTCTTCAGCATTTCGGTGAGTGTTTCCGTGGAACGCAGTTTCGGCAGCGGCCAGGGCGATCCGCGGGTGGCGGAGGTGATGAGCGCGAACGATTGGGCGGCCTACGCCCTGGCCTTTGCCTCCTAAGAAAGGGACGAATGAGCGCGAGTCAAACATTGATTTTTGTGGCGCTGCCCAACGGGACGGCGGGCAGCGGGAACCTGAAGCTGTCCATTTATTTGACTCCACGGCTGGAAGGAGGCGCCACCCAAACGCTGGCTGATTTTCCCGATTTTCTGAACTGGCCGCAATCGATCCAGGCCAAGGGGTTGAAATTCCAGATCGCCTGCGGTTCGAAAACCAGCACGGTCAGCGCCACTGCCGCTGTTTTGCGTCCGGACATTTGTCAGGCCATCTTCACCCGGGAGACCTATGTCGAGCCGTATGCGTTCCCCGGTTTTAGCGGGCGGCTGATTGTCTCGTATCCCGTTCGCCAAATCCATGATACTGTCAAATCTATTTATCAATATTTCAACTTCGCGCGGGGCCGTGAGGTGGAACGATCGCCCTTGCTCGCGATTTCAGAGCCGTTCATGTTCCGGGACGAGAACAACCAACCCACCCTGGACGAAAGTTGTTCGCAGATGCGTTTGGAAATGTGGAACGAGCAGAATGGCCAGGCGGCAGCCGGACCGCCTGCGGCGCACGACGCGATTACCCGCTTCGCTTTATTTCACAATCTTCCGCCGGCTTATCATCGTCCCCCGCTGCCCGCCACGGCGGCCGATTTCGCCAAGACGCTTGATTTTCACTCGGCGCTGACCGCGCTCAGTTCCTATCCCTCCCTCTTGCGCGCGCTTGGCTTGGTTTTCGACGTCGAAGTTCCTGCCTCCCTCTGTCCGGCCTCGCCCAACGCGGGCGCCTACGGAACCATTTCGGTCGGCGGCGTCACGCCCGGTTTCCCATGGCAGATCGCGCCTCAATTCAACTTTTGGGGCACATCGTATTGGCTTGACAAGAACACGTTCCGCGCGGCGCCCGGCGCGCCGCCGTCCGCCCAGGCGGCCGGAAATTATTCACAAGGCGACGTCTTTGGCGGCTGGCTGGCGTTGCCGCCGGACCAGTTCTATCTGCAGCAGTTGGATTTGGACGGCGCAACCCTCAAGCTGCTTGGGCTGGCGGACAACGTTGACAACACGATGTACTTGACCAGCCAAAACACCAATCAGAACCTCCTGGCCATCGAAAACGCCCTGCCTTCCTTGCGTTCGGCGGGCGTCTCCCTCATCGCCGACGGGCGGGGCGGGCAATTGCTGCAATCCATCCAGGACAATGGCAGTTTTAACCAGGCTCTGACCTCCAATAGCGCTCCGCCGCGCCCGTTCAACGCGCGCGACCTGGTGCGCGGTTATCGCATCGACATCTGGTCATCGCGAACCGGCAAATGGCATTCGCTGCACAGCCGCACGGCAACTTACCGGTTCGGCGCCAATGGCCAGGTCTCCCTGCCCTCCGTCGATGAAGAAGGCTTTACTCAATTAGCGGCCGCCCAACCCGCAGACGACCCTGATCGTCCGCCGGACGCCGTCGCGACCGATAACAATATTCCCCAGCCCTCTACTGACATCTATATCCATGAAAGAGTGGCGCGGTGGGAGGGCTGGAGTCTGAGTGCGCCGCGTCCGGGCAAAGCATTGAACCGCAGCCCCGACCCCGGCAAGGCGCTTGACTCCGATCCGACGCTTGGCGCGCCAATGACTCCATTCAAGATGACTGCTTCGTTCACGCCAAAGCCCGGCTCGCTCCCGGAACTTCGCTTCGGGTCATATTATCGTTTGCGCGTCCGCACGGTCGATCTAGCCGGCAATAGTCTTCCGGTTGCTACTTCCCTGCCGCCGTCCCTGAACCTTTTCGCGGCGCCGGCCAATGGCGCGCAAATGAGATATTTCCGGTTCGAACCGGTCGGACCGCCCTTGGTTGTCCTGCGGCAGAACACGCAGCCGGGCGCATCGCTGGAACGCCTTGTCATCCGCTCCAGCAACGCAAACCTGTCCTTGGATGCCAAGCCCACGACCGAAACGGACCAGCGGCATATCGCTCCGCCGCGCACCGCCCTCCGCATGGCCGAACATCACGGGGTGTTGGACGTCAATGGCAAGCTCAATGGCGGCGCGGCGGCTTACAATATGATTCAGAGCCGGGACAAGTTTGAGTTCCCGACCCAGGGCACGGTGCCAATGGATCCCAATCCGAATTTGCAAGTCGGCTACCTGCCGGACCCAATAGCCCGCGGAGCGTCGTTTGCCAGCCTGCCCAACACCCTTTCCAACACCAACGGCCAGACTGGCCCCGGCGGCCTCAAGTACAGCGCTCTTCCAGATGTGGATCCGCGTCCATACTCCGTCACTCATATCGATTTCGGAACCCAGCCCTGGCCGAACGCCGCGGCCTTCCGGCTGGTTTTGGCCGAAGGAACTGCCGCGCCGCAGTGGGACGCCAAAGCCCGTGTGCTGACCGTCTTTTTGCCCAAGGCAGGGATGGTCACTGTCCCGTTGAGTTGCTGGCTTTCGCCGGCGGACTTAGAGAATATGGGTGTATGGAATTGGCTTCGGGAATGGTTTGAGGCGCAAGAGGTCTCGGTCCTGCAGGGGGCAGCCGCGGACATGGAACTGACCGGAACCAGTGATTCCGTTGCCCAGGCTGCGCGCAATGTCCTTGACGGCGGAAATGAGATGATCACTCCCGCGCTCACCCTGACACTCGTTCACGCGGTGCAGCAGCCGCTCGGGCAGCCGGCTTTTTTGCAATTGCCGGTTGTTCACCAGCCGGCCTCCCCCATTTACTCCTCCGCGTTGCGCAATCTTTTCTCTCCCATTACCGCCTGGCGCGCCGTCGGCGCGCATGAGGCAGTTCTGCTGGGCGGTCTGCAAATCCACGGCGCCAGCAGCTCCAAAATCGAATTACAGTCCCGCTGGCTGGAAGTCACCGACGATCCGTCACTGCCCGCCCCGGCGAAATCAACCGCTTCCCAGATGGTGGAAACGATCAACTTGGGTTCGTTGGCTGCCGGGCCGATTTTTGCCGATGCCTCACTCCTCCAGCGCATGGTGGCGGTGTATATCCCCCAGGCGGACGTGCTGTGGTTTGCCGCGCCATTCGACTACCTGGACGGCGTGCCAAACCCCTCCACAACTGACGTGGCTGCGCCGGTGCATCGCTTCGATGACACCCGGCATCGCTGGGTTGAATATACGCCGGTGGCGACCACGCGCTTCCAGGAATACTTCCAAAACCAGGCCCTGAATTTCACGCGCCAAGGCCCGATGCTCGTCGTCGATGTCCCGAGTTCGGCCCGGCCCAGCCCGCCCGATATCGCCTACATCGTTCCCACCTTTGGCTGGGAACACCAGGAGAGCAGCAACGTCAAGACCAGCGTTCGCTATGGCGGAGGCCTGCGGGTTTACCTGAATCGCGGATGGTATTCCTCCGGCCAGGATGAGTTGCTGGGCGTTGTCCTCTGGCCGGCGAGTCCTCCAACGGGTGTCTCTCCGTCTCCGGACTATCCCACCCGGGAACAATACAAATCGCTCTTTTCGCAGTGGGGCAATGATCCTATTTGGGCAAACGCGGGAATCGCGGACAACCTGCCTCCCGTCCCCGCCATCAGCGATTTTCAAAATTCGCGAACCTCCGCCGCCGGGTTGACCGTGCCCGAAGTGCAAAACATGGTGTTCGATGTAGCCGGCTACGAAGTTGAATACGATGCCGGCCGGGGACTTTGGTACTGCGACATTGAACTGCAAAATGATTACACTTACGCGCCGTTCGTCCGGCTGGCGCTGGCTCGTTATCAGCCCCATTCCATCCAGGGGGTGGAATTATCCCCGGTGCAACTTGCTGATTTCGCGCAAATCGCTCCGGATCGGTCGGCAGTTCTCAGCATCAATCCGAATAATCCGGCCCAAGCCCGGCTCTTCATCGGAGGACTGGCGCCCACGGGGCCCCTGGAATCGGCGCTGCAAGTTACGGTGGAAAGCCGCGCCCAAAATGTCGCGAGCGATCTCGATTGGCAGGAGGCATCAGCCAGCGACGTCACAGTCAGCGAAGATGTACCGGCGCCGTCCCAGTCCGATGCGGTGCTCTGGTCCGGCTCGATCGTCTTTGCAAAAGCACCGCCCCGCAATAAGTTCCGCGTTGTCATTCGTGAATTTGAAACGATTGCCATCGACGCGGCTTCGGGGCTGATCACCGACCCGCCTGGCACCGGCACCCGGCTGGTTTATGCGGCCATCCTGCCCTTCAATTACCCTTAGATTCTGTCTTGGGAGGGTGAGCTCCAGCCAGGCCGGACGCTTGTTTCTCATAAAACGGTTATGCCAACGATCAAGTCTCATGTCCGTTTGACTGGCAGCGAGCGAGCACCGCGGTCCGGCTCGTGGCAGATCGGCCCAACCGCCCCTTCTGAGCGGATCGAAATTACCGTCCGTCTGCGATCGGGCGGCCCACCGCTCCCGTCCGCGGACGAAATTGGCGCGCTGCCGCCTCTGCAACGCCGTTATCTGAGCCGGAGGCAGTTCGCCGGCTTGCACGGCGCCGCCCCCAGGGACTTGGCCAAAGTCACGCAATTTGCCCGAGGCAGCGGCCTTGCAGTCGTCTCAGCCAATGCCGCCCGGCGCACCGTCATTTTGTCGGGCACCGTCAAAGACTTTAGCGCCATGTTTCAAGTCGAACTAAAGGATTACGGCTCGCCGCAGGGCAAATATCGCGGATACGTCGGACATCTCCATCTGCCAGCGGCCTTGAAGGATATTATTCAAGGCGCATTCGGACTGGACAATCGCCGCCAGGCGCGGCCGCACATCGTCAGCCCGGGCCTCTCCCTCGCCGTGGGATCGATCAGCTACTCTGCGCCGCAAGTGGCCCAGTTTTATGATTATCCGGGCGGCCAAAACGGCCAGGGCGAATGCATCGGCATCCTTGAATTCGGCGGAGGCTTCAGTTCGGTCGATTTGGCCAAGTATTTCAGCCAGCTCGGCATCACGCCGCCGTCTGTTTCCAGTGTGTCGATTGACGGGGCGAACAACGCGCCCGGCACTGACCCTGTATTTGATAGTGAAGTCGCCCTGGACATCGAGATCGCGGGCGCGATCGCTCCCGGCGCCAAAATTGTGGTGTACTTCGCGCCGTTCACGGAACGCGGCTGGGTGGACGCTCTGACGGCAGCCATTCACGACGCCGCCAACAAACCTTCCGTGCTTTCGATCAGTTGGGGATATTCCGAAGGAGAGCCCGCCCAGGGTTTCGAATGGACCCCGCAAACAGTGCGTGCTGTCAATGAAACATTGCAGGCGGCCGCGTCCCTGGGAGTGAGTGTCTGCGTTTCCGCCGGCGATGACGGCTCAAACGACTGGATCAATGATGGCCGGGCCCACGTGAATTTTCCCGTCTCCAGCCCGTTCGTTCTGGCCTGCGGCGGGACGAAGTTGACCGCTCTGCAAAGCAAGATTTTTAATGAAGTCGTTTGGAACCGGGCTCCCGGGTCCTGCGGGGGCGGAGGAATCAGTGAAATGAATCCGAGGCCGGCCTGGCAAACGGGCATCGTTCCGCCCTCGGTCAATCCGGACCACCAAATAGGCCGCGGCCTCCCTGATGTTTGCGGCAACGCCGATCCGAGCACCGGTTACAGGATTTACCGTGACGGCAGTCCTCATGTCGTGGGCGGCACCAGCGCGGTCGCCCCGCTCTGGGCGGGGTTGCTCGCCCGGATCAATCAGAAACTGGGCGCCCCGGTCGGATACTTCAATCCGCTGTTGTACCGCAGCCTGGGCAAAACGGGAGCCTTCAAAGATATCACACAGGGGCACAACGACTCCACCGGGCGCATCGGCGGTTATGCAGCCGGCAAAGGTTGGGACGCCTGCACCGGCTGGGGCAGTCCGCGCGGGTCGGCTCTCCTGACCGCGTTTCGCGGATAGATTTCAAGTGAGGAAGGTGGCACGGTGGATCGTTGAGCTGCCGTTCATTGAATACACTCACTCATTTTGTGCTAGTAAAACAGAGAATTTGATTCTAATTGATGTCACATGCACCTGAACTTGTTTCCTCGTTTCGTCCGCGGCTTGCGAATTGCCGGATGGCTGGCGGTCGGCAGCGCGGTAGGTTTCCCAACCCAAGCACGTGCGGCGGGCCCGACCATCGTCTCGGTCGTGCCGGCCAGTGGCGCCACTGGCGTCTCGGCGAGCGCCTCCGTCGTCTTCACGTTCAGTTCGGCGATGAATACCACCTTGACCATGGCGACATTCCAGGACACCAATGGCGCAATGCTCACGACCACTCCCCTGTGGAGCGCTGACATGAAAACACTCACTTGCACGCCAACCCCGCCCTTTCCTTCGCCGGATTTCATCATATGGTTCGTAAGTGGGGAAGACATCTCCGGCAATGCGCTGCAAGGGATCCCCGCGGGCACCTTCACCGTCGGCGGCGGTTCCAGCGGCGGCGGCGGATGCACCCCTGTTGGCCACACGAACACCACGTTCATTCTGGAGGAGTCCTGGCTTTATAATCAAACCAGTGCCGGCCCGCCGGCGCTTGAGTCGGCTGACCCCTACTTTATCACCGCGGAAATCTCTCTTGTTTCTAATCTAACCGCCAGCGCCGCCAGCCTCACATTGCCCAACTTCGCCGTGAGTAATCTCGCCGACCTTCTGGGCGACGGGCAAACGTTTCTGGCGTCTGATCTCGACACGAACCTGGCGGAACTGAACGCCTCCTGGCCAAGCGGCAATTACACGTTCAACACGACGGGCGCCTCGCTCCCGGCAGTCACTGTGTCCTTTAACTTCGCCCAGCCCACGACGCCGCAAATTGCCAACTTTGCCGCCACTCAGGCCGTCGATTCTACGAAGGCTTTCACGCTCAGTTGGAATCCCTTTTCCAACAGGACCGATACGAATGAAATCTTTATCAACATCGGATACGATCCTTGCGCGGGGACGGGGTTCGCCACGAATCTTCCCGGCACGGCCACCTCGACGACGATTCCCGCGGGCGCTTTGCTGCCGGGCAGCAACTATGTTAACTCCACCCTCGGTTTCATCAACACCAGCGGGACCGTGAACGCCAACCCCAAATACACAGCGGGTGCTGTCCGGAGCTCGGTGACCTCTTTTACGTTGACGACGATCGGCGGTGGCGGCGGTTCTGCCTCCTTGAGTTTTGCCAACCCCGTTTGGTCAAGCGGCTCGCTCTCCTTCGGCATCACCACCGCGCCAGACAAGTTCCTAACCGTCCAATACTCCCCAACACTGGGAGCAGGCAGTTGGACCACCCTGCTAACGACCAACAGCGGCAGCGGCACCGTCACTGTTACGGTCAAGCCGTCCAAAACCGCTCCGGTCGGCTTTTATCGCGCGCACGAGTGAAATTTGGCCGCTGAACCAGGGCCTGAGCTAATGGCATCCAAAAAAACCTGACAATGGACATTCCCGAGACCTGTGGGTGCCTTTCCCGTCGATTGTCAATAGGGATGTTGGCGGGGAGAACCAGCGGGTTACAATACTGCTGGTCTCAGAGGGAGTGAATGCCCGGAGTCACGGAACCCCCAGACTGGGATTTTCCATAAAGGCGTAGCAGAGCAAATGGCAAATCGTCATTTGGGCGTCCTCGACGCGCCCATAGTGCGTTGACTCTATCACAATGACATGGCGGGCAATCTTCGCCAGGGCGCCCCGCTTGCCGCCGACCAGCGCGATGGTTTCCAACCCGTGTTCGTTGGCCCATTGCACGGCCTTGACGACGTTGGGAGATTGGCCGCTAACGCTCATGGTCAGGACAAGGTCGTGCGGTTGCCCATAGTTTTCCAACTGCCGGACAAAGACGTCGTCGTAGGAATAATCGTTTCCCAGCGCGGTCAGCCAACTGACATTGTCATTGAGGGAAAGGCAACGAAAACGGCGGCCCAATTTGTCCGACGAGCCTTTGCCCAGGTCGGTGACAAAGTGTGAAGCATTGGCGGCGCTGCCGCCGTTGCCAAAGACGAAGATGTGGCGGTTTTCGAGCAGCGCCTGGCGCAACCGCTCGATCAGACGCCCCACAGCCTCCGCCGGAATCGAATCCAGCGCCAACTTCTGCGCCTGGACATAATCATTAATCCATTCCTTCATCATGGCGTTTTATCCGGCTTCCCAAACAGAGGCAAGCACCAATAGACAAAACGGCGGAATACCGATCCGCCCGGAAAACACCCGCTAAAAAGTCTCGTGTTCGGTCCGGGCAATGATCTCTTCCTGTAATTCCGCGGCAAGGTCGCAAAAGTAATCGCTAAAGCCGGCCACGCGCACAATCAGATCGCGATGCTGCTCGGGGTGCTGCTGGGCGGCACGGAGCTGGCCGGCCCGCACGACGTTGAATTGCACATGGTGGCCGTCCATCTTGAAATAACCGCGCACCAAATGAGCCCATTGCTCAATGCCAGCCTCGGCGGCGACGAGCGACGGCGTGAACTTCATATTCAGCAATGTGCCGCCGGCTTTGAGGTGATCCATCTTCGCCGCGCTCTTGAAGACGGCGGTTGGCCCGAGACGATCAGCGCCCTGCACCGGGGAAATCCCTTCCGAAAACGGCTGGCGCGCGCGGCGTCCGTCCGGCATCGCGCCCGTGACGCTTCCGAAGTAAACGTGGCAAGTGGTTGGCAACATCTCAATCCGGTACTGGCCGCCTTTGGTATTCGGACGGCCGTCGAGCTCTTCAAAGCAAGTGTTGAAAATGTCCACGGCAATGTCATCGGCGTCGTCGTCATCATTCCCGTATTTGGGTGTCTTGTTGAGCAACCGCAATCGCAGCACTTCGTGCCCCGCGAAATCCGCGTCTAAAATCGCGGCCAGTTCTCGCGGAGACAACCGGCTCCCCGCGTCGTGGCCGCTTCCGTTCGGCGCGTCTCCGCGGCTGTTAAAACAGACTTGACGCACAGCGCTCAGGCTGTCCGTCAGGCTGCCCAAGCCGACGAACTGCACGTAAGAGTTGTTGTAGCGCGCGCCGCCGGCGTTGTAGTCGCGGCCCTGTTTAACGCAGTCGTCCGTCAGCACGCTCAAGAATGGCGCCGGCATGAGTTGCGCGAACATCCGCTCGATGATCTGATTTCCGCGCAGTTTAATCTCCAGGAAATGCCGAAACTGGTTGCGCCACGCCGCAAAGAGGCCGGGGAACGACCGGAACGCATCCGGCTCTCCGGTGCGCAGCCCGAGGGGCCGTCCGCTCATCGGATCCGTCCCGTTGTGCAGCGTTATCTCCAGCACTTTCACCATGTTGAAGTAGCCGGTCAGGATGTAGGCCTCCTTGCCAAACGCGCCCACTTCCACGCAGCCGCTGCAGCCGCCCGCCCGCGCGTCTTCAAGATTCTTGCCCTGGCGAAGTTGCTCCTGCACCACGGCGTCGGCATTAAAGATGGACGGAAACCCATACCCTTGGCGGATAACGCGCAAGGCGTGCTTCAGGAAGGCGTCGGGACTTTTTCGCGAAAGCTGGATATTGCTGCTCGGTTGCAAGAGGTGCATTTCGTCGATGATGTCCAGAAGCAGATGGGACACCTCATTGGAGCCTTCGGATCCATTGGGAAGAAACCCGCCTAAATTGAGATTGGCAAAGTCGGTGTAGGTCCCGCTTTCGGCCACGGTGACGCCCACTTTTGGCGGAGCCGGATGGTTGTTGAATTTGATGAAGAAGCACTCCAGTAATTCGCGGGCGCCCGCCCGGGTCAGCGAGCCCTCCGCCAATTCTCTCTCGTAGAACGGCCAGAGGTGTTGGTCAAGATGACCGGGGCTGAAGGAATCCCACCCGTTCAACTCCGTGATCACCGCCAAATGGCAGAACCAGTAATGTTGCAGCGCCTCGTGGAAATTCCGCGGCGCATGGGCCGGGACCCACGAACAAACCCCGGCGATTCTTTCCAGTTCCGCGCGACGGCCCGCGTCCCTTTCCGCCGCCGCCTTTTCCCGCGCCAGCGCCGCGTGCCGCCCGGCAAACTGGATGAGGGCGTCGCAGGAGATGTCAAAGGATTTCAACGCTTCGCGTTTGTTGAACGCGTCGGCGTCTCGCAGAAAATCCAGGCCGGCGACGGCTTCGGCGATCTCCCGTTTAAAGTCAAGCATTCCTTTGGCATAGATCTTTCCGTCCAGCACGGTGTGACCCGGCGCCCGCTGCTCCATAAACTCCGTAAACAGGCCCGCCTCATAGGCTTGGTGCCATTCGTCCGGCAACTGGGCGAACATCTTGTCCCGCATTGAGCGTCCGCGCCAATACGGGATGATCTTCTCTTCGTAAACCCGGAGCGTTTCCGGCGCGACGTCGTAATGCGTCTTCGCCCGCGAATTCAGTATTTTGAGGTCCTCGATGCTATGGCAGGTCAATTCCGGAAACGTGGGGGTCTGTTTCGGAGCCGGCCCCCGTTCGCCCACGATCAGTTCGCCCTCGCCAAGGTAAATGGCCTTGCGCTCGCAAAGATGTAAAAACGACCTCGCCCGCATGGTCGGGACCGAGTAATGGCCCTCATGGGCCTGATAGAAGTCTGTGATCAGGACCGCCCGTTCATGCGAGATGGAAGGGCGCGCGGCCAAGCTTTCCTGCTTAAGTTTCTCCGTGCGCGGTGTCATAGGCTTTTACATGGGAGCAGGATTCAGCCGCCGATCTTCACGTCCAATCCGCGGTGGCGGAGAACTTCCGCGGCGCGTTCCATCCGCTCCGCGGACGGCGGTTCCAGACTCTCCAATGAAGAAGGATGGCGCGCTCCGCGGGACTTGAAAAGCCCTAATTTATGATAGGGCAGCAAATTAACCTGGCTAATCCCGCGCAATTCGGCGGCAAATTCGGCCGCCTGCCGCCAATCTTCGTCCAGGTCATTGATGCCGGGAATCACCGGCACCCGCAGCCAGATGTTCTGATGCGCCTGGGCCAGCGCCCGGAGGTTGGCCAGAATGGGCGCGTTGGAAACTCCCGTGAATTGCCGGTGGCGGGCCTCGTCCATCAGTTTGAGATCGAACAAGATCAGATCGGTTAAGCCAGCAACCTCAAGCAAAACATCCGTGCAGGCGAAACCGCAAGTGTCCACGGCGGTATGCAGCCCCTCGGACCGGCAAGTCTCCAGCATGGCCTTGAGAAACCCCGGTTGCGCCAGAGGCTCTCCACCGGAAAACGTCACCCCGCCGCCCGAGTCTTCGTAAAAAACCCGGTCCTGCCGCACCGCTTCCATGAGATCTCCAACCGTCCTGCGCTCGCCCATCATTCGCCGCGCGCCTGTGGGACAAGCCTCGACGCATTGGCCGCAGACCAGGCATTCGGCGGAATCCGTTTGCAGGGGGCCGTGGCCGGGGGCCTCCTGGCCGAACGGACAGGCCCGCCGGCACTCCCCGCACGCCGCGCAACGGTTTTCGATCACCAGGATCTCCGGGCGAGCCGACTGGCTTTCGGGATTATGGCACCACGCGCAACAGAGCGGGCATCCCTTCAAGAAAACCGCGGTCCGAATGCCCGGTCCGTCGTGGAGAGAATACTTCTGGACATTGAAGACCAGGCCGGACTCCTTCATGCGCAACTCATTGGCGAACATCTTTCTGGCTTCATGCCCGTGCAGGCTGAGTTGTCCTCTTACATTGCCAGGAAGTTTTTCAGGATTTGGCGGCCATTTTCCGTCAGGATGCTCTCGGGATGAAATTGCACGCCGCAAACGGGATAATCCCTGTGGCGGACGCCCATGATTTCCCCTTCGCTGGTCTCGGCCGTCACCTCCAGGCAATCAGGCAAACTCTCGCGTTTGATCACCAGGGAATGATAGCGGGTGGCGGAGAAGGGGTTGGGCATGTCCTTGAACAGTCCTTTCCCGTTGTGCTGGATGGGCGATGTTTTGCCATGCATAATCCGATAGTTGACAATGACCTCGCCGCCAAAAGTGTAACCGATGCATTGGTGGCCCAGGCAGACGCCAAAGAGCGGCACCTTCGGCCCGAACGTGCGAATGATGTCATTGGACAATCCGGATTCGCGCGGCGAACAGGGGCCGGGCGACACGAGAATGCGATCCGGCTTAAGCTCGCCGATCTGTTCGAGCGAAATCTGGTCATTGCGCCGCACTTCCAAGTCCACCTTCATCTCGCCGAGGTACTGGACGAGGTTATAGGTGAACGAATCGTAATTATCGATGACTAAAACCACGCCGCAGTCTAACCTAACCCTACCCGCATTTAAACTGAATTTGTTGAGGGGAGCGCGAAGCCTGACAGATCACTTGTTACCTCATCTTTTTCGCTCCGCGGTTTCAAGTGTTAATTCCTGCAGGCACATGCCGTACCGGCTGCCCGGCGGGTTGGATTGAAGCTGCAAGCCGTTCCAGTTCGGCGCGAAGTTGGCGGCGTAACAGAGCCAAAGGGTCCGGCCATCCGCGCTGATGAATTTCGACGGGATATTCAGGAAGTAGCCTTGCTCGCCGAAATGATGGAAGTAATGGACGAGCTTGAATGGGCCGTTGATCCGGTCGGATTCGAGGATATAGGAATTAAAGTAGCCGGCGGTATTCCCCCCATCGGTAACGCACATGAGAAACTTCCTCAACGGCGCGTCAAAGGTCATGGTGACGCAACCCATGTTATCGCGCCAGGCAGCGATGGGTTTGATCGCGGAGAAATCATGTGTCCAGCCGTTGCCATCAAAGAACTCGTACTGCGAGGCGTCGTTTATATTCTCAATACTCGGCGTTACCCGCAGCAGATAAATCTCATCGCCGGTGATCCAACTGTCGTAGCCGAAACGGCGGCGAGCGGCATCGGACGCGCCGTGGGCCGCCAGATACGCCTTGCCATCCGGGGAATGTTCCAGGTTTTTCCCAAAGTCCACGAAATGAGGGGAACCGATCTTCACCGGCTCCCCCTGCAGACCGTGCTCGCCAAAGAGCGGGCTCCCTGGCGTGCGGGGGGTCTGCGTCCATGTTTTTCCGAAGTCGCGCGAATAACGGAAGCCGACAAACGGGCCAAGCCACGGCCAATTGTAATCAATGCCGTCGTGCTTCACCGTGCCGGCTGGGTTTAAGCAATAGGTGCCGTAGTACCAAACACCATTATAGACAAGGCTGCCGCATGGGTAACGTCCCGCGTAGGGTGACGGGTCGGATGGGTAAACGTTTTGCTCAATAATCTGCAAATGGAGCGGATCGTTACCGATGATTTTGGCAAAGCCCGTCGTGGCATTGGCGCCAGAAGAGTTTGCGGAAACGCCATTGACGTTCCCATCGGTCCAAGGCGAATAGAGGTTTCCATCCGAAGCCCAAGACGGATACCAGGTGTCGGCATTGGCGTATTCCGCATGACGGCCAGTAAATTGGACTCCGCTAAAGGAGGCAGATTGCGCAAAAGGACAAAGCGAAGGGGGGCGGTTGGGCCAAGTATGATTGGTTGCCGCAGCCTCGGGAAGCCCCTGGCCGGCTGCGAACGAAATCGCAACGCAACCAGCCAAGAGGACGGACAAAATAAAAACCTTCATACGCGGTTCCGGTGTAGTGGCATATCTGATTCGATCGCTTTCTACCAGCAAGCATTTAGTGGCAGGGCTGGCGTATCTACAATCTCCGAGGCAGGATCGCCTCGCCGAGGCGACCACGGACGGCTCGGCGAGCCGAACGGCGAGCCGTCCCTGCCTTTCCATTTTCGTGGCGGTTTTTGGCCATTGGTATAAAGATTCTCCCAACTCAACATGGCATGAAAATCTTTACAACAATCTTCACTGCGGCGTTGGTTTTTTACGCGGGGAGTCCTTCGTCGGCCTCGGAGTTCGCTTTCGGCGCGGATTTGTCCTTCCTGAAACAAGCTGAGGATCACGGAGTCGTCTTTAAGGACGGGACCAACGCCCTTCCCGGCTTGCGGATTTTCAAAAATCACGGCTACAACTGGATCCGTCTGCGCCTTTTCGTTGAACCGGTGACCGAAAACCTGCCCAATGATTTGGCCTATACGCTCGCTGAGGCCAGGGATGCCCGGAAACTCGGCTATAGTTTTCTCCTGGACCTTCACTACGCCAATTCGTGGGCCGATCCAGGGAAACAACCCACGCCGGAAGCGTGGAGAAACCTGACCCACGAGGAGCGGGTGAAAAAAGTCTTTACGTACACGCGTGACACCATCGCGGCCTTCCGTCTGGCGGGATTGCAGCCGGAGATGGTGCAGGTTGGCAATGAAATCACGCACGGAATGTTGTGGCCTGACGGAAAGCTGCCGGCTAACTGGACGAACTTTGCCGATGACATACGCGCGGGGGTCGAGGGCGTGGGGGCCGGCGCTGGTGAGGGACCGCGTCCCAAGATCATGATACACGTGGACAGCGGCGGGAGCGTTTCGCAGACGAAGTATTTTTTTGACAATCTGAACCGCAACGGGATTAGTTACGATGTCATAGGCCTTTCGTATTATCCGTGGTGGCAGGGCACCCTGATGGACTTGCGGGAAAACCTGGCGTTCGCCGCCACAACCTACAACAAAGATATCATCGTGGTGGAAACCGCTTACCATTGCCGCCCGGCGCGTGAATCCGCGGATCGCCCGGAGCCTTTCCCGGAAACGCCGGAAGGCCAGCGCGATTTCCTGGACGAATTGCTGCGGGTCGTCATGAACACGCCAAATGGACGCGGCGCGGGAGTCTTCTGGTGGGAGCCGGGGGTGGCGGGCCGAGGCAGCCTCTCTTCCCGAGGGTTTTTCGACGCGGATGGCAATTCCCTTCCCGTCCTTTCCGCTTTTGACAAATACACCCGTCCCGCGCCACGCGGCAACGGGCAGTAACCCATCAGCTAGGGCTTAGAAGGGCCGCGCTTTTCCTTGAGGGTGGTCTTTTCTTTGCTGTAGTCGTAGAAGGGTTCGCGGAAGAGGTAGAGGAGGCGGTGGGCCAGGCCGGCCAGGGGCGAGCGATAGCCCAGCCAGGCCAAAAAGGTGCTGTTGAAACAGGCGAGACCAGGCAGATCGGTCCATTTGCGGGCGAGGTAGAACGGGACGGTTTGGAAGGGTTCCCAATCGCGGTTGAAGGCGATTTCGGAAAAAGCGGTCCACCAGCCTTGACGGCGAAAGTACTGGAGGTGGGCGATGCGGCGCTCGTCCAGTTGCATCATCTTGCAGCAGACGCGCTCGGCGGCGACCAAATCGTTGGCGACCAGCAGCCAATTAAGGTCCACCACGTCGCCGCGCATCGGGCCGGTGCGGTTGAGGCCATAGCGTCCGTCAATAATAGAGTAGGCTTTTGGCAGGCGGCGGTTGACTTCGAAGATGACTTCCGCAAAAAAGGGATGGAGTTTCAGCCGCTCGGAGGGGTTTTGGATGCAGCCCCATTGGTTCTTGATGGACAGGGAGACGCCGGTGTTCATGTGGATTTTCGGCACGGGCAGGGTGATGAAAGCGTCTATCTCGCGCAGCAGCAGCCGGGGCATGGGAATGGAGAGTTTGCGAAGGCCGACATTGATTTTCAGGATTTCCGGCTCGGTGTAGCTGAGGTTGACCAAGCGGGCGCCGGTTTGGCGGGCCAATTCGTTCATCCCCATTTGTTCGAAAACGGCGTCCATCGAGAAGGGATTGTAGCCACCGCTTTCGGCCTCGCCGATGATGACCTTGTAACCGCGCTCGACCAGGCAATCGGTCGCGGCTTTGAGGCATGCGAACGAAGTCATGACCCCAGGCCGGTAGGTGGGATAAGTGAGATTTGGCTTGAGAAAAACGGTTGAGGGCGGGCGGACGCTTTCAAAAAAACCGACGCTGACCAAGCCGGCTTCAATCGGCCCCATATAATCACCGGCGAGCGGGCTGAGAAAAACTTGTGGTTTGGAGGTCATAATTGCCGCGAAAGTGGATTGGCGGACCGCTGGCATTTGGCGTAAAGCGTCTGAATTTTACCAATCATTTCTCCAATGGAAAAGCGTTCTTTGACTCTGTTCGCTCCCGCCTGTCCCAAGCGCCGGCCCAACTCGGGGTCCTTCATCAACAACTCAATTTTGTCCGCCAAAGCCTCCGCGTCGGCCGGCGGAACCAGAAAGCCGGTGATCCCCTCCTGCACCACCTCCGGCGGGCCGCCGATATTGGTGGCGATGACCGGGAGGCCCATCGCCATCGCTTCCATCATCACATCCCCGAGCGGCTCCGGCTGGGCCGAAGGCAGCGCCAGAACATTCATGGCCGCGTAAGCCGGTTTCACATCACCCAGTTCGCCGGTAAGGATGACCTGGTCTTGCAAACCAGATTCCTGGATTATTTCTTTCAAGCTTTGCAGATGGTTTTCATTGCCGGGGTAGGTCGCGCCAATCGTGAGGACCTTGGGGTGAAGTCCCCTGGTTTTGAGAATGGCGGCGGCGCGGATCAGCACTTCCTGGCCTTTGCGGCGGAGTTTGATTCGACCGACGCAGCCGACGACAAAATCGGCTCCCAAACCGAAGCGGCGGCGGAATTCCAGGCCCGCGTTCGTATCGCCTGACGGAAATTCATCCAATGAGCAGCCGTCATAAACGACGCTGATCTTGGACCGTTTGGCGAATTGGCCGGCGACGGCATTCGAGATGGCGATGACGGCGTCCGAGGACCAGAGGATATAGCTGGAATACGGTTTCCAGATCGCGCGAAATTCCTGGAACCAATCCCGGACATGCCACAAATGCGAGACGCCGGCGAGTTTGGCGGCCAATCCCGGAGAAACCATCACCCCGGTATTGGTATGCACCAGATCAATCTTGCGCCGCCGGATCAGCCGCCAGAGGAAGAAAACCGAGAATGGAAATTCCACGAAAAAAATCAGGATTCGCCAGGAGCGGAACACGCGGCGGGTGATGACGCTGAGCCGGGGATGTAACACCACTTCCACGCCCAAGGCCTCGATCCGCTCCCGCAGCGGGCCATCCTCCGGCAGCACCACCAGCGGAGTGTATCGCGTCCGGTCCAAGGCCTTCAGCAGCCGGATCAAACAGCGGCTGGCTCCATAAATATCAGCGCCATTGTTCACATATAGCACGCGGCGCCCGGTCATAGCGGGGAGAGGACCATTGGGAACATTATTGATCCAAAGGGGCAGGCTTGCAAGCGGCTGCCGGAAAGTCCAGTTTATTCAAGTTGGCGCCGCGGAGGCATTAGATTTGTTACGATATCATCGGCCCATCATATTATCCTTGGTGGCAGGGCGCCCGCCGCGTGAATCAGCGGATCGCCCCGAGCCTTTTCCGGAGATGCCCGAAGGCCAGCGCGATTTTTTGAAAGCATGGAAAAGTTTCGAGATCGCTCTTGACAAGCGGGCTGATTCTTGACACGCCGGATGTTGCTCTGTTGGTTCCGTGTTCAGGAGGCCTTAGGAGCGGGCAAGGCGGAGTTGCCGGTTTATGAAGGTTCAGACCGAAGTCAGCGAAGGCTCCAGGGGTTTCAGAGTGCGCTCGCGCCCACCCACCCACGCACCATGTCGCCATCGCATCCACGGGCGAGGCGTTTGCACGCCTGTCAATAGCGCAGCCGGCGCGGGCGGACAATCCGCGGGGTTCACGCTCATTGAGCTGCTCGTGGTCATCGCCGTCATCGCCATTTTGGCCGCGATGCTCCTGCCGGCGCTGAGCCTGGCCAAGGAGCAAGCCTACACGACGTATTGCAGAAACAACCTGCATCAGCTCCCGCTGGCGCTGACCATGTACGCGCAGGATGAGGGCGGCTACCCACCGATGGAATCTCTGGTAATGAACATTTACCCTTGCCTCCGTGCCTCCTGGCCGGTGGACAACTACGGCGGCAGCAACACACCCGTCGGCCCCCCAGCCGGCCCCGTCGCTGCCTCCGGCACCGATCTCGGTCCCCGGTATGCCGTGTATTGCTGCCCCAGCTCCCTGCGGGAGGGGGGTATGTTTTGGGGCCACCCTGCCGGGCTCCCGCCCTATGACGGCGAGTGGCTCTGCGGGAGCTATGCCTACAACGACACGGGCATGGCCACCTGGACCCAGGAGACCTTCGGTTCTATGCCCGATGGACTCGACGATACGGAGGGGGCGTTCTGGTATTTCGGGGGCTCGACGGTCCGCGAGGCAGAAGTCCTGGTGCCAAGCGACATGGTCGCGCTGGTGGAAGCGCAATTCGAGCCTTTCTACCGCGTCCCCACAGGCCGATTCGATCTTGGCCGTCTCCTGGGCTTTTTCGGGTTCGGCCAACTTTACCAGCAGGCGGTCCTCGGCTTGCCGGCGGGTGACCTGATGGTGTCGGCCTACCAGCACCGGCATGGCGGGAAATGGAACGTGTCGTTTTGCGACGGCCACGTGGAGAGCCTGGCGCCGCGCGCCCTGTGGGGCCTCAACAACCCCAGCGTGGCCCGGCGCTGGAACAGGGACCATCTGCCGCATGTGGGGCCAGGTTGGTCCCCATGAGCGTGCCTCTGGCGCAGCCGCAAGGGCATCCGCATAAGAAAGTTTCGAGAGCCGAGGCAACAAACTCCGCTGCAAGGATTCGTTTTCCAACCGCTCCTTCTCGTTTTAGGAATGAGGAGTGACCTGGAAACAATTACTGGCCGAGAATCGCGTGGCGGCGGCCTGGGAAAGGTAGGGTCGCCTCGCCGAGGCGACCGCTCATCCTCAGGGTTTTTCGTCACGCATGGCAATTCCCTTCCCGTTCTTCCCGCACTTGACAAATACACCCGTCCCGCTCCGCGCGGCAACGGACAGTAACTGCGGACGCTTATCGAAGCGGAACTTCTTAAAGAGCAAAAAGCCCGAAAGGGGCGCAAACCAAAGGAGAAATTCGTTCCCGACGAGCGCCATATAACAAAAGAAGAGCGGGATCAGCTTGAGATCGTCCGAAAATCGGGTTTGGTCTCTTCGGCCACGATTTGACATTTACGCATTGTGCGTTTCATTATACGCATAGTGCGTAGAATATCCATCGCCGATGTTCTTTTTTCCACCACGCAACAGAGGTTGCTGGCCGCCTTGCTTTTGCATTCGCATCGGCCTGTTTATGCGAGCGAACTGGCCAACCGTTTTGGCGTCAGGCCCTCCACCTTGCAGCGTGATCTGGCGAAGTACACGGCGGCGGGCCTCTTGAAAATGTCCCGGAGCGGAAATCGCACCTACTTTCAAGCCAACCAGGAATGCCCTGTTTTTCCAGAACTTCGCGCTCTCTTGATCAAAACATCCGGTTTGGTTGATGTGCTGCGCGGTGAGCTCGCGCCGCTGTCCTCTCAAATCAAAGTGGCAGCGGTTTATGGTTCAATTGCCAATGGCACGGAAACTTCCGGCAGCGACATTGATTTCCTGATCATTGGCGCCGTCGCGATGATCGAATTGTCCTCTCTATTGGAAAAGGCAACGGAGAAATTGTGGCGGCAGATCAATCCAACCCTCTATACTCCCGAAGAATTCTCGCAAAAGAGCCGGTCCAGCCATTTTGTCCAATCCGTGCTTGGCAAACCGCTTCTTTTCGTTTTAGGAATGGAGAGTGACCTGGAAGCAATTACTGGCCGAAAATCGCGTGGCGGCGGAGCCAGCAAGCCGAAAGAACCTTCACGGCCCCTCACGGATTTTCTTTTTTGACGGCCGATGCTTGCTCCTTCCGCAGCGTTTCCTGGGCGCGTTTCAAAACCTTCTCAGCATCCCAGCAAATGGCGCTGTCGGCAAGGGCGCTCTGGCTTGACTGAAATGCGTCGAGAATTGTCAGCGCCAGCGCGGCGCAACCGCGGGCGGTGGGATGAAGTTTGTCGTCCTGGATGAGCGCGCGTGTTTGTCCGGCCGGCACAACAAATCCGTGAGTAGCCAAGGCCTGGTCCGCCATGACCGCGGTCATGAATTTGGAGAGCGGCACCACCAGAACGCCTCGGCGTTTCGCCGCCCATTCTTTGAGGCGGCGGTTGGCGGCGGCCAACGTTTCGGCGCCGGGCATTTCCTCGGGGCTGAGCATTCCGTTGACGGCGGCGGAGGCGTCGGGAATGTCTCCGATAATGAGTGGGCACGGGATCGCCTCAAGCAATCCCAGGCCTTTCTCGAAGTGCTGTAATCGTCCCGCATCGTCAAATCCCCTGCCGTAGCAGAACCAAAAGAGAAAATCGATCCCAACGACCAGGGTCGGCTTCGCCTCGAGCGCGCGTTTGATTTGCTGTTCTCCCAACGAATCGGCCTGCATAAAAAAGAACGAATTGCCAAGGTTGCTGATAGAGCCGTGGGGAATCTGGAGCGCGGCATCGAAGTAACGGTCCAGGTTGTATTGCGCCGTATTGGTTCCGCCAAAGAGCTCCGAGGCGGTAAAGCCATGCGTTACGCTGGCGCCAATCATCACGACGCGGTCGCAAGGCGAGCCGGCTTCTGGCGCGGACTCGGCCGCAGGCGGTTCGACGGTCCGCGCCGGGGCCTCCAGCGCTTTGCTGGCCGCTCCGCCGCCGCGCCGGGCGCCAATGACGTATAGAGTCAAGTATCTTTCCTTCTCTTGGGGATTGGCCGCCAGCAGACTGATGATACCGCCAGTGATGAGAAAAGGCGGTCGCGGGGAGGTGACTATCGCGCTCAATTCCAACGCCGGGTGGTCGTTGATGGTAACCGTCCAGGGGAAGCTATAGACCGGCGCGCCGGCAGTCATCGGCCACTCGCGAGGATCGATGGGGCTGGCCACGAGGGCTTCGATGCCAACGCTGGGCATGCGACCTTTGCGCACGAGAGACCAAACAGAAGGAGCATCGAAGACCTTGAAGAGGATTTTATTTAGAATAGGCGTCTCCTCGGCCAGGCCGAAATAGCCTTGCAACGCCGGGCTCATTCCCCCGAGAGCGCGTTCCTCCGCGGGCGTAATGTGGGACGCGGCCGCGAATTTCCGGCCTGCGGCGACTTGTGTCTTTGAAAAGGGCGACTCACCGGCCCCAAACGAATCAAACGAATCTTGAAGTGTTGTGTCGTTCCGAAACTGATGAATGCGGTAAATCGCAGCCGCGGCGCGATCAAATCCCAGGCCGAGAAAACCGGTGTCCAGAGCGATGCGCGCGCTCTCATCTTCCACAGCAGGGGGTTGGCGATTGGGTTCAGGCTCCACAAAGGGTCCAAGGGTCCGCACCTTCACGAAGGCGCGCGCGGAGGCAAACTCGAGTTTGTTGCCGAACGTTGTGTAAATGCTCTTCGGCGGCGGCGGCTTGGCGGTTCTTTCCCGCTCGGTCGGCGGAACGACTTCAAGGTAGATGAGCCATTGGCTGTGATGGCCGCCCTTTTCAAATTGAGTCACCAAAATGGTGGCCGAATCTCCTGGATCCAACGCGTTCCCATCCAACGGGGCGTCAAATCCCGGCCGCGGGATATGATTGGCGCGGGCAGCGGCGCCTAATGCCCGGCATGGAGGAACAAATTTAAGTTCGTTCGTCGCGTCGTCGCCAACCCCATACGCGAGTAGCGCGAGAGAGAAAAAGGCGAGCGCGCAAATGTACCGAAAGCAACGTTCGCAATTCTGTTGGACCATGTTGAGCCTTGTTAGGAGCGCGCCAAAGAAACCCGCCGGATCGTTCTCCCGCACCCGCTTCTGAGCTATGAGGGAATGGACAGATAGGCGAGCCAAAAGTTCAGAAGTTTGTCAATGAAGGCGTTCGAGGGGGTGCGATTAAAAGTTTCGGGCGACGAAAATCGGCAAGGCGCGCTGCTGCGCCGCCCATTCTTTTTTCGCGGCAGGCTGCATGAAATTTGCTGATGAGAGAAAAGTTTGGGCGGAGCAGCAGCTCCGCCCCGCCAAAATGGACTGACAGCTTAGTCGCACCCATCGGAGCGGCCGCTTCGGAATCCTCGACCGTCCCTTTTGGAATGGATGAATTTTTGCTGACAAGCCGCGAAAAAAGCCTTAACCATTGCCCGCCGTGAGTGAGACTCTTAGCTATGTTCAATCCGCCGGGAAAGACGTCGATATAATCGCGCTTGTCAAATATTTGCTGCTCGACGCCATCAATGCCAAAGCCAGTGACATTCACATCGAGCCCTGGGAAAGCACGCTGGTCGTGCGCATCCGCCTGAACGGCGTCCTGACCGAGTTGATCCATTTGCCGTTGGAATGGCTGGAGAAAATCTCCGGCCGCTTCAAGGTCCTGGGCAACCTTGTCACCTATTCGGTTGGCGTGCCCCAGGAGGGCCATGCCCCGGCCGACCCGGATTTGGGCGGCTGCGAGCAGCGCATCTCCATTTTCCCCACGGTCCGCGGCGAGAAGATTGTCGTTCGTATTTTCGACCCCAGCCACCGCAGCTTCGATTTGGGGTCGCTGGGTTTTGACGACGATATTTTGCAAAGGTTCGTCAAACTGATCACCCGTCCCAGCGGATTAATTCTGTTGACGGGTCCGACCGGCTCAGGAAAAACGACCGCCATTTATTCCGCTCTCTACACCCTGGTGCAGCGGGCCGGCTCGACCATGAGCATTGCCACGGTGGAGGACCCGGTTGAGTTTGGCCTGCCAATGGTGGCCCAGGCCCAGGTCAACCTCGCCCAGGAGTTCACTTACCCCAAAGCCCTGCGCTCCCTCATGCGCCAGGACCCGCAAGTCATTATGGTGGGCGAAATCCGCGACCCGGAAACCGCCGCCATCGCCGTCCAGGCCGGGTTGACCGGCCACTTGGTCATCAGCACGATCCACAGCGGCAGCACCGCCGGAGTCTTTGCCCGCCTGATGAATATGGACATCGAACCGTTCCTGCTCTCCTCCAGCGTCACCGGCGTGCTTGGCTTGCGCCTGGTGCGCAAAAACTGCACCTACTGCGCGCAGCCTTACGACCCGGAGCCCGGCTACATGAAACTGGTCCCGGTCGAAGACTGGGACTCCGCCCAATTTCGACGCGGGGGCGGTTGTGAGCAATGCCTTGGGACCGGCTTCTCCGGACGCTACTCCATCGGCGAGCTGCTGACGGTCACGCAACCCTTCCGGGACGCGGTCCTGGATAAGCTGCCCACCCGGACCCTGCAACAGGTCGCCATGGACCAGGGCATGCAAACCATGTGGTCCCGCGGTTTGCGCCGCGCCCTGACAGGGCAAACGCCGCTGGAAGAAATCCTCCGCGTCATTTCGGTGGACGAATTATAATGTATTTGACCGCTGTCCTGGCCATTTTGACCGCCATCAGCTTCGGCTTAACGATCTGGCGATGGCGCGCCGGCCTTGTTTTTCCGCTCCACCGCCGCCAGGCCCCGCCGCCCTCTCTTCCCGGCATCACCCTGGTCAAGCCTCTTAAGGGCTGCGACGCCGCCACCGGCGATTGTCTGCGCAGTTGGATGCGACTAGAATATCCCGGCCCGGTTCAGGTCCTTTTCGGCGTGGCCGACGCCGATGACCCGGTCTGCGCGGTGGTGCGCCAACTGCTGGCAGAGTCGCCAACGGCCGACGCCAGCCTCGTCATTTGCGACCAAAGCCTGGGCGTCAATCCTAAAATCTCCACGTTGCGCCAACTCGAACCCCACATCCGGCACGACATCGTCATGATCAGTGACGCGGACGTAAAGGTGCCTGCCGACTTTGCCGCCAACGTCACGCCGCAGCTCTCTGATCCAGCGGTAGGACTGGTCAACTGCTTTTACCGTCTGGCCAACCCTTCCACTGCCGCCATGCAGTGGGAGGCGGTGGCGATGAACGCGGATTTTTGGACTCAAGTGCTGCAGAGGCGCGGCCTGAGGCCGGTCGATTTTGCGCTGGGCGCCGTCATGACCCTGTCCCGCGCCCGTCTCTCTGAAATGGGCGGCTTTGCCGTCCTTTCCGATTTTCTGGCGGACGATTATCAACTGGGCCGCCAGATCGTCATTCAAAAAAAGGAGATCGCTTTCGCCACGCTGGTGGCGGAGTGCTGGGACCCGCCGCTCGGCTGGCGCCAGGTCTGGGCGCACCAAAGCCGGTGGGCCCACACCATTCGCGTTTGCCAGCCCGTTCCGTTTTTCTTCAGCATCCTGAACAACGCCAGCCTTTGGCCTCTTCTGCTCGCGCTTCTTGGGCGCACGGCCCCGGCCCTTGGCGCGGCCGCCGTCTGCCTGGCTTTTCGCATCGGCTCCGCCTTGCAGCAGCAGTCAAAAATGAACCAAACCCGGGGCCTTCTTCGCTTCTGGTGGTGGCCGCCGTTGAAGGATGTCCTCGATGCCATCATTTGGGTCGCCGCGTTTGCCGGCACGCAAATCGTCTGGCGCGGCGATCGCTACCGTTTGTTGCCCGGCGGAAAACTGTCAAAGGTGCAACCGCGGTTGCCCTTGCAGGATTGCGGATGCGGTGAATGTTGGAACAAGGGTGGCAATCCACCCTTTGGATCGTGAGCTTTCGCTTCCAAGACCGAGCCCATGCCGGACGCCTTCTCGCGGCCAAATTGGAAGGTTACGCCGGCAGGCCGGATGTCGTCGTGCTCGGCCTGCCCCGGGGCGGCGTGCCGGTGGCGCATCAAGTGGCTCTCCGGCTGCACGCGCCCCTGGACGTTTTTCTCGTGCGCAAGCTGGGCGCTCCCGCGCAAGAGGAATTGGCCATGGGCGCCATCGCCAGCGGCGGAGTTGTTTTTCTCAATGAGTCTGTCGTGGAGGAGATCGGCGTCTCGCGGCCCACCATCGACAAAGTCATCGCCCGTGAGCGGATCGAATTGCAGCGGCGTGAACAAGCCTACCGCACTCGTCCGCCCCTTGAACTGCGCGGCCGGCTGGTGATTCTGGTCGATGACGGACTCGCCACCGGCGCTTCCATGCGCGTGGCGGTCATGGCTGTGCGGCGGCGGCATCCGGCAGGAACAGTGGCCGCCGCGCCAATCGCGGAAAGGCATACTTACGAGGACTTTCAGCGTGAAGTGGGCGAACTGGTCTGCGTGCAAATCCTCGATGACTTTAGGGGAGTCGGCCAATGGTACGAGAACTTTGACCAGACCACCGATGAGGAAGTGCGCCGCTTGCTGGCAGAGGAAGCGGCCCCGCCGTGATTCCGGAAGAGCTGTAAGCCGAGTTTTGTCTGCCCCGATTGCTCGGGGGAGAGGATCATTTGTCTCAGCAGCCTATACCCGAAACCCGTCCCGCCGGGCGGGACTTGAAGCGGGCCGCTCCGGGGTTTCCTATTTGGCCTTGCACCCGACGGGGTTTTCCGTGCCTTGCCGATTACTCGACAAGCGGTGAGCTCTTACCTCGCCTTTTCACCCTTGCCTCGCCCTTGCGGGCGGGGCGGTTTGTTTTCTGTGGCACTGTCCGTGGCAACGCTTTTGCGCGTCGTCCCCGCGTCTATCCCCGCGACGGCGTTGGGCGCCCTTGCGAGGTTACGCGGCATCGCGCCCTCTGGTGTTCGGACTTTCCTCCCCCGGCCTCTTACGGCCGGAAGCGATCCTCCGCTCTTCCGGAATCAGAGCAAGTTTAGCCGCCGGCCATCAATCCGCAACGGCCAAATCCATGTCCGGCGTATAATAGAGAATTCTACCGCAGTTCGGGCAGGCAACCAAATCCTTCGCCGCCTGGCAGGAAACGACCAATTGCACGGGAAATTTCATATGACATCCCCCGCAGACGCCGTGTTGGATGCCCACCACAACGTTGTCGCCCTTGTGCCGCAGGAGGCGCTCATATAGGTGCAAGACGCGGTCATCAATCGCTTCAGTCAATTGTTCGCGGTTGCTTTCCAACTCTCGCAAAGCGGCGCGAAGGGCCTGCTCGCTCGCCGTCAAATCTTTCAACTGTTGTTCGGCCGCCTTTCGCGCCTCTTCGGCCTGGCGGGCGGCGGCGGCGGCTTCTTTTTGCAAGCTCTCGGCCTGCTCCATCAGGGCCAATTGCTGGTCTTCGAGCTGCGTGATGTCCGATTTGCAAGTTTCGATCTGTTGGGCCAGCGCGCGGTATTCTTCGTTCTTTTTGGTTTCAAATTGTTGCAAGGCATAGCGCTCGATCAGGCCCTTCTTGGAATCGACTTCCAATTCCAATTCTTTGCGGTCACTTTCAACCTGTTTCGCCTTCGTTTTGGCGGCTTCCATGCCGGCTTGGGCCGCGGCGGCTCTCTCTTGCAGCGTCCTCCGCTCCGGCTCGATGCGAGCCAACTGGTCCTTGGAGCGCATAATCTTGCGATCACGATCTTGCAATATCAGAAGCTTTTCGATTATCTCTTGCATGGGGCCATTTTCATTCCGTCGTTGACCAGACCTTAGCGGCGCCTGCCGCCCAAGTCAATGCGGATGCTTGGCGGCCAACACTTTGAACAATTTGATGTATATTGTCGCCAATCGCCGGATATTGCCGGCGTTCATATGATGCCAACGAAATCTTTTCCCATTTGTTTGCCCCTGGCCGCCGCGCTGGCTCTGGGCTGGGCGACCGCCAGCGCCAAGGATTCCTCCCCGCTCGATCTGGCCCGCCAGCTCAACGAAGCATTCGTCGAAGTGGCGGATGCTGTTTCTCCCGCCGTCGTGATTATCGAAGTCACCGAAAAGCCCAGCGAAGACTCCGATGCCGGCTCGCTCTGGGACTTGCTTCCGCGCGGGGTCAATCCACACAATCGCAGGCGCAATCGCCAGCCGAAACTCCAGGGTGAAGGCTCGGGCATCGTGGTTTCACCGGATGGCTATATTCTGACCAACGATCACGTCGTGGAAAACGCGGACAAAATCAAGGTTAAGTTTAAAGATGGCCGGGAGTATCAAGGCGAAGTTAGAGGCACGGACCCGGAATCCGACATCGCGGTCATCAAGATCAAAGCCACCGGCCTGACCCCGGCCAAACTGGGTGATTCCGACGCCGCCCGAGTCGGGGAATTTGTTTTGGCCATCGGCGCCCCGTTTGCCCTGAGTTACAGCGTCACCGTCGGCCATGTCAGCGCCAAGGGGCGCGCCTTCCCGGAGGAGATGGGCGCTTATGCCGACCAGGATTTTATCCAGACCGACGCCAGCATCAATCCCGGCAACAGCGGCGGTCCGCTGGTCAATCTTTACGGGGAAGTCATCGCCGTCAACGCGATGATCGAAGGGATGAACACCGGCATCGGCTTCGCCATTCCCATCAATCTCGCCAAGAAAGTCATGAACCATTTGATCAACGAAGGCAAATATACCCGCTCGCGCATTGGAATTGGCATCGACGAATTGAGGAATGAACGGGACTATTTGGGCCTGGATAGCAAACTGGCGCCCGACGCGCTGGATGGCGTCGTCGTCAGGGAAATCCTGGCCGATGGGCCCGCCGCCAAATCCGAACTGCATCCCGGCGATGTCATTATGGCGGTGGACGGCAAGGCGGTGCAAACTTCCCGCCAGCTCAAAGACGAAATTGCCGGCAAAAAACCGGGCCAGCCGACGGTCCTCTCCGTCGTCCGCGCGAAGGACCATCTTTCCATCAAGGTGACCCCCGAAGCGCTGCCCAGCGAACAGGAGTTGGCGGCCAAGTCTGCCTCCGGCAGCTCCGGGGAAGTGGTCGATGCCCCTCTTGGGCTTACGGTGGAGGCCTTGTCCAAGCCGTTGGCGGAACAATACGGCACCAGCGCCACCGCCGGCGTGATTGTCACGGCCGTCGAACCGGATTCTCCGGCGGATGAGCAAGGGATCAAGGCCGGCGATGTGATTACGGAAGTGAACCACAAGCACATTTCCAATCCGCGCCAATATCGGGAAGCGCTCAAAACCGCCGATCCCAAAGGAGGCTTGATCATCAACTATCTCAGCGATGGCGCCAGCCGTTTCGTCGTTTTGAAGGACACCAATCGCTGAATCTTGAACGCCGACATCCGCTCCCAAACCCTCGAGGAATTGCAAAGCCAGTTCGCGCTTTGGCATGAGCCGGGATACCGCGTCACCCAATTGCTGGCCTGGCTCTATCCGCGGCGCGCGGCGGGCTGGGATGAAATGACCAATCTCCCCAAGGCCCTGCGCCAGCGGCTGGGGGAAACCTATTCGCTGCAATGGCCTGAATTGGCGCGCAAGCAGGGCGCTCCCGACACCACGCAAAAATTCCTCTGGCGCCTGGCAGACGGGGCCCTGATCGAAAGCGTCTTGATTCCCGCCAATCCGGCCCTTTATGGCGAACCGAGCGATCGTCACACTCTGTGCGTTTCCACCCAGGTCGGCTGCGCCTATGGCTGCAAGTTTTGCGCCAGCGGCCTGGAAGGTTGGAAACGCCATTTGCAACCGGCGGAAATCGTCAACCAGATCCTGGCGGTCGAACGGGCCGGGGCGCCGGAAGGCTCGCGCTTGATTAATAATATTGTTGTCATGGGCATGGGCGAGCCTTTGGCCAATTATGACAATCTCCTGCGGGCTCTCCGCCTGCTCAACGCCCCGTGGGGCGGACAGATTGGAGCGCGCAAAATCACCGTCTCCACCAGCGGCTTGGCCCCGCAAATCCGCCAGTTGGCCGCTGAACCGCTGCAATTCCGTCTGGCTGTTTCCCTGCATGGCGCGACCGATGAGATTCGCGCCAGAATCATGCCAGTCAACAAAAAGTATCCCCTGGCCGACCTGACCGCCGCCTGCGACTATTATCTGGAGAAAAAAGGCCGGCTCATCACCCTGGAGTATATCCTCATCGCCGGCGTCAACGACGCCCCGGCCCAGGCGGCTCCGCTGGCCCGCCTGGCCCGCCATTTGCGCGCCAAGGTGAATCTGATTCCCTACAACAAAGTGGAAGGCCTCTCCTGGAGCCGGCCAGAAGAGGCCGCGCAGGAAGCTTTCCTTGCCGTTTTGCAACGCGAGGGCATTTCGGCCACCTTGCGCCGTGAAAAGGGCCATGACATCGACGCCGCCTGCGGCCAGCTCCGCTTGAAAACGGAACGGGAACTCGCCGCCGCGGTTTCCGATTCAGGTCTAAATAATTAGAATTGACAACTGGCTTATGCCGGCCACACCGCTCGATGAGATTGTCCCGGTCCTGCAAGTGGCCATTGCCCCTGTTATCTTGATTTCCGGCGTCGGATTGCTCTTGCTCTCCTTGACCAACCGCTTCGGCCGGGCGGTCGATCGCACCCGCCAAATCCATCAACAGATGCGCGAAGCCGCGGGGGGCGACCGCCTTCGGCTGGCCGACCAAGTGGAGGTGATTTATCGACGGGCTCGTTTGATTCAGTACGCTATTGTCCTGGGTACTCTGAGCGCTCTGTTCGCCGCCATGCTGATTCTCACCCTGTTTTTTTCCGCCCTCATGCGATGGCAATCGACCGTTCTTATCGGTTTATTCTTCGTCGGCTGCCTGCTCACTCTCGTCATGTCGCTCATGGTCTTCATCATGGACATTCGCCTTTCCCTCATTGCGCTGAAGCTGGAGCTGGCCAGGCCGGCGGAGGCAGAATAGTGGCAGTCGAGGGCGCGACTTCCGCGGTTTTCCGCCGCAGCCTCGCCACGTAGGCCCCATCCACTCCGTCCGCGAACGGGAGGAGTTGGCGCTCATTCTCGAGCGCGAAGCCGGGTTGCTCTTTGAGGAAATCTCTCACCACTTCTTCGTTTTCCTCCGGTTCCAGGCTGCACGTGCTATAGATCAAAGTCCCGCCAGCCTTGAGTTTCGGCGCTGCTTGCGCAAGCAACTCCAATTGAGCGCGCCGCAAGCGCCGGATCTCTGAAGCCTGCAGCCGCCAGCGCAAATCCACCCGCCGCCGCAGCACCCCAGTATTGGAGCAGGGAGCGTCCATTAATATGCGGTCGAATTCTCCGGCAACTGGCGCGGTCGCGGAGACTTGCACGCAATCCGCGCCGGCCCGCCGGCAGTTTTCCAGCAACAATTGCAGGCGTTCAGGCTGGTTGTCCTGCGCCACCACCTTTCCGCGGTTGCGCATAAGTTGGGCAATGAACGTCGTCTTGCCACCCGGCGCCGCGCACTCATCCAGAATGGATTCACCAGGCTGCGGAGCCAATTGTTCCACCGCCAGCAGCGTGCTGGGGTCTTGGATGTAAAAAAGGCCATCCGCAAAACTGGCGCACTGCGCCAGCGGCGGGTGCGAGCACAGTTCGAAAACGAGGCCGGGACCCGTCCAATCCCATTGTCGCTCTTGGAATTGAATGCCTTCGTCCGTCCATCGCGCGGTCAAGGCGGGCAAGTCTGCCTTCAAACCGTTGCGCCGGCCAAAGACGGGTGGTGGCGTATTATTCCACGCCAGCAATCGCCCGGTTTTCTCGGCCCCCCATCGCGCCAGCCACCGCTCCGCGAGCCAGGCCGGATGAGAATAGCCCAAGGCGGGATCTGAACATTTAAGGTCTTCCAAAGCCGCCTTTGTCGCCGCGCTCTCCCGAATGAAGCCGCGCAAGACGGCGTTGAGAAATCCGGCGCGCGGACCGAACCCCAAACGTTTCCCAAGCTCGACAGTTTCGTGAACGGCTGCATGGTCGGGAATGCGTTGCAGCCAGAAAACCTGATAAAGGCCCAAATGGAGCAACAGGCGAATGGTTGAGTTTTGGGTGCGGCCCGCCGTCTTGCGGGCGACGAGCCAATCCAGGGTGCGTTCCCAGCGAACCAAGCCATAGACTATCTCCTGGCACAAGGCGCGGTCCGGCGGGGAAAGCGAATGCGCGGAGAGTTCCTTTTCCAGAAGATTCTCCACATATTGCCCGGCTCGTCCGCGCCGGGCAACGACGCGGACGGCAATTTCTCTTGGATTTTCACTGTTCACGGCCTAATAATGGTGGGTAGTCTATGGGACGCGAGAATATATCGATGAGAGAAGAATTTGAAAAACTAGCGGCGGCGGGCAAACTAAGCCGCCAGCACGTGGAAGCCCTGGTCGCTTTGACCGACAGCGGGTACTGTTATCATCGGAGCTGGGGTTTTGGCAAAATCGCTAAATTGGACGCCGTTTTTGGCCGCTTTACGATCGATTTCCAAAGCAAGCCCGGTCACAACATGGACCTGGCCTTCGCCGCGGAATCGCTCAAGCCCATCAGCAGCGACCATATCTATGCGCGCAAAGTCTCGGATCTTGACGCCCTTCGCCAAATGGCGGCTTTGCATCATCTGGATTTGATCAAATTGGTGCTGCAAAGCTTTGGCAACCGCGCCACGGTTGACCAAATTCAGCAGGTCCTCGTGCCGGACGTGATCAAGGATGACTGGAAAAAATGGTGGGAAGGGGCCAAACACGAACTGAAAAAAAACGGTCATTTTCAGGTTCCTACCAAGAAATCTGATCCCATCATTTATCAAGTCAAGGAAGTGGCGCTGCAGGACCGCTTGATGGCGGAGTTTCGCGCCGCCAAGGGCCTTAAGGCCAGGGCCTTGGTCGCGCATGAGATGCTGAAAAATCTTTCTGACGTGCAGGACAAGGAGGCCCTGGTCAAAGAGGTGATCCCCGTCCTCAACTCCGAAATCGTCACCCATCAGCGCACCCAGCCCACCATCGCGCTGGAGGCCATCTTTGCCCGCAACGAGCTGCGGGAAGCCGCTGGGGCCGAGCCCATTCCGGCGGAAATCCCGGCCATCACCATTTGGCAGCAGGAAATCAACCACGTGGGCCCCACCATTGAGCCAATGCCCGCGGCTAAACATCGGCGGGCCTTGCAGTCCTTTAAGGATTGCATGCCGGAGAAGTGGGCCGAGGCCTTGCTGGCCGCGTTAAACGGCGTCTCTGCCAAGCTCGCCTCGGAAGTGACCCATGCGCTCATCTCCGGCGGCAAGCTCGAGGCCCTCAAAGAACTGCTCAACAAGCTGATCAGCCAGCATCAAGCCAGCAGCGAACTGCTTCTCTGGCTGGCCCGGGAAAGGTCCGATTCCTATGCCGACATTTTGGGCCCGGAAGTTTTTCGCGCCATGCTCACCGCCATGGAACGCGATCAATTCAACGAGAAGCGCTCCAATAAACTGCGCGATTACATTCTCGATGACCAGACCCTTTTGGTTGAACTGATCGGTTCAGCCGATTTGGAAGTCATTAAAGATTTGACCCGCGCCTTGCAGCTTTCCCCTTGCTTTAACGACATGGACAAACGGTCGTTGCTCGCTCGCATCGTGAAGAGCTACCCGGCAGTGCAGACCATGATTTCCGGCGAGCAAACCAAGCAGGACACGCTCTTTCACGTTTCCTGGGAGAGCCTGGAGCGCCGCAAGAACGAATACGCCGAGCTGGTGCAAAAAGCCATTCCGGCCAATTCCAAGGAGATCGCGGTGGCCCGCAGTTATGGTGATTTGCGCGAAAACCACGAGTACAAGGCGGCCAAGGAAATGCAGAAGATTCTCATGCGCCGCAAGGGCGAACTGGAATCTCAACTGGTCCGCGCCCGCGGCACCGATTTTGCCAACCCGCGCACCGATGTCGTCAGCATTGGAGACAAAGTCGATGTGACCGATCTGGAGCATCAACAGGTCGAGCACTTTATCATCCTGGGCGCTTGGGACTCTGACCCGCAGATGGGCATCATCAGTTACCTGACCCCAGTGGCGCAATCGCTTCTCAACCGCAAGCCGCAGGAGGAAGTGGAAGTCTCCCTCGAAAACGCCAAAAAGCGCTACCGCATCGATAGCATCTCCGCTTACAAGGCGCCCTTAGCCGTAACCATGCAGTAAGGTTCAGGATTTCGAGATAAAAGCCATCCGGGCGGGTGTCGAGGGCGCTGGCCGAGGCACACACGCTGGCGCTCCGCCGACGAGATTTTTTCCCGCCAACGGCCT
>JBKQWF010000324.1:0-14766 GCA_052139695.1 Limisphaerales bacterium
CCGTGCCATCCTTGCCGAAGGCCGGACGCAATGCCCGCAGTTTCTCCTCGTTGAAGCGGCCGAGTTCTTCGTCCTTATCGATCGTCACGGTTCCCTTGCGGTCGGCGATCTGGACCGGCGCGATCTCCGCGGCGAGGATGCCGGCCTCTTGGGCCGCAATCGCGCGGCGTAGCTACTTACGCACTAAATCGCCGAAGCCTTGCGTCACCGCCGTGTCTTCCTTGGCGCATAAAGATGCGTACGTTTGACAGACGTTGCGGATGTAATCAACCGTCTGCCGCGCCTCAGCAAGGCTATCCTGCCAGGGTTTGGCGATTTCCCACATGATGGATAATGCCAGTTCTTTCTCAATATTTTCCAGGTCGTCCGCAAACTGGAGCATGGCCTGGATGCGGTCTTTGTAATGGGCGGCCGCCCAATCGCCCCTTCCAGAATTGAAGGCTTGGTTCGCTCGTTGGAGCATCTCCAAGGCGGCGGCGACCTTCAAAGGCGTATAACCGCCCAGGCGGACAGTTCGGAGGAGGGACCCATAGCGCAGTTCGATGGGCGAGAAAACATCAATTTCATAGACGTGGGGAACCTGCGTTCGCTCGACTTGCCATAGGCAATGTGGCGGAATGTCTGTTTCGTTTTTAAAAAGCGAAAAATCCATTTTCAATTCTATCCGCGAAGCGCACGTCAGTTTACCGTACCAAAACCCGCCCTTTTCGCACGTCTAATTTATTCTTCCAACGCTCGCACCGTCGGCATGAGGCGTTGCATGACGGAAAGATAACTCCAAAGCGGGCCAGCCATTCCCCGCTGGCGCAACCTTTCAACCAGCTTCCTGTAGGCTGGAACCGGATCGCCCACAATCCAATTCGGCTCCTGGCAGGCAAACACCTTGAGTTGAGAAAAGACGTCCTGCAGCTGGAGTTCGGTGGAAAGATAATAAGTCGGCGCGAGCAAATTGCTCCCGGCGGGAAGGAGTTTTTCGGTCACGGCCTGGTGGAAGAGTGGCGTTTCAGGATAAATTCTCATTCCCACCACGGACATAATCACGGCGTCTTTGATGCGGCGCGACGCTTGGCAGCTCTGTCGCAATGTTTGCATTGTCTCGCGCGGGCCGCCGATAATCAGAAAATGGCACACGTCTATTCTCTCCCGTGTCGCCAGCTCGCTGGATTGCGCAATGTCGTCGAACGTCAGTCCTTTTCGGTAAGCCGCCAAAACCTCATCACTAAAACTGTCCGATCCAAATTCGATATGCGAAAGTCCGCCCGTCTCATCAGCCGCATCAACTCCGCGCTCAAACCCCGCGGGCGCAGAAAACAGCCCCAGGGGAGTTTTGTTCCCCGGCGCAATAGCGCTTCACAAATTTCGCCAACGTGGCGCGGCGAAGAATTGAAGACCGAATCCACAATGGAAACGTACCGGCAGCCCAAGTCTTGCAACTGCGCGAACTCATCGGCCACAGCCTCGGCAAGACGCCGCCGCGCGTGGCTTCCTTCAATCAAAGGATAAGTGCAATAGCAGCAATGGCAGGCGCATCCCCGTTGGGTTTGAAGGTTCATCATGCCGCCGTTGCGGAGATAATAACGGGCAATCGCCGCGGGTCTGTCGTCCGCCGTCAAATGGCACGTTGGGGCGGCGCCGTCATTTCGGTTGACAACCACGCGGCCATTAACCCGATAGACCAGGCCGGGGATTCCACATAATTCGCTTTGATCGCGTAAGGCGGCAATCAGGGAGACAAATGCCGCTTCGCCTTCCCCGCGGATGCCGTAATTCGCTCCGGACAATTCCAATAGCTGACGTGGAAAAATGCTGAAACCGCTGCCTCCCAGGACCACCGGGCAGCCTGCCGCTTGGCGAATGGTCTCGACGAGCAGGGCGAGGTTGTCAAAATACGTTTCCCGTTTAGAGATGATGACGTCATCGATATTCCGCACGGAAATGCCGGCAACATCCGGCCGGAAACCCGCCGCCACGTCCGCGATGGATTCATTCCCAACCAGTTTGTCAGCCCAAAGCGTGTCATGGCCCGCCTGGCGCAGAGCGGAGTTGAGAAAGGAGAGACCCAGGGGAAAGACAGGGTCAGGCGTAGTGCAGCAATTGTTGCTGACAAGAAGAACCCTTGTTTTCATCTCAGTTGGCCGTCACAACACCAGCGTGTCGTGAGAGGGCCGGGACGTTGTAGGTCTGGGCCGCGGCCCGCGCTCCCTGCCGGTTTCGCATTCCGCCATGAGAGCGAGAATGGGCGCATTTGCCTGGCGGGCACTGCACGTTTTTTGCCGAATGGCAACCGGTTTTTGCCGGTCGCGCATGACGAATTCTGTTTGAGCGCCGCTTTTACTTGATGGTCAGCGTTTTGCGGTGGTTTTCATGTTCCAGCGTGACCGAGGTTGGAGTGATTTCCAGGACAAGACAACCCGCCACGTGCTGGCTAACTTGCGCCACCTTGCCGTTGATAATGGCTGAGGGGTGGCCGGCGGAATAGACGATCCCTTGAAGCTTCACCTCATTGAAAGCGAGGTCCTCAGTAACCACCGGGACGGCCGGCGGCGACGGGGCTTCTATCTGGGCATTGGTTTTTCGTGGGACCGGTTCGCTGGGACGCGGCGTCTGGGCGAGGGCAACCACCTTTGGCGAAGTCTCCGCTGGCGAAGGCGTTGGCCGCACGGCGGCAGATGCCTTGGAATTCGTAACGATCTCAGGCTTTGACTGGTCCGGAGCTTGCTCCAGCCGTGTTGCCGTGACCCAACTCAACAGCACCAAACCTGCGACGGCACTCAATCCGGCGACTAGCCATTGCCAGGAGAGCAGGGGACTGGCGGGCGGCTTGTGAAATGGAACGGGCGCGGATACCGGTGGCGCCGCCGCGGGTTTGGCAGGCGTCGGGCTGACTTTGCTTTGCGGGGAATCGGTAAAGCCCAGCGCCCGGCACCAATCCGGCAGGCGGTTTTCCAGCCCAATCTCTTGCAGGTACGGTATGTCAATTGTAGAAACTGGCAGACCATCCGAGTCTGGGTTGCTTTCATGCTCCAGCGCGTTGGCGACGTGGATGGCCGTCAGAGCGCAGAATGATTTGTCGGTGGACCGAGAGGGGTGGTGATGCGATGCCGTAGCTTCGATCACGTCCGCGGGCATGCCCCAAAGACTCAATAAATACGCGGCAATTTGCCCATGGTTGGCTCCGAAAATGTCGCTTTCAACGTCGCACAGGGGCACTTGATTTTTGCGGGCGATGGCATGGGCGCCGTTGTATTGTCCATCGAAATTCGCCGCGAGGATGATTTTGCCCAAATCATGCAGCAAACCTGCCGTAAACGCGGAAGCGGCCACGGCGCTGTCCCCGGTTTGCAGCAGAGCCAACTCTTTGGCCAGGCGTGCCACCAAGGTGCTGTGGCGCCAAACGGCGTCGATGGAAAAGTACACCGGCTTAATTTTGTCGTATTGGTTGCGCAACTTGACGCTCATGATCAGGGATTTGACGGTTTCAAATCCGAGGAGTCCCACGGCCTCAGCCGGATCGGTCACCGTTCGCGGCAGGCTGAAGTAGGCCGAGTTGAGCATCTGCAGCAGTTGCGTCGTCATCGCCATATCCTTAGCCACAATGGCCCCGACTTCTTCCGTGGTGGCATCGGGATTGTTCAAGGCGTGGAGGACTTCCAGATAAAGCGAGGGAATGGTGGGAAAGGCGCGAATGCGGCCGATCAGCTCGCGCATGCTATTATTAACGATGCAGAGATTGGCAGCCAGGCTGCGCTCAATGGTGTTTTTGAGCGTGACGGCGTCGAACGGCTTGGCCAGGAATTGGTTGCCGCCGGCTACGTGACACATGGCACGCTGTTTCTTGTCTTCTGAGGCGGCCAAAAAGCGAACGGTTGCCGGATGTGTGCCCCGGATGTTGTCAAGCAGTTCAGCCCCACCCGCTTCCGGCAGATCGATGTCCGCCACGACAAGATCGCACGGTTGCCGTTGGATTTCGGCTTGCGCCGCGGGGCCGCTGGCGGCGCAGACGATAGTCCAACCCAAGCCAAGGGCTTGACGAAAGGTCTCCGGAGCCCTGTCGTCGGCGTCTGCAATCAAAATCCGTCTTTCGCGCATGCAAAAGCTCTTGTCTTCTGAGCATCGGCAGAAGTCACTGTTATCTTAAGCACAAACCAGTCCAACTTCTCCAAGCCGCACCGCGCCAAGGCAGACCGAATGGTTGATTGTCGGGATTGTCGGCAGGAGCGGAAAAATTCGATTTGAAGAACTCGGTCGGAGCGGGCATGTTTATTCCGGTTCGCAATGAAAACACCTTATCACCAGTGGACGGCCCGCGGCTGGATGTTCTGCCTGCTATTGGGTTGTCTTCATCCTGCCGTAATTATGAATGCCGCTCCTGACCCCGCCACTTCGACCGCAAAAGTTGAAACAGCCACGTTTGGCGGCGGCTGCTTTTGGTGCGGCGAGGCGGTCTTTCAGCGTATTCCAGGGGTCAAGTCCGTCACCTCCGGGTTCGCTGGGGGAACGACCCGCAATCCTTCCTATGAGGATGTTTGCACCGGCCAAACCGGTCATGCTGAAGTCATTCAGATTCAATTTGACCCCTCGGTTATTTCCTACGAAAAGCTCTTGGAGATTTTCTTTGAGGAGCATGATCCCACCACGCTCAACCGGCAGGGGAATGATGTTGGCACCCAATACCGCTCCATTATCCTTTACAGCAGCCCTGGGCAAAAGGCTGAGGCGGAAAAGGCCAAGGCGGAAGCCGGCCGCCATTTTTCCAAGCCTATCGTGACCGAGATTGTGCCGCTGGCGGCGTTTTACCCGGCGGAGGATCACCATCAGAACTACTACAATCTCCATCACGCCGAGCCGTATTGCCAGTTTGTCATCCGGCCGAAATTGCGGAAGCTCATCGAAAAGGGCGTTGTTCCGCCGGACAAAAAATAAGGAGTTTTCCAAACTCCTTGCTCCGCCGCCGCGCTTTCTGCAATATCCCCACGCATTTATTATGCGGAGACAATATCCGTTTCACTTAATCGAGCCCAAGTGGCAGCGTCTGTGGGATGAACGGCAGGTTTTTCATGCCTGGAATCCTGGGGAAACCTTGCCCGCGGAGCACCCTTTCGCCCGCCGCCATAACCTTTCGGGCAAAATCGCGGCGGCGAGCTTGCCACAAAAATTCTATATCCTGGACATGTTCCCGTACCCTTCCGGCGCCGGCCTGCACGTCGGTCACCCGGAAGGTTATACGGCCACGGATATCCTTGCCCGCTACCGGCGTGCCCGAGGCTGCAATGTCCTGCATCCGATGGGTTGGGACGCCTTTGGCCTGCCAGCCGAGCAGTACGCCATCCGCACGGGCCAGCACCCGCGTAAGACGACCGAGGCGAACATCAGCGTGTTCAAGCGGCAAATCAAATCTCTCGGCTTCAGCTATGACTGGAGCCGCGAAGTCGATACGACCGACCCTGGCTATTTCAAATGGACCCAGTGGATTTTTCTCAAGCTTTACAATTCGTGGTTCAACCCCGCGAGCGGCAAAGCTGAACCTATCGAAACCTTGCCCTGTCCCACGGAATGTGCCGGGTCGCCGGAGACCTTTCACCAATACCGCGACAGCAAGCGGCTGGCCTACGTCACGGACGCTCCCGTTTGGTGGTGCGAGCAGTTGGGCACCGTGCTCGCTAACGAAGAAGTCATCGAGGGCAAGAGCGAGGTCGGTGGTTTTCCCGTCGTTCGCAAGCCTATGCGCCAATGGATGTTGCGCATAACGGCTTACGCCGACCGGTTGCTGCGCGGCCTGGAACAGATCGAATGGAGTGAATCCCTCAAAGAAATGCAGCGGCACTGGATCGGCCGCAGCGAAGGGGCGGAAGTGGAATTCAAGATCGATGGGTTGCCCTCGACCATTACGGTCTTCACTACGCGGCCCGATACCCTTTTCGGCGCGACCTACATGGTGCTTTCGCCTGAGCATAAACTGGCCGGTTCTCTCACCACTTCCGCACAGCGCGCCGCCGTCGCTGCCTATCAAACCCGGGCCGCGGGCAAAAGCGACTTGGAGCGCACCGAGTTAAGCACGGAAAAGACCGGTGTTTTCACGGGCGCTTACGCCGTCAATCCCGTCAATCAGGAAAAAATACCCATCTGGATGGCTGATTATGTTTTGGCCAGTTATGGGACAGGCGCGATTATGGCCGTCCCGGCGCATGACAGCCGCGACTTGGAATTTGCCCGCAAGTTTGATTTGCCTCTTCGGATAGTTGTCCAGGCACCCGGTGACCGGGATTCGCTCGGGTTCCTGGAAGACGGCACCAGCGTCAATTCCGGCTTCCTCTCCGGACTGCCCACACCGGAAGCCAAGAGGAAGATCATTGCCTGGCTGGAAGAGAATCGCTTTGGCCGGAAAATGGTCAATTACAAATTACGCGATTGGCTTTTCAGCCGCCAGCGCTATTGGGGCGAGCCTTTTCCAATCCTCTGGCAGCCCGCCGCCGGCGGGGCGTTTTACCACGAAGCGCTGGCCGAATCCGCACTTCCCCTGCAACCGCCAGAATTGACCGATTTCAAACCCGCCTCCACCGGCGAGCCTCCGCTGGCGCGTGTCACCGCCTGGGTGCAACTGCCCGACGGCTCCAAACGCGAAACCAACACCATGCCCCAATGGGCCGGCAGTTGCTGGTATTATCTGCGCTTTATCGATGCCCGCAACGCCGCTCAGTTTTGTTCCCCAGGGCCGGAGCGGTATTGGATGGGGACCGAGTCAGGCCAAGCCCCCGGCAAACCGGGAGTGGACCTGTACGTCGGCGGCATCGAACACGCAGTGCTCCATCTTCTTTACTCCCGCTTTTGGCATAATGTGCTCTTTGATTTAGGTTATGTCTCCACGCCCGAACCTTTTTATAAGTTGGTCAACCAAGGCCTTATCCTGGGCGAAGACGGCCAGAAAATGTCAAAATCCCGCGGCAATGTGGTAAATCCTGATGACATTTTGCGTGAATTTGGCGCAGATGCCTTCCGGCTTTATGAAATGTTCATGGGGCCGCTGGAAATGGTCAAACCCTGGAGTACCAAGGGAGTTGAGGGGGTTTATCGTTTCCTGGGCCGGGTCTGGCGGCTCTTCATTGATGAGCGTAGCGAGGTGGAATTTGAACAATATCAAACCGCTCATGGCCAGGACGAACAAAGCCTCTCCCGCATCGCACTCAATTTGTCCATCCAAGATGTACCCGCGACGCCCGCCCAGCTAAAAACTCTTCACGCCTGTATAAAAAAAGTCACCTCAGACTTGGATGGGTTTCGCTTTAATACCGGCATCTCGGCGCTGATGATTTTCGTCAACGACGCCATTACCTGGGAGACCAAGCCGGTCTCCGTTTTGCGGAGTTTCCTGCTTTTGCTCCAGCCGTTTGCGCCGCATTTGGCTGAGGAACTTTACGCCAAACTCGGCGGGACAAACGGCGGGCCGACGATGGCCTACGAACCTTGGCCGGAATTTGATCCGGCGATTTTGACCGTCGATACCGTCGAGATTCCGGTGCAGATTAACGGCAAGCTTCGCGATAAAATCAGCGTTCCCGCGGGCGCAACCCCCGCGGAAATTCAGGAGGCCGCTCTGGCCAGTGACAAAGTCCGCCAATTCCTCGAAGACAATCCAGTCAAGAAAATAATCTGCGTCCCGGGCCGCCTGATCAACATCGTCATCTGATTTTTATTGGAATAATCAGGGAAACTGTTGTATGATGGGTCAGTGAGGTACCTGACGCGACAGGAACAGTTTATGCTGTATCTAATAATCGCATTGCTGCTATTCGGGTGGGCAATTAAAGCTTATCGCGTCGCTCATCCGTCTGCGGTACCAGCGTTTGTGCGCGGCGAATCGTAATATGCGTGTTGGAAAATTGGAAGATGATATTCGAAGAATAGTGGCAACGGACCCCCGTTATCCTTACGACGCCTATGTTTTTGTCCAGGAGGCTCTTGAGCACACGCAGCGCTCGCTCGGACGCACCAAAATCGCCCATAAACACGTTGCCGGCAAGGAACTTCTGGAAGGCCTGCGCCAATACGCCCTCGATTCCTTTGGCCCGATGGTCCCCACCGTTTTTGGGGAATGGGGCATCCATAACTGCGAAGACATCGGTGAAATCGTCTTCAATATGATTGACCACGGAATTGCCACCAAGACCGACAGTGACAAGCGCGAGGATTTCGCGGGCAACTTCAGCTTTGACGACGCTTTCCGCAAGCCTTTCCTTCCGGCCAAACCAGCCGTCCTCAAGCCCAAGCTTGCTGACCCTAAAGTCAGCCTTCATTAGTAACTTTTTGTTGGGCCTAAAAAAAGCCGGAGTTCTCATCACGCTCTAAGCCACGCCACGATAAACAGCCAGGATGTTCTCGGGTGGCACATCGGGCTGAAACAGGTGCGCCGATCCGAGAATGTAGCCGCCGCCCGCGCCGGCCACCTCGCAATAGCGCCGCGCCTCCGCTTCGACCTGGGCCGGAGTCGCGCAAGGCAGCAGCTTTTGCATGTCCATTCCCCCGTGAAAAGTCAGCCGGTCGCCAAAGTCGCGCTTCAAGGTTTCCGGCTGCATTTCCGGGCCGACAGGCTGAATTGGATCCAGCACGTCCACCCCCAACTCGATCAAATCGGGAATGAAGGGGCGCATCATGCCGCAGCTATGGAACATCGCCCGGCCACCCAGGCTGTGGATGCGCCCGACCATCTCCCTCAAGTAGGGCGCCACGAACTCCCGAAACATGCCCATCGAGATGAGCGGGCCGTGTTGCGAGCCTAAATCGCTAATGACCAGGTAAAGGTCGATGCGCCCGTTGGTGATTTCCGCCGCGCGCGTGTAATCCTCCAGGTAAAAATCCGTAAAGGTGCGGCAGAGGAAGTGAACCCACTCCGGATGTTCGGCCATGTCCAAGAACATATCCTCCCAACCTCGCACCAGCGCGGGCCGCTGCCAAATGTCAGCAAAGCCGTAAAGCAGCGCGTGCTGTTCGTAACGCTGGCACTGTTCTTTGAGCCCTGAGCGATCCAGGCAGTCAGGCGTCGGCCAATCGAAGGCCTCCAGCTCCGCGAACTGGGTCGCGCCATCCAGCGCGCCTTTGGCGTCCTCACGCAACGGCCCCCAGGGTGTCGGCTGATAAATGAACCTTTCACCCCAGAAATTCTGGAAGAGGCCGCCACCCATCGCGCGCTCGGGCGGTGCCGCGGCTTCGAGATGGCGCACATCTACGCCGAGCAAATCGAGCAATCTATCCTTATCGTCGTGCCCAACATGGGCCAACAAACGTTTCCACGCCGGCGGTTCCGCCCAGAAGTCGCGGGGCGCGCGGTCCGGTTGTTCATGTCGCAACGCCATGAGAACTCTGTCTCGGGAAGTCATGTCATTTTGGGGCGCGTCAACCAGCTATACCGAAAGCCAAAACTCGGCAGTATGCATGGGCTTTCCGACACTTGTGCCTTCTGACAGCCGGCAGGCCGGACGGAGCGCATCCTAACGCGCCGGAGTCATTTGCTGGTAATTGCCGTTCAAATATCGGTTTGGGTCCAAGTTCGGATCATCTGTATGGACGAAGCGACCAAATCCATCGGTCCAATGATAATTGTAGTCCGTGTATTGGTCTGAGACGACACCATACTGGTCTTGCATGTGCTCTGTGCCACGCACGTATTGGTCGAAACCATCCGTCCCGGAACCACTGGATTGGCTCGATACGGCGGCGGAGGACGCGCGGCTAGCCGCTTGTTGGGTCTGGCTCTGCGCCAAGCCAGCATCGATGCGATGGATGAGGGCCTCGCTGCTGGCGTGTGCCTGGGCGCTCATCTGCTTTGCGGCGTTAATGCTCGCCCAGCCCTGTGCGATATTCTGGCTCACCCGCTGCAACTGTTGTTGGTGGATCTGCTGAAAGCGTTCCACCCACGCAGGGTTGATGTCGATCGACGTGGCGATGGACCCCAGGAGGGGGCGCACCGACTCAAGTCTGCCGGATTTTGCTCCGAGGCTATGCACCAGGAAGAGGTAGCTGTGGTACTCCACCGCCGAGGGGGGCGCTTGAATAACATCGGTCTTCGGCATGAAGGCATAGAACTCCTCATCTACGGGAGTGCCAGCGAGATCGTAACTCATTCGCATGCAGATGCCAGTGCCGCCCGGTGGGCCGCCATTCGGGTAAAGGTGAGGAAACGATTTGGGCAGCTCGTTTACGGGGCGGTAACCAAGGAGATGCAAGTTGCTCACGTTGCCACGATTGCGCGCGACAACGTAGCGCACGAGAGCCTGTGGAAGCGTGACGTTCGGGTGGTGAATGGAGCCCGACGCATCGAATTTTCCCACTGGGCCCCGGTCGTGCGCCGGATCAAGCCAAACAAACATCTCTGCCGGGAAGAACTCGACCCAACTGCTCTCATCGGGCGCCGCTATCCGGATAGAGCCGCGCACGGGCATATAATAGGCGTTGATGTTCCAGGCAACCCGGCTCGTGGCCTTCCAATCTTCGGGAATTGTGAGCCGGTTGACCCACAGGCCCCCAAGCTGTGAATCGACGACATCATAGGCCCGGAACTTACCCTTGGCTGTAGCCTGTGGAATGGGGGGCTGCGGCGCATCGGACGCAAACCCAGAGGCAACGAAAAGAAAGAGACTCAACCCGAAACCACATCGCTCCATCTTACTGCTTGCTAGCATAATAACCTCCGGCTCCGTAAAATTAAGTTAGTGACCTTGTATCGGCAAACCAGTGGCAGGCCAGTGGCTGACTTGGGCGTCCTCGTTGAGGGCCACCGCCGCTGTTGAGGAGTTGCTTGGATGGACGGCGATGTTCCAGCCATCGACCGCTACCAGTGCGCTCTCGCCCTTTAAGTCCGATGCTGCCGCTTCGATCCAGCTCGTTTTGGTCTCTCCCGGCGCCAGCGAAATATAGTTGTCCGTATAATAGGCTGGCAACACGCGCTCGCCTGAGGCATTGCGGCGCAGTTGCAGGTGGGTCATCAACGCGATCTGCGAACTGGGATTGCGCAACGTCACTTCCAACCGGCAATTTCCAGCTTTGTCATGACGGGAGACCTTGGCGTCGATCGTGACGACGGGCAAGGATTCCAAGGCGCGCAAGTCGTTTGGAGTCTCTGACCGCCCACGCCAGTAAAAGTTGTCGGAGAGAGGTTTTCCGCTGCTGGTTTCCAATTGAAGCTTGACGAAATAGACCGCGGAGAGGTTTTTGGGCCAGTCGATCGTGGTCACCGGCGTCTCGGCGGTGGAAGCGGCGTTGATGGTGGATTCCTCGTTAAATGCCACCGATCCGTCGAGGTTGTAGAGAGTCACGCGGGCACGGGCATTTTGCAGCGGAGCCGGAAGGTTGTTGATGATTTCCAACTCGGAGGTTTTTTCGTTCAATTGAATGTGAACGGGTTCGCAGGCTTTTCTGACGGCGAAAAGCGCGGAATCAGGCTCAAGGTCGTGATGGTATAATTGCCAGACGAAACTGGGCTGGGCGGGATTGCTCATCCACGTGATCGCGCCGGTGCAAGGTTTGAAGAGCTTGGCGAGCCGGCCTTCGTACATGGCGCGATAGGACTCGTAATCGGCCAGTTGGGCCTTTCGGACAAAATCCGCCAGATTCGAGACTTTCCCGTAGCGGTCATTGATCATGCCAGGATAAGCGTCGCCCTTCTGCGCGCCACGGGCAAAGTCGTGCTCAGCCCAATCGTCGTTGATGGTCTCCCAATCCTTCTGGGGCATCATGCCGTGAATCGACTCCAACGTGGGGACAGAAACGCTGCCGATTTCGGTTTTGAACGCTTCTTCCATGCCAAACTCGTAGTATTCGCGGGGCGTCCGCCAGCAATACGGGCCGTTGGAGTGGACTCCGCGTCCGTCGGTCGAACTCGCTTGATAAAGGCGGGTGGGCTCCAGTTCCGTCAACAATTTGCGCAGCGCCACATCAATTTCCTTCGGAGGAAAGCCTTCATTGCGGGCGCACCAAACCGCGATGGACGGATGGTTGCGAAAGCGGAGGACTTTTTCGCGCACGTTTGCCAGATACGTGTCCAGGTCGGTTGGATTGGGGCCATCGCTGGGATTCGGTTGAAAAAACTCGTCCCAAAGCAGGAGGCCGTATTTGTCGCACAATTCATAAAAGTCCTCGCTCGTGCTCTGGCCGACCCAATTGCGGATGATCGTATAATTGGCAATCTGGTGCATGCGGATCTGCGCCTCCAATCTTTCCCGAGGAATGCGCTTCATCGCTTCGTCGAGACCCCAATTGCCGCCCTTGCAAAAAACGCGGACCCCATTGACCGAGATGGTCAAATTCTCGGAATCGGGAACAGAGTAGGTGATCTTGCGGATGCCAAAGCTCACATCTTTTTCATCCGAAACGTCGCCGCCCACTTGGAAGCTGAGTTTGAGCGTGTAGAGGTTTTGCGGGCCAAAACCGTTTGGCCACCACAATTTCGGATGACGCACACGCAATTGCGGCACGCTCCTGGAATCGAGCGAGACGATCTTCGCGGCGCCGGGCGATACCGTGACGGGAACCTCGAATGAAACTCCGCCAAAGCTCCCTTTGAGCGTGCCGGTCTGCGGTTGATCGGTGAAATTTGTCAGCGCCGCCTGAATCGCGACCTCGGCAGAACTCACGTCCGGCAGAGGCAAATCGCTGGTCACCAATGGGTCCTTTATTGCAACCGGACCCGTGCCGGAAATGAAGACCTTCTGCCAAATGCCCGAATCCCGGTCGCGAATGGCCGGAATCCAGTCCCAGCCGATGGTGCAAAGGAAAGTCGGGCCATCAATGGCCGTGATGCCGCCATTCGCGCCCATCCCGTTGGCAATGGTGTGTTCATGAGGCTCGCCTGGATGCGGCGGCGGCGTCACCAAGACAGCTAAAGCGGCCTCCTGTCCAGGCGCCGCTAACTCCGAAATGTCAAAAACGCCCCGCTCGAACGCCCCGCGCATCGCGCCCACCTTGTGGCCATTGACCCAAATCTCCGCCGAGTAATTGATGCCGTCGAAGTTCAGCCAGATTTTTTTTCCAGAATAGCTGGCCGGCACGTTGAAAGTGGTCCGATACCACCAGGCGGTTCGGCAGAGGCTCTCCGGGATGCGGTCCGGCCGGTTGTTTTCGCCATAGAGCGGGTCCGGATAAACCTTGTTGTCCGCCAGGGTGGTTAGCACCGTCCCGGGGACCGTCGCCGGATACCAGTTTGCCGGTTGAAATCCCTGCTTTGAGACGTCGTCGCCGGTTTGCGGGACCTTTTCGGCCGACTGCAACTGCCAACCGGAGGAGATGATGCGCGGTTCTGGAGAGGGTCCAGCCCATAGGCCAGCCGGGAGCAACAAAAAGGTGAGGGGGATAAATCGCGAGAACAGACGGTGCTTCATGTTCCTTAAAAACCAGATTCTCCTAGTCTTTGTCAATGGATAAGATTCTTGGGAAAAAGCCGTCCGGCGAAGAGTTTTGTCCCGCGCAGCCCAGCCTGACGGGTGCGTGAGAGAATTTTTGCGCCCGAAAAGAGAGAGCGAGGGCATCGCGGCGAGGCGCGGCGGCCCCCCCCCCGGGGGGGTAAGAGCGGCTCAATTTGGTTCAATTTGGCTCAATTTGGTTCGGGTTTCGGTGGAAGCGTCGGGGCCGTACTCGGCACCGATGCCAAAGATTTGACGGATGCGCTGCTGTTTCTCTTGGCCTGGACTTCCGGCAACCGGTTGAGCCAGGAGAGGAGATCCTGGGCCAGCTCGCCATTTTGGAGGCGCAGGTTGAGTTGCTGAGGGCTGGCCAGCGGGAGGCGGGCGATTTTGCCGTTGCGAGTCATCGCGGTCCTCCTGAGCGTGGCATTGTTTTCATGCAGGGCAATGGTAACAGGAATGCGTCAAGATTAAAATCCTACGGAAGGTTTTTGAACGGGTTTTGCGTGTGGCTCAGGAACGGCGATTTTATAGAAAACCGAGAGAACGGAGCGGGAATTAAAAAGGCCGAAATTGGGGCTGAGCGGCAGATCAGCCCCACCCTCTGCGCGCGCTCCGCACCGCCTTAAACCACCGCCAAATAAATCTCAAAATGTAAAAATGTTTAGATCTGACCCCAATAAGCACGCCTGGGACCTTCGATGTGCTCGCGGGCGGTGGCGCTCAATTGCGGGTCGTTGCCAATGAACCAGAGCACGGTGTGCGCGTCCAGCAGCAGCTTCATTTCACATAGTCTTTGAAGTCATCCAGCGGCGCGTCAAAATCTGGCGCAAGCCAGATTTCGCCGGGTAAACTTCCCGCGCGCGCCTTTGCGCGAGAGGGCGTGGCCACCGCGGAAAGCTTCGCCTTCGGTTGGCCATTCTCCGTAATTGTGAATTCTCCGCCGCCTGCGACCCGTTTGAGCAGGTCGTGCAGTGCGGCTTGGGCCTGTTCCACAGCGACTGTTTGCATCTCGTTAAAACCGTAACCCAATTTCCCGCGGAAGGCCAAAATTTTTTCGGGCTCCATACGAAAACATCGGGCCGAAGGGCATTGGGAGATTACAAGACTCGCTGGAAGTGCCGAGGAGCGGAACCGACCAGGGATAGCCCGGATTTCACGGATGAAAGAACTCTCATCCGTGAGATCAGTGAAATCCGTGGTCAATTTGTTAACTGGGCTTTTGTTTTCCCCAGAAAAGCGGATGATCCGCCGTCGCCCAGCTATGGCGGGACAAGCGACACGGGAATGCGGAGCGGGCAAACCGGTCTGAATGGCCTTTTCAGACAGCCTGCAACTCTCGCACGTGGGCAACATCACGGCCGGAGACTGGCCGGAG
>JBKQWF010000325.1:0-12238 GCA_052139695.1 Limisphaerales bacterium
CTCTTTTCGAAAGTTCTTTGAAGCGCGGAAAGAAGCAGCAGACAACAATAACTATAAATGACAGCAGACCGGAAGAGTCCATCTTAAATTACGCGCTTCGTGGTCTAAAGAATGGGGTCCGCCTCAACCAACCCTGCAAGAGTTGAATCGGTTGCTGCCAGGGTGTCCCAGTCGAAATGCTTTAAAACATAATCCCGGCCATTGCGATCCAGTGCTTGGACGAGAAATGAGTTGATGAGGGCATGATGTCTAAAAAGCCGCCACACCCGCTACATCGTTGATGGTCAGGCACTTAATTCGCTACAAAACCCGCAACAGACCCGCTACATTTACATTCAACTCTTTTCAGAATTGGTGATCACTTGGGGTCCTTCTCGTGGGTGATGAATTGCTTCGCTTCCATGGTAGTCAATAATACCATAAAGGTTGATTGCTGATGATAATGAAGCGCCTCTCCGGGAAAGGCCATCGCCCGGTATCGGCGTTCTCGGGGGACGGATTTCTGCCGTTTTTGCGTGAGGTGGCGGTTTGTAGCCATCGACCCCATGGCGTAGCCCTAAAAATTAAGCGCTTTGACTGCTTCCGTGACGGTGTCCCAGACCATGCCGGGAAAAATCCCCAGGTAAAGCATGGCGGCGATAGAGACGCCCAAGGAGAATTTCATGGGCGTCGAAACCGGGATGGCCGAGAGGTCATCCGGCTGTTTGGCCCAATAGATGGCGCGAATGACGCCAAAATAGTAATAAATGGAAATTACCACCCCCGCCAGGGCGACACCCGCCAGCCACAAATAAGCGCTGTCCGCCGGAACTTGCTGAATGACCGCTTTGAGCAGAAGGAATTTGCCCAAAAACCCCGCCAGCGGCGGCACGCCCGCGAGCGAAATCATCGACAGCGTCAAGGCCAGCGCCAGCAAGGGCGAACGCCGGTGCAGTCCTGCCAGCACGCTGAGGTCGTCGCTCTCGCGCGCCACGATGCAGATGACCGTAAAGGCCGCCGCCAGAGTGAACAAGTATCCTGCCAGATAGTAAAGGAGGGCGGCGGCGCCGGGGGCGCTGAGCGCGGCGATACCGAGCAGAAGATAGCCGGCGTTGGAGATGCTGGAGTAGCCGAGCAGGCGCTTCAAACTGCGCTGCGGGATGGCGCAGAGGTTGCCGTAAAGGATGGTGACCGCGGCCACCAGGATGAGCAACTTATTCCAATGCACGACCAAAGCCGGCGCCGCCATAAAGAGCACGCGCAGGAGCAGGACAAAACCAGCCGCTTTCGAGCCGATGGCCAGAAAGGCCGTTACGGGCGTGGGCGCTCCTTGATAGACATCCGGCGCCCACATTTGCAGCGGCACGGCGGAAATCTTGAAGGCCAGGCCCAAAAGCACCATGAGCAAGCCGAGCCAAAATACCTTGTTGAGGGCCAGTTTGGCGCCCGCCAGGCGCAACGCCTCGAAGTTGGCGCTGTTGCCCGTCCCAAAAATCAGGGCAATCCCGAACACCAGGAACGACGAAGCCAGCGCGCTCAAGATCAAATATTTGACTCCAGCCTCAAGCGAGTTCAGCCGCGCCCGTTGGAAACTGACGAGAATGTAAAAACTGACCGAGATGAGCTCCAGCGCGACAAAGACCATGACGAAATCGCTGGCGGAAGCCGCGAACATCATGCCGGCCAGCGCGAGCAGAACGAGGACATTGAATTCCCCGTGCCCGACCGCGATGCGATCGCGAAATTCCCACGCCATTAAGACGACCATCAAGGCGGCGATGAGGAAAAACCGCTTAAAAAAGAGCGCCAGCCCGTCTTGCGTGAACATTCCATGGAAACCGACGCCAGGCGTCTCTCCCGAAATGGTAAAGCTGAAGGCAAGGATCAGAACCAGCCCAACGGCAGTGACCGCGTCGAGGCGGTCCTTCGCGTCCAGCGGCGTCCAGAGGTCCAGCACCAGCACCACCAGCGCGAGACCGACGACTGCCAGTTCCAAGGTCAGGAGTGAGAGTTGCATTAGCGGCGGTTCCTGGGAGCAACGGGCATAAAGGCAGACTTCGTCTCCGTCGGATTGGCTTCGACGGCGCGGACAACAGGTCCGACGCTGATTTTGATGTTGTCCGTCAAAAGCCGGGGAAAGCACCCGAAAATAATGAGTCCCGCCAAAAGCAAGCTGTACGGCAGCTTGCGCCAAAGATTGGGCGCGTCGGAGATTTCCCGCCAGGACTTTTCACCATGCCAGATATGGCGGATGGCGCGCAGCATATAAACGCCGCCGATGACCAGCGCCCCCCACACGGCCAGCGTTGTCACGATGGCAGAGCGGTTCCAATTGCCAAAAAGCACCAGCGCCTCGCCAGGAAAGCCGGCGAAGCCCGGCACCCCGCATCCTGCCAGCATGGCCATGATCATGGCCGTGCCGATGAACGGCAAGCGGCGCAGCAACCCGCCCATTTCCGCGATGTCGAGTGTTTTGATTTCGTCGCTCAAATAGCCGCTCAAGGCAAAGGTGAGGGCCGCCAGAAAGCCATGCGCCACCATCACCACCACGGTTCCGGTGATGCCAATCAAACTCAAGCTGGCGATACCAAGGAAGGCGAAGCCCATGTGCGCCACGCTGGAGTTGCCGATGAGAAAGTTCAGGTTGCGCTGCCGCATGGCCACCAACCCGCAGTAAAGAATATTGCCCAGGCACAGGAGCGAGAGGATATAGACCCACCTTTGGGCTTCATCGGGCATGAGCGGCAAGGCGATGCGGATCAGGCCGTACAACCCGAATTTTTTCAGCACGCCGGCATGAATCATAGCCGTGCCAGTCGGAGCCGAGCCGTATCCCAGCGGCGCCCAGGTATGGAAAGGCCAGAGCGAAACCAGAATTCCGAATCCGAGCAGCAGCGTCGGGAAGATCCAATGCTCCGCCCCAGGGAGCATAGGGTGCGCCTTGAAATAACTGGTCAAAGCAACGATATCAAACGTGCGCTCGCCGGCGGGCAATTGCAGATAAACTCCCAGCAAACCAATCAGGACAAGCAAGGCGCCGACGCTCAAATAGAGGGTGATTTGAAAGGTGGCGTAATTCTTATTGTCTCCTTTGCCCCACAACCCGATCATCAGAAAAGTTGGCACCAGCGCCAATTCATGGAGGAAGTAAAAGAAAAACAGGTCGAGCGAGGCAAACGCACCCAAAATCCCGCCGCCCATCAGCAGCAGCAAGATGTAAAACTCCTTTTCCCGTTCCGTAATGCGCCAGGAAACGCAGGCGGCGGCAAAAAGCACCACCGCGCCCATGAGGATCATTCCCAGGTTAATCCCGTCCACTCCGACATGGTAACTGATGCCCAGGCTCGGCGCCCAGGCGTGTTGCTCGACGAATTGGTAACCGCGGATCGCCTCGCTCGTGCTGAAATGGCAAAACATATTGATGGCGGTGACCATGGAGATGAACGTTGCCAGCAACGCCAGGCTGCGAATGACAAAGCGAAAATTGCGGGGAATCAGGGCGAGCAACAGAGCGCCCAACAACGGCACAACAAAGATGACAGTCAGTGGCGACATTTCTCAGCGCAACAGCATAAAATAGAGAACAACCGCAATGCCCGCGGCAAAAAGCAGCGCGTAAGTTTGGAGGTTGCCCGTCTGCGCCAGGCGCAACGTGCGCCCGGTCAATTCCGTGCCGCCATGCAACACGCGGATCGTCAGTTTAATGAATCCATCGCACCCATTGGCAAAGTCCGCCAGGGCCTCTTGCGTTATGGCGATGAGTTTCCCGTACATCTCGTCAAAATAAAACTTGTGCCGCAGCAACCCGCTGAGGCCCGCCATTCTCGCCGGGAGCGGATCGACTTCGGCCTTTGAGTAAAGAAAAAATGCAGCCAGAAGACCAGCGGCGAAGGCCGCCAGGCCGAGCAACGCTGCCATCGGGGCCCGTTGAAAGGGAGCAAAAGGCTCAAACAATGCCGCTGCTTCTTGTCCCGGCGCGAATTGGCGCGAGAGAAATTGTTCGATGCCAAAGAAACCGCCCAGGACAGAAGCCACTGCCAGCACCACCAGCGGTCCTGTCATAACGAAGGGCGATTCATGCGCATGCTCGCTCTCCTTCGATTTGGCCCGGCCGAAAAAGACCACAATCACCAGGCGGAACATATAAAAGGTGGTGAGAAACGCCACGAACACTCCCACCGCGAACAGGGCTTTGCTGCCGCTGTACGCCGCCGCCAAAATGGCGTCCTTGCTGTAAAACCCGCTGAATGGCCAGAGCCCGCAGAGCGCCAGCGTGCCCGCCAGGAACGTCCAATAAGTGACAGGCAGGCGTTTCCGCAAGCCGCCCATTTTCCAGATATTCTGCTCATGGCTCAGGCCGTGGATGACCGAGCCCGCGGCCAGGAACAGCAGCGCTTTGAAAAAGGCGTGCGTCGCCAGATGGAACATGGCCGCGGGCGGTTCGCCCAAACCGACTGCCATGACCATGTAGCCAAGCTGGGAGAGGGTCGAATAGGCCAGAATCCGTTTGATGTCGTCCTGCTGCGTCGCGATCAGGGCGGAGAGCAAGGAGGTGAATCCGCCAATCCACGCGATGACCTGCAAGGCCTGAAAATCAAATATAAAAAATACCCGGCAAAGCATATAGACGCCCGCCGCCACCATCGTCGCGGCATGGATGAGCGCGCTCACCGGCGTGGGGCCTTCCATGGCATCCGGCAGCCAGACGTGCAGGGGAAATTGCGCCGATTTGCCCACCGCCCCGCAGAAAATCAGCAGGCCCGCCGTAGTCGCGGCCGTGTCAAACAATTTCGGGCTGCGCAGCAATTGTTCCTTGACCCCAAGGAAGTCGATCGTGCCGGCCATGGACCAGATGAGAATAATCCCGGTCAGAAATCCGAAGTCGCCCAGGCGATTGCTCAGGAAGGCCTTCTTGGCGGCGTCCGCCGCGGTCGCGCGTTCGTACCAGAAACCGATGAGCAAATAGCTGCAGAGGCCGACCAATTCCCAAAAAATAAACATCTGAAAAAAATTCCCGCTCAACACAATCCCCAGCATGGAAAAAGTGAAGAAGCTCAAGCAGGCAAAGAAACGCGGATAGCTCCGGTCTCCTTTCATGTAGCCGACCGAATAAATATGGATGGCAGAGCCGACGCCCGTGGCAACGAGCAGCATGAGCAGGCTGAGCGGATCAAAGCGCAGGCTAAAATCAATGGTCAGACGCCCGACCCGCAACCAGTTCTCGGAAACATCGGGAACAGGCCCGGCCAGAGACCGCGCGAACAAATCCAAGCTGAGCAAAAACGAGATGAGCACCGCGCCGACCGAGAGCATGGCGCTGATCCGCGGTTTCTTGAGCAGAAACAACGTAATCAGAACTGCCGAGAACAACGGCAGGAACAAGATGAGCCAGGGAATTGGATCACTCATGCGTCACAATCGCAGCGTCGCCAAATCTTCCACGTGGGTGGTTTGGCGGCGGCGGTAAAGGGCCACAATCAAGGCCAGACCGACAGCCACTTCGGAAGCGGCGACGGTGATAATGAAAAAGACGATGATCTGGCCGTCGAGATTGTTATTGTAGCGGGAGAACGCCACCAGGGCCAGGTTGGCGGCATTGAGCATCAACTCCAGCGACATATAGATGACCAGCAGGTTTCGGCGCACAATCACCCCCAGCAGGCCCAGGCAAAAGAGCAGCGCGCTCACCACCAGATAATCTTGCAGCCCAACGGGGTTCATCGCAGGTCCTTTTTGCTGAGTAGGACTGTCCCAATCATGGCCACCAACAACAGCAGCGAAATGACCTCGAAGGGCAGGGCGGCATTGAGGAAAAGATCCTTGCCCAGCGCCATGGTGGAACCCTCAGCCAGCGTGTGTTCGAGAGTGAATCCCACGCGGGATTGGCGGATGGTGGTGATCATGACCAGGGCAATAACTCCCACTGCCACCACCCCCAAGGTGGCCGTCACCATCTTGATGCGGCGGCGCTCCTCTTCCTTCAAATCCAGCAGCATGATGACGAAGACGAAAAGGACCATGACGGCGCCGGCATAAACCAGCACTTGCACCGCCGCCAAGAAAAACGCGTGCAGGAGAACAAAAAGGCCCGCCATCGAAACAATCGTCAGAAACAAAAACATCGCGCTCGTCACCGGATTGCGCGTGACCGGGTTGAAAATAACCAGCGTGGCGCACAGCAAGGTCAGCGCCGCGAATATGTAAAAGAAAACCTGTTGCATCTATTTATGCTTCCACTTCCAGATCTTGTCCTGGTGGACGCCGCCCAGAGAGAGCAGCTTGGCTTTGTCGTAAACCATTTCCTCGCGGGACAGACCGGTGAGGGAGTAATCTTTCATCAGAAAAATGGCTTGCTCAGGGCAAACTTCCTCGCAGAAGCCGCAGTAGATGCAGCGCAGCATATCGATCTTAAATTCCTCCGGCCCCTTTTCCACATTGCCGCGCGACGGGTCCGGGACCGGACCGGGCGGCTTCATGCGGATGGCTTTCGGCGGGCAAACGAACTCGCAAAGCTGGCAGGAGACGCATTTGGTGCGCCCCTCCGGGTCCTTGACCAGGTAGGGGGCGCCGCGGTAGCCCTCGGGCACGGTCCATTTCTCCTCCGGATACTGCATGGTCACCTTCTTTTTGAAGAAATGACGGAGAGTAATGTGGAAGCCCTCCACCACCGCCGGGAGGTAGAGCCGTTCCCAAAAGCTCAACTTAGTCCGTTTGACAATCATGCAATCAAGCGCCTGGCGCCACGAGCCAAAGCCAGGCGGCGGTCACCACAATATTGGCCAGGGCCAGGGGCACAAGACGCCGCCAGCCCAGGTCCATCAATTGATCATAGCGAAAACGCGGCCACATCCAGCGGACCCAAATAAAGAGTCCCATCAAGACCGCCACCTTGGCCATAAAGATGGCGATGTGAACGATGCCCAGACCGATGGAACTGGCCGGTTTGTCCAGTCCAGCAAAGGGCAAGGTCCACCCGCCCAGGAACAACGTGACCATCATGCCCGAAGCCGCGATCATGTTGGCGTATTCTCCCATGAAGAAAAGCGCAAACTTCATCGAACTGTACTCGGTGTTGTAGCCGCCTACCAATTCCTGCTCCGATTCCGGCAGGTCAAACGGCATCCGGTTGGTCTCGGCAAAGGACGAGATCATGAAAATGATGAACGATAATGGGGCGTAAATGATGAGCCAGCCGTGTTGCGCCTGATAGCCGATGACTTTGCCCAGGTTCAAGTCGCCGGCAATGAGGAAAACCGGGATCACGGACATGCCCATGGCGATCTCGTAAGAAATCATTTGCGCGCTGGAACGAATACCGCCCAGGAAAGGATACTTGGAATTGGCGGCGTAGCCCGCCAGCACAATCCCATAGACTCCCAGCGATACAATTCCAAAAGTGTAGAGAATGCCGACGTTCAGGTCCGCAATGACCATTTTTTGACCCGCCAATTCCGAGCCAAAGGGGATGACCGCCAGAACGAGCAGCGCCGGAGTCATCGTGATCATCGGGGCCAGCCAAAAGTACGCCTTGCGCACGTGCGCCGGGGTAAAGTCCTCCTTCAGGAACGACTTCACACCGTCAGCTATTGGCTGCCAGATGCCGCCCGGACCGACCCGGTTCGGACCGAGGCGATCCTGGATGCAGGCGCAAATCTTGCGTTCGGCCAGTACCGAGTAAGCCACCGCCAGCATCGCCACCGCAAAAACGCAGACGATCTTGATCAGGCTGATCAAGGTGAAGCTGGCCGCCATTTGAGTCGCGGGACTTAAATTGTGAAACCATTCCATGAGTTTTTCATCGGTTAAAGAGGCACCGTCACTCCCAGGTCCCCCAGCTTGGCCCACGTCAATCCCGCAAACGCAGGCACTTCCGCCGCCATTTGGTTAAAAAGGCCTTCCATGCTCGCCACTCTTTTCTGTCCCGCCACGCCCTGGGCCAGTTCATGCAGAAACTGCCATTCCGGCCGGGCGTTTCCTTTGGTGTCAACGTTCTGCATAAAGCGCTGGACGCGGCCTTTGACGTTGACGAAACTGCCGCGCTTTTCGGCGTGCGCGCAACCAGGCAACAAATAATGCGCCATTTCGGTGGTTTTGTTCGGCAGAATGTCGCTGACAATCAGCATGTCCAATTTGCCGAGCAGGTTTTGTCCCAACCCCACTTTGGTCACATCCTCTCCCACTACGATCAACGTCCTGATCATTTCATTGGCGATGCCGGCGGCGATTTTTTTCAGGTTTGACCCAGGATTCTCCGGGGCGAAACCAATCAGCCTGGCCCCGGTGGTGTTGGGATTCCGGTCGCTGTTGAGCAGCAAACGGTCGCCCTCAGCCGCGCGTGTCACAATATCGGTCACAGCGCCCAGCTTGTCAGCCAATCGCTTCAATAAATAAAGCTCTTCGTTGGTTTGGCGAGCCGAAGCAATGATCGCGACCGAGCCGGTGCGTGTTTTGCTGAGGATTTCGGTCAGCTCGCTTAAGACGCGCGGCCATGCTTCCTCCGGCGCCAGGCGCGCGGCTTTTGACCCTTCCACCTGGAGCAGGCGATCTTCGCGGTTGATCCATTTGTAGTTGAGCCGCCCGTAATCGCACATCCAGGAAGAATTGACGGCGTCATTCTCCCGCGGTTCATAGCGATAGACCTGGTTCTCGCGCGAACCGATGACGATGTTGCAGCCGGTGCCGCAACTGGTGCAAATGCTCTTGGTTTCTTTGAGGAACCACACCCGCATTTGGAACCGGAAATCCTTGGAAGTCAGCGCTCCCACCGGGCAAATGTCGGCCGTGTTGAGCGTGTAGTTATTGTCAAAATTCTTCCCCGGATAGCGGGTCAGGGTGCTGTGGCTTCCGCGGTTGACGAATCCCAAGGCGTCATCGCCCGCAATGTCCCGTGTGAAACGAATGCAGCGCGAACAGAGAATGCAGCGTTCGTCGTCCAGCATAATGCGCGGACCAAGATCGAACTGCTTGGGCTTGTGGACCTTCTCCTCCGCGAAACGGCTGGCCGCGTTGCCGTAATCCATCGAGTATTCCTGCAACTTGCATTCCCCCGCCTGGTCGCAAATCGGGCAGTCCAGCGGATGATTAATGAGCAGCGACTCCAGCACCGCCTCGCGCATTTGCTTGGTCGCGGGCGAACTGGGGTAAATCTCCATCCCCGGCGAAATGGGAGTGGCGCACGCGATGGCGCCGCGGGGAGTGCCAGGCTCGTAAGGAAGAACGGACCGGGTAATGCGAGGCGTCCCATCCGGGTTGAGCAACGGCTTCCGGTCCGGCCCCATCGTCGGCAAACCGAATTCCACCAGGCACATGCGGCAATTGCCGGCAATGGGCAGTTTCGGATGATAACAATAGTGTGGAATATCCACGCCCGCCGCGGCGCAGGCCTGGAGCATGGTGGTGGGCTGTAATTTGCCCTGCCAATCTGGCACGAGCTTTGGCACTTCGACCTCGCGCCCATCCACCTTGATCTTGACCATCTCCATCGGCGGCGCGGGTTTGGCTTCGGCTGTCGGCTGGTCGGGCATATCAGGAAAGTCTCAACTTCTTGACAAAATTTTTGTGCTCGGCGCTTTTCAATCCTTTTTCCAGCGCCCGGAAAACCTTCTTGTCATTTCCGGACGGCAGCGCGCGCAGGTCCAGCCAGAGGCCGGGAAAAATCTGGCTGCGACAGATCCCGCCTGGGCCCGCCCTGAGAGGCAGATATTCCCCGTGCGTCAAGACGAACCAATCGGCGCGCCGATCATTCACTTGCCAGACGATGTATTCGGGAATTTGGTTGCGCTGATAAACCGCCTTTTTCTCATGCAAATCATAGGCGTGGCTGCTCAATGCGATTTCCACCACCAATTCAGGCCGGCCTTGCAGAAGACCTTTGGCATCGATCCGGGATCCTGCCCTCTCGCCTTTGCCGATTCTTAACACAAGGTCCGGTTGATACTCATTTCCGCCGTCAAGCCGGACAGAGGCATTGACGCCAAGAGAGACACCACGCGTGGCACGCGCATAGTACCGGAGCAATTCAGCCAGCACTCCGTGAGCCTCCGCGTGATCGTTGCTAATAGGGGGGGACATAATAACGATTCCTTCAATCAGATCGGCCCGCTCGTCATCCGGCGCCGCCTCATATCGGCGCTCGAATTCTGGCACGCTCAAATGGTCTCCGTTCAGCAACGATGGAGCGTCCGGGTGCGCCGCTGCCGCCTGGCGCGAACGGCCGTTTCTGCCTTTATGAAGGGCCGCGGTGGTCATGGGCTCGCCGCCAGTTTCATGGCGTGGGAGGGTCCTGCCGCCGCTTGATTTGCCTCGCCCGCCGCGCCGCGCGCCTCAAACTCGTCGCGGAATTTATTGACAAAGCTCAAGACGGGCCAGGCGCAGGCCTCGCCAAAGGCGCAAATGGTGCGGCCCTGGATGTTTTGGGCGATGCTCAACAGGTAATCGGCATCGCGTTTGCGGCCCTGCCCGCTGGCGACGCGGTGCAATGCCTTGGCCAGCCACAAGGAGCCTTCCCGGCAAGGCGTGCATTGCCCGCAGCTTTCATGGGCATAGAAGTCCGCGAGGTTGGCCAACGCTTCCACGATGTCCGTCGTATCGTCCATCACGATGATCGCACCCGAACCGGACATGCTCCCAGCCTGTTGCAGCGAATCGAAATCATAAGGCAAGTCCAGCATATCGACTTCCATCGTCGTCATCTGGCCGTCGGCCCCTTTGCGTTTCATTTTGAATTTCTCGCCGGCCTTGAAAACTTTGGCGGAGGAACCGCCCGGGATGACCGCCTTTAACCGCCTTCCTTCGCGCAATCCGCCGCCAAAGCTGGGGTCAAAAATCATTTCTCCCAGGGTGGCCTTGCCGACTTCCACTTCGTAATAACCGGGCTTTTTGACGTGGCCGCTCACGCTGACAATGCGGGTGCCGGTGTTGTTGAGCGTGCCCAGCTTGGCGTACTCGCGCCCGCTCATCTGGATAATATGTTTGACCGCCGCCAGGGTCTCCACATTGTTGACAATCGTGGGACACATATAAAGGCCCAGCACGGCGGGAAAATACGGCGGCTTGATGCGGGGATAGGCCCGTTTGCCTTCCAGCGATTCAATCAGCCCCGTTTCCTCGCCGCAAATATACGCCCCCGCCCCGCGATGCACATGGATTGCCAGGTCGTAGCCCGAACCCAGAATGTTTTTCCCCAGAAAATTCTTCGCCCGCGCCTCGGCCAACGCGCGGTTGAGCAGCCGCGCTCCCTCCGGCATTTCACCCCGGATGTAGATGTAGGCCAGATGAACATCGTTGGCATAGCACGAGATAATCATGCCCTCGAGCAGCTGATGCGGGTCTTTGTAAATGATCTGCCGGTCCTTGAATGTCCCCGGTTCCGATTCGTCGGCATTGCAAATGAGGTAAATGGGCTTGCCGCTCTTGCGATCGGCAAACGACCACTTCATCCCGCAGGAGAACCCCGCGCCGCCGCGCCCGCGCAGGCCGGAGATTTTCACTTCCTCGCGGATTTGTTCCTGGGGGGGGATCTTTTTCCCGTCCGGCAACTCCTTGGGAGCCAGGGCCAGGGCTTTTTTCAAAACCTCATACCCGCCGTGGCGCAAGTAACACTCCAGGTCCGGCGTATAACCGGGCCGATCCACGTTCTTTAAAATGAGCCGATATTCTTGCGGCATATCTTGACGCCACCGTCAAATTCGATAACTTTTCATCCTACGCCTGCCCGATGGTGTAACGGTAGCACAACAGACTCTGAATCTGTTTGTCATGGTTCAAATCCATGTCGGGCAACCATTTTTTCCCGCGGTGGGGCGAGACTCCGTTCAGCCCTGACAAATTCATTTGCACCCTCCGGCAATGTCATCCGCTTTCGCGTGCGTGACCCCTTCGTAAAAAGCGTCATTGCACATCATCACCGGCGCCGTGCCGCAACTCGCCAGGCATTCCGCAAACTCAACCGTGAACTTTCCATCCTTGGTGGTTTGCGGGCCGTGCGCATGCGCGTCCAGGCCGAATTTTTCGCACAAATGCTTGTGCAATTCATGAGCTCCGCCCAAGGCGCAACTCAGCGTCCGGCAGACTTTGATCTGATATTTGCCCATCGGCTCCTGCCGGAGCATCGGGTAAAAGGTCAGAATTTCAAAAATGTTGATCGGCGCGAGTTCCAGCTTCTTGGCCGCCCACAAAACCGCATCCTGGGAAATCCATCCGAATTTATCCTGAATGGCGTGCAACACCATCAAGGACGCGGCGCGCTTGACGGGATAAT
>JBKQWF010000326.1:0-20974 GCA_052139695.1 Limisphaerales bacterium
GGCCACCACTGGAAAATTTCAAAAGCAGTTCCTCCATCGCAATGGCGGCCAGGAGCGCTTGCGGGCGCTGATTCTTTCCAAATCCCCCGTCTCTTGGCGTTTACAAAAATGAAAAGGTGCGTCCTACGCCGACTGGCGTAGGAATCGAAACGACTCGCTTTTTGGGAGACTCTCTGGACACTGGTGCCTTCGGCGAGACGCCCGCGATCCCCGAGCGACTGCATGGGTTCCCCTGATCTCCCCGTGAAATTCCTTCCTTTCCACCCGCCGGATTTCTGCTACGTTCAGCGGGCCGAAAAAAGGTCACCATGAGCGCATACAATAACTTAAAGTTTAACGCCGAAGGATTGATTCCCGCCATTGTCCAGGACGCCGCCAGCGGGCGGGTGTTGATGATGGCCTGGATGAACCGGGCCTCGCTCGAGGCCACCGTGAGCACGGGCAAAACCCATTTCTGGAGCCGGTCGCGGCAAAAGTTCTGGATGAAAGGCGAATCCAGCGGCCACGTCCAAATTGTCAAAGATATTGCCTTCGATTGCGACGGCGACACGCTTTTGCTCCAGGTGGACCAAACCGGGGCCGCTTGCCACGAGGGCTATCGCTCCTGCTTTTTCCGGTCCTTTGAGGACGGCGGCGCCAAGGCGCGCGTGACGGAGAAGCAGTTGCAGACGCCTGAGGAAATCTACGGCAAGAAATGACCGGCAAAGTCCTTGCGTTTGCCAGTCCGGGCTATTTTTTGATGCTGGGCCTGCTGGTCTTTGCCCGCGGCATGGATTTCCTCAGCACTTGGGTGGCAACGCCCAATCTGCTCCTGGAAGGAAATCCGCTGGCCAAAAAAATGGGCTGGAAAATCGGCGCGTTGGTCAATCTGGCGCTCTGCGTTACCTTCGCTTTTTGGCCGCTGACGGCCATCATTGTCATTACGGCGGGGGTGCTGGTGGCAGCGCACAATTTCCACTCCGCCTGGCTTATGCGGTCCATGGGCGAACATGCCTACCGTGAGTGGTTTCTGGAGCGCCTCGAGCAAACGCCGCTGCCATTTTACTTCGCCTGCCTTCTGGGAGAAATCGGCTTGACAGGATTGATCGGGGTCGGCCTGATTTTCTTCAGCCCGGAGGAGTCCATTCCTTTTGCCATCGGTTTTGGCATCGTCGGCTACGCCGCCATTGTGTTGTTTTATACTTCACTTTCGGTGTGGCGCATGCGGCGTCGAATAGAGTAAGAAAATACCGTGTATTATCCGAGCCAGGAAGAGTTTTCGCGGCGGGCGGGCCAGGGCAACCTGGTGCCGGTCACCCGCCGCATTTTAGCCGATTTGGAAACGCCGCTCTCCGCCTACCGTAAAATTCGCGGCCAGGGCGAATCCTTTCTCTTTGAGTCGGTCGAAGGTGGCGAGCATATCGGGCGTTATTCCTTTGTCGGCTGCAATCCCCGCGCCGTTATCAAACAAACAGGCTCAAAGGTGGAGCTGATTGAAAACGGACGCGTGGTGGAGACCTTTACCGTGGGTTCGTCCGGCCCCAAGAGCGTTAAGGACGGCTTGGTCGTGGTTGAGGAAATCATGCGCCGTTACCGACCGGTGGCCCTCCCGGGGCTGCCCCGTTTCATCGGCGGAGCGGTCGGTTTCATTGGGTATGAATTTATTCACGACATCGAGCCTGTCGTGCCCCGTCCGCCCAAGGACGAATTGAAAACGCCGACGATGTATTTTTTGCTCGCCGATGAACTGCTCGTCTTTGACCGCGTGGCGCAAACCATCACCATCGTGGTCAACGCGGTGCTGAACGAGCAAAAACCGGCGGAAGCCTATGAGGACGCGGTCGGGGAAATCGAGCGCCTTCTTTCGCTGCTCGAACAGCCTTCCCAGAATGTGCCGGTTGATTTGCCGCGGGACATTCCCGAAGTCCCCGTTTCCTCCAACATGGCCAAAGAAGTGTTCATGGCCGACGTGGAACGGGCGCGAAAATACATCACGGCGGGCGACATTATCCAGGTGGTGGGTTCGCAGCGGTTTTCCACGCCGTTTAGCGCGTCGCCCCTGGACCTTTACCGGGCGGCCCGCTCGGTCAATCCATCGCCGTACATGTTTCTGCTCGAGCTGGAAGGATTCTCGCTCGTTGGGGCCTCGCCGGAAGTCCATGTCCGTTGCGAGGACCGCCACGTGGAAATCCGGCCCATTGCCGGCACGCGACAGCGGGGCCAGACACCGGAAGAAGACGAGGCCCTGGAAACGGAACTGCTGGCCGATCCCAAGGAGCGCGCGGAACACGTCATGCTGGTGGACCTGGCCCGCAACGACTTGGGACGGGTGTGCGATTTTGGCAGCGTGCGGGTGCGGGACTTAATGGTGATCGAGCGCTACAGTCATGTCATGCATATTGTCTCGCACGTCGAAGGGACGCTGGCGGCCGGCCGGACGCCTTATGATCTGATGCGGGCCACCTTTCCCGCCGGAACATTGAGCGGCGCCCCCAAAATCCGGGCCATGCAGATTATTGCCGAATTGGAACAGACCGCCCGCGGTCCTTACGGCGGATGCGTCGGCTATTTTTCCTTTAACGGCAACCTGGATTGCTGCATCACCATCCGCACCGCCTTGCTGAAGGACGGCGCGGCCTACGTGCAGGCGGGCGGCGGATGGGTCAATGATTCAACTCCCGAAGCGGAATTTCAGGAGACGGTCAATAAATCAAAAGCCATGTTGAAGGCGGTCGCCATGGCGCAGAGTTTTTCCCGCCGCCCAGAGTAAAAAACTCCTCGCGGGGAACGCGCAAGCCATTCCTTCACCGGAATGCTCGATTATTCGCCGTGTTTGGTGTATGAACCTCACGGTGTATCCAAGGACCAAGACTCCAATAGAAGCGGCAGCCAACGCTGCCAGCGGGGCGGTTTTGCGTGGTCCGTCGCGGCCCGATCTTTTGCGCGAGGAATGTCTGGCGGACATCCTCCGCGCGACGGCCCGGCGGCGTCCAAATCATCCGGCCTTAAATTGGGGCGCAAGGCAGGTCAGTTACCAGGAGTTGGACCTGACCAGCGAAAGGCTGGCCGGAGCGCTGGCACGGCGCGGGACCGGGCCGGGCCGCATCGTCGGATTGTTCCTGCCGCGCGGCGCGGATCTGTTGGTGGCCCAAGCCGGCGTTGCCAAGAGCGGGGCCGCCTGGCTCCCGTTTGACGCGGATACTCCCTTGGAGCGGATCAAAATCTGCCTCGAGTCCGCCCGGGCCGCCGGGTTGGTTACCCGCCGGGAATGGCAGGCGCGGTTACGGGAATTGCCAGTCCCTGTTTGGCCCATGGAAGACCTCGCCAAGGAAGAGTCCGCGGCGGGAGGCTGGCCTTCGGCCAAACCCGCCGACCCAGCGTATGTTATTTACACTTCCGGTTCCACCGGCCAGCCAAAGGGAATCGCCATCAGTCAGCGCGGCATTTGCCATTTTTTGCGGGCGGAGAATGAGCTTCTCGGCGTGCGCGAAACGGACCGCGTGTATCAGGGGTTTTCGGCCGCTTTTGACATGTCCTTCGAGGAGATTTGGATTTCCTACCTCGCCGGAGCGACCCTTTGCATTGCGGCGGAGACGGTCCTCCGAGATCCGGAATTGCTGGCGCAATTCTTGAATCAACATGAGGTCTCCGTGCTGCACGCGGTGCCGACCTTGCTCGGGCTGATCTCCGACCCGCTGCCGTCGGTCCGGCTGATCAATGTGGGCGGCGAGCCCTGTTCCGATGCCCTGGCGCAACGGCTCCTGCGGCCGGGCCGAAGAGTTTTCAACACCTACGGCCCGACCGAGACCACCGTGTCCGCGAGCCTGGCGGAATTGCAGCCGAACCAACCGGTGACGATCGGACAACCGCTGCCCAACTACGGCCTGCTCGTCGTGGATGGCCAAGGCCGTCCGCTGCCAGCGGGCGAGACCGGCGAATTGTGTGTTTTTGGCCCGGGCCTGGCCTTGGGCTATCTGGGCCGGCCGGACCTGACCGCGCAACGCTTCGTGCCTAACCCGGTGGCGGCCGCTCCCGGCGAGGAGTTGATGTATTTGACTGGAGATTTGGCGCGGATCGATCCGGCCGGGCTCGTGCATTTTCGGGGCCGCGCTGACCATCAGGTGAAGGTCCGCGGTTTCCGCGTTGAGTTGGAGGAGATCGGCGCGGCCCTCAAGTCATTGCCGGGGGTCGCGGGGGCGGCCGCGGTCTTGCGGCCCTTGCGGGAAAGCGAGGAAATCGTCGCGTTTGTCGTGGCCAAAACCGGCTTCGACATCGACTCGTCCGCACTGCGACAGGCCCTTGCCGCTCAACTCCCGTCATACATGGTCCCGGTTCATTTTGAAATCATCCGCCACCTCCCTTTGCTCGCCTCGGGCAAGATTGATGTCAAAGCCCTGCGGTCAGCGCCGTTGAATTTGGCCGCGCGGAACCCGGAAACAGCAGCTCCGCGCCAGACAGACGAAGCGGCGCTTTGGGCGGCGCTGGAACCGCTTTTTCCCGGCGGGGCCTTTCATGCTGAGGCCGATTTCTTTGATGATCTGGGAGGACATTCGCTGCTCGCCGCGCGATTGGTTTCCGTTTTGCGCCAGCAGCCGCATTATGCCGGACTAAGCGTCGGGGAGATTTATCAAGAACGGACCCTTGGGCAGATCGCCCGCGCCCTGGAACGACAGCGGCGAGTCAAACCATCGCCGGTGCTGCCATCGCGCCGCCAAGCACCGCTCTCGCGCCGGTTGCTTTGCGGCCTGGCGCAGGCGGCTGCCGTGCCTGTTTTCGTTCTCCTGCACATGGCGGACTGGCTGGCGCCGTTTTTTGTTTATCATTATTTCACCGGCGACCCGGGGGACAGCATCGCCTGGGCTGTCTTCTATTCGCTGGCGACATTTGTCCTGTTCCAAATCGCCAATTTTGCCGTGGCTGTTGTTGGAAAGCGAGTGTTGACTGGACGGTTGCAAGCGGGGCGCTACCCGCTGTGGGGCGCGGTCTATTATCGCTGGTGGCTGGCGGCAAAATTCTGCGATCTGCCGGATATTTATCAATTGGCGGGCACAGTCTGGCTGCCGGTTTACCTGCGGGCGCTGGGCGCGCGCGTCGGGCGCGATGTCATGATTGACAACGTGACGCTGGGCGTTCCGGAACTGCTGGAAGTTGAGGATGGCGCAAGCCTCGGCGCTTCCGTCAACATTGAAAATGCCCGGGTGGAAGGCGGTGAATTGATTTTAGGGCAGGTGCGCCTGCGCCGCGACTGCTCGGTTGATTCCTCCGCGGTGCTGGAGGAAGGCACAACGGTTGGTCCAGGGGCGCGGCTTTGCGGACAATCCGCCTTGGCCTCCGGCCGGGAAATCCCCGCCGGTCAAACCTGGAAGGGCGCCTCCGCCGCTCCGATTCCCAATCCCGATCTTCATCCTCATCCTCCGCCCCGTCCGCGACTCTCCACCGCGCGCTATTGCTGGCTGGGCGTTGTCTCCGCTGCAACCTCCATCATGGTGTCCGTTTTGTTTTTTCTCCCGATTTTTCCGGCGTTCATGATGATTGATTGGATGGATGTCCACACTTGGAATATTTTTGACTCCGAGCAAAGTCCGCTGGCCGCTTTTGCCTTGTTCTTTTTCCTCGCGATCCCGGCCAGCGCCCTGCTGCTGGGCCTGACGATGATGGTTACGTCCCTGTTGCGGCGGATGCTGCCGCGGCAGGTGGCGGGCACCTTCCCGGTGCATGGCGTGGCATTCTTGCGGAAGCGGTTGATGACTCTGATTCAGGCAAACAGCCTGAGCAGTTTGCACGGCCTTTACGCTTCAGTCTTTGCGGCGTTCTGGATGCGCCTTTTGGGCGCGCACGTGGGACGCCATGCGGAGATTTCGACCGCCGAGGGCGTCGTCCCCGAACTGCTGACACTGGGCGACGATTGCTTTATCGCCGACGGCGCGATCCTGGGCGATGAAGAAACGCGCGGCGGCTGGATGACTCTCAAGCCCACTCGCGTCTGTGCCCGTTCCTTCGTCGGCAACGGCGCTTACCTTCCGGACGGAACGGTCGTGCCGGAAGACGTTCTGATCGGCGTGCAAACCCGCGCGCCGCGGAATGAGCAAATGAAGCCAGGGCAGACTTGGATGGGTTCGCCGCCGCTGTTGTTGCCGGCGCGCGAATGTTCGCGCGGCTTTGCTGAGTCGCTCACTTTTCGCCCTTCAATTTGGCGGCGTTGCGGACGCGGCTTGGTGGAAAGTTTGCGCATTGTGTTGCCCATCGCCTTCCTCATTGCCGCGGGTTATCTCATCGTAGTGCTGGTGATGCCGCTGGCGGATGAAGATCATTGGGTGGCAAAGATCGCGAATGGCCTGGTGGTTTCCGGTCTTCTCTTTGGCCTGGCCTCGTTTGTTCTCGTTGTGGCGCTCAAATGGTTGCTGGTGGGCCGTTACCGCCCGCGCGCGGCCCCGATGTGGACGCCTTTTGTCTGGATCAGTGAGGCGGTGACTAATCTGTACGAATCGCTGGCGGCGCCGAATTTTTTGGAGGTGTTGCGCGGCACGCCCATGCTGCCGTGGGCCTTGCGTTTGCTGGGCGTTCGCATCGGCGCGGGCGTATATATGAATACGACGGACGTGACGGAATTCGATTGTGTGCGCATCGGAGATGGCGCGGAGTTGAACGCGTGGAGCGGTCCGCAAACCCATTTATTTGAGGACCGGGTCATGAAAATCGGCTGGGTGGAGATCGGAGCGCGCGTGACGGTGGGCGCGCGCAGCACCATTCTCTACGACAGCCAGGTGGGTGACGATGCGCGGCTGGGTCCGCTGACACTCGTAGCCAAAGGCGAACGTTTGCCCCCCGGAACGCGCTGGGAAGGTTCTCCGGCACGGCCCTCCGTGCTCACTAACAAAGCAGCCTTAAATAAAGAACAGGAGGAACCAGAGAAAACAGAGGACTGAAATGCGTTATCCGGGATTTGGACGAGCGCGAGTTGGAGACCGGGTTGTCGTTTCCATTCACCGCAGGGGAGCGCGACCGTCCCGGTCGCTCCAGTCGGCGTCTCGCCGACTGGCGCCGGTCGCGTAATCAATCAACCTTTTGGTGAAACGGGTCTGGAGCCGCTGATGCCTTCGGCGGGACGCCGAAGGCGGCGGGCGAGGACGCCCGCGCTCCCCGAGCCATCCGCACGGCCACGGAAAATCACCGCTTCAAAAACTTGGCCACGGCTTCGGTTCGGGTGCGGACCTGGAGCTTTTCGTATATCCGGCGGATATAGGTATGCACCGTCTCGTAACTGATGCCCATTCTCTCGGCGATTTCTTTGTAGAGAAATCCTTGGCTGAGAAAATCGAGCACTTCCTGTTCGCGCGCGGAAAGCGCTTCGCCGGGCGGCGGAGCGGGGCCGGTTTTTTGAAAGGATTGAACCACTTTGCGCGCGATGTGGGTCGTCATGGGCGAACCGCCGCGCTGCACTTCGCGAATAGCCTCCAGCAACTCCGTCCGCGGCGCGCGTTTGAGGAGGTAGCCGGTGGCGCCCGCCGCCAGGGCGTTGAAAATGTTTTCCGTGTCCTCGTAGGCCGTGAGCATGACGGAGGCGATGGCGGGGACGGACTGTTTCAAGCGCCGCACGCATTCCACGCCGTTGAGGCCGGGCAAATTGATGTCCATGAGCACGACTTCCGGTTTGTCCTTGGGCAATCCCTCCAGCGCCGCCTCCGCGGTCCCATATTGGCTGACGCATTGGAAGCCCTCGGAGCGGTTGAGCATCCGGGCCAGCGTGCCGCGCAGTTGCTCGTTGTCTTCGACGATGGAAACGCGTATAGGCATGGATTCAGTTTCGGGCCAGGGGAACCGTCAAGCGCACCAGCGTGCCGCCGCGTTCGCCGGGGCCGATGAAAAAATCGCCGCCAACATCTTGCATGCGTTTGCGCATGTTTTGCAAACCATTTCTTGACTCCGCCGCCTTTTCCTTTGTCCCCGCGGGCCCGCGTCCGTTGTCTTCAATTTCCAGGGTGAAGGCCTGGGGATGCAAGCGCAAGCGCAGGCAAGCCTCCGTGGCGCGCGCATGTTTGACCACGTTGGCCACGGCCTCGCGGGCGGCGAGGAAGACGTTGTGACGCATCTCGGGGGAGATGGCGGCGGGCGGCAGTTGCGCCGGGACATCCAGCCGGTAGCGCAGGCCGGCCAGGCCGAGGTATTCCTGCGCCTGCTTGCAAATATAATTGACAAGACCCTCCAGGGTGTCGTTGGAGGGGTTGACCGTCCAGACGATTTCATCCAGGGCGCGGGAGGTCTCGCGCGAGGCCTGCGAAATCTGGCGGGCATGGGCGGCGGTCTCTTCCGGGCTGTCCTTGTCCGCCTCGGCCATTTCTCCGAGCAAGGCCAATTGCGTGAGGCTGGCGCCGACCTGGTCATGAATGTCGCGCGCGATGCGGGCGCGCTCCTTTTCCAAGGCTTGTTGCTGGCGCATTCCGGCAAGCTGCCGCTGCAGTTTTTGGGTGGAGATATAAAAAACCACCGCGCTGATCAGGCCGAGCACGAGCACGGCCAGGCCGACGCGAAACCAGGGCGTTTGCCAGAAAAAGGGCTGGACTTCAACTGCCAGGGTGGCGCCGGCTTCGTTCCACACGCCGTCTTCATTGCAGGCCTGGACATGAAACGTGTAAGACCCTGGTGGCAGTGATGGGTAGCGGGCAAAACGCCGATGGCCGGCGTCATTGATTCTTTCATGGGGTTCCAATTGATAACGGAAGCGAGCGCGGTCGGCCGCGCCGAGATTCAGGCTGGTGTATTGAATTTCCAGTTGTTCCTGTCCCGGCGGGACCACAATCCGGGTTGGGGGGGAAGCGTGTGGGCCGTTGGTCTTGTCCTGCCCGACAATCAAGGCCGATTCTATAACGACGGGCGGCGGATTGGTATTGAGGTGGATTTCTTTCGGATTGACTGTGACGACTCCCGCGATGGTCGGAAACCACAGGAGCCCGTCCGGCGTTTGGCAGGCGGCCGGTTGCGCGCCCAGGGTGCATTCGCTGGCCGGCAGCCCGTCCCGTTTGTCATAGGCGCGGCAGGAAATGAAATCCGTGGATCCGGCGGTGAATCTGTCCAACTCCTGCTCGCTGGCCCGCATCAAGCCGGCGTTCGAGCCAATCCACAAAGAACCGTCATCGTCCTCGATCAGATAGTCAATACTATTTCCAACCAGCCCTTTTTCCGTCGTGTAATGAGTCAAATGCCCATCCCGCCACCGCATCAACCCGTTGCCAAACGTTCCAATCCAGAGCGTGTCGTCGCGAGCGACGCATAGGGCCGAGATATTATTCGGGAAGCCGTTGCTTTCCTGGAAGGAAGAGATCCCGCCTTGATGCAGGCGGTCCAAGCCGCCCAACTCCGTGCCGATCCACAGATCGCCGGAACGGTCCTGGGCCAGGGCATGGATGTTATTTGCGGTGAGGCCGTTGCTGGTATTCAGCAATTGCCATTGGCCACCCTGCAAGTGACCCAACCCGTCCGCTGTTCCCACCCAAAGGCCGCCCGCGCGGTCCTCAAAAAGCGCCGACATTTCCGGCGTCGATGAAACATCCAAGGCAGGCCGAAAGACGCCATTTTCGAGGCGAAAGAGGCCTGCGCCGAGCGCAAGCTTGGTCGCACCCCAAACGCGCTGTTCGTGATCCACCAGGACGGCCGTCGGATTGAATTTGCTCATGGGGCCGGGAATGGAGGGGACGCGGCGCAAGATGCCATCCTTCCAATAACTGAAATCGCTGGACTTGGCGCTCATCCAGACGCCGCCCTGGGCATCCGGACAGAGCGACTGGACGACCGATCCAAGAGTTTCCGGCACAACTTTAAAAATGCGCCGCTTGATGCGAGTAAGCCCGCCGCCGTCCAGGCCTGCCCATAAGCCCCCGTCCGCATCGACGAGGACGGCGTACACAGAATTATTGGGCAACTCGTTGGTGGTGCAAATGCGGGTAAAGCCACCGTGCCCATTGAACCAGAAGATTCCCTCTCCGGCCACGCCTCCTGTGGCCACGACCAAATTCCCATCACGGTCTTCGCAGGCTGCTTTAACCTCGTCCAGCGCCGTGTTGGTCCAGGGGAAGTGAATGGCGGTGCCTTGCGCGTTTGTCCCCAAATACTTGCGAATCTGGCCATCGGCCAAACACCAATAACCGCCGGATCGGCTGGCCAGCAGCAAGTTCAATTGCCGCCGGACAGGCGGCCCAGGCGTGACCGGTAATGGCGCTCCAGAGCGGACGGTTGCCGGGTCCAGGCCAAGAATCTGGTTGCCTGCGGCGATCCAGACCTTCCCACCCGGTTCCGCGATGACGGAGTGGCCAAGGCTGAGGTTAAGGTTCCAAACATCGACCGAACCCCGCGCGCTCCGCCCAAGCTGCCCGTCTTCGGTCAAAAGCCAAACTGCCCCGGCGGAATCCTCGCAGACCGATGCCAGGTGACCTTGCCGCCGCCCGCGCCCAATTCTGATGGTCTGCACCCGCCCATCCTTGATCACCGCCGCCCCAGCCGTCTCGGTCCCAACCCAGAGATTGCTGCGGCTGTCCTCGAAGAGGCGGACAACGCGGATGCTGGGCAATTTCGGCGTATTGCTCTCGTCGAAGGTGGTGAAACGGAGGCCATCAAAACGCACCAACCCGTTGAGCGTTCCGAGCCAGAGATAGCCATCCCGAGTTTGCACCATGGCAATGACCGTGCTGTCCGGCAGGCCTTGCGCCGTGCCCCAGGTATCGACGCTGTATTGCCCGTGCGGCTCCGCCACATCCGCCAGGCAAGCGCCGCCCAGCAACGGCCCACAGGCAACGATCATCGCCGCAAGCCGTCGCCAGCCCTTGGATTGGAACGATTCAGGGGAGCGCGACCGTCTCGGCCGCTTCCAGTCGGCGTCTCGCCGACGGGCTTGGGACTCAAGGCTGCTCCTCTGGGAGAACCATCTCGGGCCGAAGATGCCTTCGGCGAGACGCCGAAGGCGGCGGGCGAGGACCCCCGCGCTCCCCAATCCACCCGTATGCATACAGGTTAAAGACTTCCACACTGTCATCACTGGAATAGCAACGGCGCAAGGTCAGAAAGGTTGCGCCTCCAAACTCTCCAGCTATGCACGCCCGGGACTTCGTGCCATTCGCACTTCACATTTTGGCTTTGCAGCCATTGGACAAAGTTCCGGTTTAAACCAATCAACCCGTCGTCCTTGCCGCAGGAAATCCACAGCCGGCGCAAGCGGGTGTTGGCGCGGCTATCGAGCGCTGGGAACTGCGCGGCAAAGTTGGTGTCCAACCCGCCTGAGCTAAATGCCCCCACCCAGGCAAACCGGTCGAGGTGGTTTAGCCCTACGATCAACGATTCCGCTCCTCCCATCGATAGGCCGGCAATGGCGCGGTTCTTGCGGTCTTTGGACACGTGGTAAGCCGCTTCCACTTGCGGCAAGACCTCATCCAGGAGAGTCACGCCAAACTGGTCCAGGTTGCGCTTCCACAAATCCTGCTCGCGCACCCGCCCCCAGCCGTGTTGGACAATCTCCATCGTGCCATAACCCAGCGGCATGACCACGATCATCGGTTTGGCCTGTCCGCGAGCGATGAGATTGTCCAGAATCACATTGGCCTGGCCGACCGACCACCAGCCAGTGGCGTCATCGCTATAGCCGTGCAACAGATAGAGCGCCGGATAACGTTGCCGGGCGGAAGCCCTGTAACCGGGCGGTGTATAAACAAAATAGGCACGCTCGTCTCCCGCCGCGGTGGACTTGTAGATGTGCCGATGAAGCACCCCGTGCGGAACGTCATTGACTTCCCAGGGCAGCGATAAGGGACCGGGCACATGCACCTCGCTTTCGGAATTCAGCAAATTGTATTTTATCAAGGCGTTATCCGGGTCCATTACCCGAAAGCCATCAACCATAAATGAATAGCCGTAATAGTCCGGCCCAAGCGGTTGGGTGGTATAGGACCAGACGCCATGATCGTCTTTTTGCATCGTGGCGGGAGGAAGGCTCTCGCATTGAATCTTGACCTCGCGCGCTCCCGGCGCCTGCAGGCGGAAGGTCACTCGGCCATCCGGCTTCACTTCAGGATTGGCGACGGGTTGGGAGAAAACCGAGGCAGCCAGAGTGGTCATAAAGAGGGTATAAAGCGATTTCATGGGGGAAGGCTACCGCGATGGACCGTCCGCGCTCAATCCCAAAGACGGACGGTTAGTTAGTTACGCGGAGAGGAGCGGTTGAATTCTGGGGAGCGCGACCGTCTCGGTACCGTCTCGGTCGCTTCCAGTCGGCGTCCCGCCGACTGGTTATTTCTTGGGAATTATTCGCGCGGTGTCCCGCGATTCCCCACAATCCCATTAGGCGAATTTTGCCCGCAGGTACTCCACGTGATCGTGGATGCCGGTGGGCTCGCCGGTGGCCAGACGGATCAATTCCCGCGGCTTGTGACGGGAGCCGTGACGGTGGATTTTTTCGCGCAGCCATGAGAGCAGTGGCTTGTATTCGCCACGCTCCAGTTCGCCTGAAAGCCCGGGATTGTCCGTGGCGGCGCGGCGCATGAGTTGCGCGGCGTTCAGGTTGCCCAGTGTATAAGTGGGGAAATAGCCGATGGAAGCGATGGCCCAATGGATGTCCTGGAGGCAGCCGTCCGCATCCTTTGCCACCTTCAGGCCGAACATCTTTTCAAATTGTTCGATCCAATAGGCTGGAACGTCGGCGGTTTTCAGGCGTCCTTCCACCAGGTCCACTTCGATTTCAAAGCGCAGAATGATGTGCAGATCGTAGGTCACCTGGTCGGCCTCAACGCGGATGAAGGATGGGCTGACGCGGTTGACGGCGGCGGTGATTTGCGCGGGCGTGAACTTCTTCAAATCCGGAAAATGCTCGCAGGCCACCGGATGCCAGTATTCCCAAAATGCCGGGCCCCGTCCCACGTGGTTCTCCCAAAGGCGCGATTGCGATTCATGCACGGCCAGCGAAACGGCGGCGCCGTTGGGCGTGCCGAAGTCTTCGGCAGGCAGCCCTTGCTCATAGAGACCGTGGCCGGCCTCATGGAGGATTCCGTAAAGCGATTGACAGAAATTTGTCTCCTTGTAACGCGTTGTCAGACGGCAGTCACCAACGCCAAGGGTGGTGCAGAAGGGGTGGGTGGTGGTATCGATGCGGCCGGCGTCGAAATCAAATCCGATGGCCTCGGCCACCTTGCGGTTGAACGCCTGTTGAGCTGCCACCGGGTAGTGTCCTTGCAACAAGTCCGACGGCACCGTCGCGGATTTGACGGCGGCGGGACCCAAAACGGACGCGATGGCCGGGCGCAATTCGGAAAAGATTTGGCGCAACTGGGCGGCGGTCGCGCCGGGTTCGTAGCCTTCCACCAAAGCGTCGTAGGGAGATTCCTGGTAGCCCCAGGCATCGGCCATTTTCCGCGTCAGGTCCAGGACCTTGTCCAGATGCGGTTTGAAAAGGGCGAATCGGGATTCCTCGCGCGCCTTGCGCCAGGCTTCACGGGCGTGGGCGCGGACTTTCTCCAACTTTTCCACGAGGCGCACGGGCACTTTGGTGGCGCGATCATACTGACGCCGCCATTCGCGGAGATTGCCGGCGGCGGCCGAGTCTGGCGCAAAACCCTGCTGCTCGCATTCCGAAATCCATTCGCCGACTTGCCGGGCGATAAAGAGGCGGTGGGCATGGCCTGTGAGCCAGGCTAATTGCTCGGCGCGGAACGGCAGCGATTTGGGCGGCATATAGGTGTCCTGGTCCCACATCAGCGTGTTGGCGGCGTTCGTCGCCAGCGCGATTTGCCGGGCGCGCCGCAGGAGTTTTTTGTAACAAGCCGGAGTCTCAGTCAAAGTTGCCATGCCCATCACTGTGGCTGGCCTTGCGCGGCGGGACAATGCAAAAACTGGCGAGATGGGAAGCGAGAGGTCGGGTGTGGCGTTTGGTGTAAGTGACTGATGTTAAAACGGCAGCCATTTGAAATCGAAGACGCGCTCGGCCAGCCAGGTTGTCGCGATGGCCATAATGGCCACGGAACCCGCCTGCAATACAAAGCGGCGATAAAAGAACAGTCCGCGCAAGCTGAACGACACGGGAAGAAAAACCGCGACGATGGCCAACTGGCCAATTTCCACCCCCAGATTGAATCCGAACAGCGTGACCGCGAGTTGCCCGTGGCGCAGGCCCAGGTCGGCCAAGGCGTTGGCGAAACCAAAACCATGCAGCAAACCAAATCCAAACGCGACCATCCATCCGCGCTCGGTGATCATTGGAGTGATATTATTGACAGCCGCAAGGACCACGGAAGCCGCGATCGAGGATTCGATCAGGCGCCCCGGCAAATGGACAATTCCCGTCGCTGCCAAACTCAAGGTGATCGAATGCGCCACCGTAAAGGCCGTCACCACCTTCAGCACACTCACCAGGGCGGGACGGGCCGCGGGCACGGGTTGCCAGGCGCCATGGCCGCGCCGCAAGACGCCGGGAAGCAGCAAGGCGAGAAGGAAGAGAATGTGATCGTAGCCTGACCAGATATGCCATACGCCTTCTCGCACAAACGTGAGGAACGAGGCCCGGGGCGCGGTCCCTGCCAGGTCAAAGAACTGAGTTGCGGTATCGGGAGAGAAGACCGCAAGGCGGGTTGCGTCTGGCTGCTCAAGACGGAATAAGCCCCGGTGTTTTGGATCGATGTCAAAGAACGCGTTATACGTTACTTCCAGATTGGCCGGGGACTGATCGCCTCTCGCGGCGAAACGCACCACAGCGTAAGCGCCATCCGAGTGCGTATCGACCAGGAAATCCGTCGGGCGAAGGCCGGACGGCCTGCCATTCCATGCAACGTGCAACCGCGAAAGGGCATAGGCTGTGACAACGTCTTTTCGCGAAAGCAGTTCTCCCCAGGTGATGACACCGTCATCGTTAGCATCCAAGCCAACCGCATCCTCTAAATCCCGCAACGCCAGGTGCCACTCTCCAGTCAGAGAGTTTCCTTTGACGCAAAAAGTGAGATAAGCGTCGCTCTGCGTGTGGGCGCGCAAGGTTGGCGCGGCCACGACAAAGGCAAAAGCCATCGCGAACCAGCGAAAATAGCGGGGAAAAGAGGGGTTCATTGGCACTCCTTCAGTGAGGGGTAGAGCCGCCTCGCCGTGGCGACCAATCCACCCGCGGACGGCTCGGAGAGCCGTCCCTACCATCCGGGACTGGCGCATCACGTTCATTTCAAATCGATCGCTTCTATTTTATTCGTTTTGACAAAATCCAGCGCGGGCTGTGCTGCTTCCGGCTTGCCGTCCGCCCGGGCGGCTTCGATGAGAATCCGCATGTCCGCCACTTCGTGTTGCACCTGCCAGTTTGCTTGCGCCAACCGTAGCGCCTCATCGGGGTGATGGAGCAGGCAGAGTTGGAACCGGGCCTCCTCTCTTTGATGGACAAAATCTCCGCGCAACCGGCCTGCCTCAAATCGCGCCTGGAGCGCGGCGACATGCGCCTCATAGGCCGCTGGCCGGGGCGCCAAGGCCGATTCGGCCAAAGCCAGCCGCAGCAGCAATCCATCCGCGCGGGTTTCATCCCGCAAGAGGCTGGCTGCTTCCTTCGAACGTCCCTTCTTTAATAAAAAGTCGGCGTAAGCGCCGAGGAGATAGGGATCGCGCTGGCCTAGCGTCAGAGCGTCCGTGAAACAGGTTTCAGCGTCAGCATCACGTCCCAAACGGTCATAGGTTTCGGCCAGGATAGTCAGGGCCCAGAGCTTCTCGGCTGTCCCGGCCGATGGATTGCTCTCCAAGGCGCGCCGCAAGAGAGTGCAACCGCGTTCCGCTCCGCCGGTCAGGCAGGTAATGTTGGCGGCCGCCGTCACGCCGACAAGCCCCGGCGCCAGTCCTGCCAACGGCACGCAAGCTCGCCGCGCCTCCGCATAGTCTCCAAGCGCGGTCAGGATCGTGGCGCGGGTCAACCAGGCTTGGCCGTTGCGCGGCGCGATACGAATGGCCGACTCAAGATCGGCAAGCGAGGCGGCAAAGTCATGCTGGCTCTGTTTGATCGTGGCGCGCAAAACAAGAAGTTCGACCGGCGGCGCTGATTGATTCCACCAAGGGGCGAGCGCGGCCTGGGCCCGGCCGAGGTAACGCGGGTCGGCCTCACTTCGATACTTGTCAATGCAACAATGGGCCAGCGTCGCGGCCAGGGTGGCATTGGTGGGCTCTCGCGTGAGTTGGGCGCGCAGTTCGCGCATCTTGTGCTGGGCGGGATCAAATGCCGTGGCCCGCAGACGTTCCAGCGGCTGGCTGGCATCCTTTGGGACATATGGTTCGGCGCAACAGGCCCATCCTGTTAGCAGCAGCCCGATCCATGTGCAGGACGGTTTCATAGCATCGCTCGGCGTGCGGCAGGGACATCTGGTGGGAATGTCCCTGCCGCAGCCGCGGGTTTGTCGCTAGGGAACCTGGACGCCGATGACGACATTGGAGGCGGTCACAGTCGGGCTGCCCAGCACGACGCCAGGCTGGTCCGCCTGCGCGCGGTAGAACCCGGCGCTACTGCTTGTCAACCCGGTAGAGAGCGTTGAATTCGCGCTGTTGTATGTCACTTTGGCGTTTGAATAAGGGCCAGCGAGGTTGGGACTGTTCTGCAGTGTGATGGTGACGCTCAAATCGTTGGGAGAACCCGCCAACGGCGGTTTTATATAAGGAAAGACAGACTGGAACATGTTGGCATCAACGTAGGCGCCGTCGGTAAATGGCAATTGCCCGGAAGGTGCGACATTAGTGGATAGCAGTTTGCCCATCATGACGCGGAGCGCGATATCCACGACATCGTCGCCCGGACGACGGCCATTGGGAAAACCGGCCACGTCGCCTCCGATGACCCCCAGATTATTCTGCGAGGCCGCCGGCACCGCGGGAGTGGAGGTGTTCAAGCGCAGCAGTTCGGCGGTCGCGCTCGTCTGATTCAATCCCGGAATTCCGGTCAGAAACACTTCCACCAAATCGGTGCGTGGGAAGTTCGTTGGCTCCACCACGCCGTCGCTGCCGAAGAGCAATTCGATCAGCGCCGGCAGGGTGGGGTTGGTCACGTAAGCGGCAAATTGCGCGTCATTTGTCGGCTGACTCGCGTTAAACGCGTCCTTGTCCTTTAAGCCAATGACGACTTCGTTGACCAGCGGCTGGCCCAGGCGCGAAATCTGCACTAGGTTGGAACCTTGAAATTGGCTGGAGGTCGTCCAGGCGGCGATGACAGGATTGCCACTGTTGGTCAGAAAGCTTTTGGGAATCTCCAGGATGAGTGAGGTGATGTTTTTGTCCGCCAGGCTGTCTCTTTCGCCATTCACCGGGCCGAGCGGATTGCTCAGATTGATCAGGTCAAACGTTTCCCCCAGGTTAACAACGAACGGGTCCTTGCGTTGGCCGACGAACATCCGACCGGGGGTTGGGCACCCCGGAATCATGATATTGTAAAGGTAGGAATTGGCGTAGCCGTTGTAGTCCGGCAGCGTTTTGTTGCCAATGTTATCGACCGGTTTGGTGAAAAGGGTGGTGCCATCAGCCGCATTGGTAATGTACTGCGCCACACCGGTCCGGCTGTCGCCAACGATGACTTTCACCGTATAGTTTTCGATGACATTGAGCGACGCGTTGTTGTTCGAGGTGATGGGGCCGGCGACGACCAGCGGGATTTCGTTTGTCACCTGGTTCCCAGGAGGGCCAATCGGCAAAGTGATATGGCGCGGCGTCTCAGAGAATTGAAATTGAAACGTCAGGTTTTCCGCGGCGCCGCCATTCGTCGCGATGTGAATCTCGTAAACGCCATTGGTTTCCAACCTGAAATAGTTTGGGCCGCCGTAAGCGTCTTGCAGGGGCAAATAATCAGCGACAAACGTCACGAAATTGGAACGGCCCGCTTCGTAGCTATTGAACATATAAAAGTCCGCGCCGTCCAACTTGGGTGTGGCTGTAATCATGGGGGCTTCGCGGTGACTCGAAGCAAAGAGATTCGAGGCCGCCAAGGCTCCGACGGTAAACAGAAGTGCGAATATTGGGTTTTTCATATCAGTTTCTTTTTTTTGGCATTTTGCCCGATCCAAGCGTTAGAACGACACCGGACCGGAACCGGATGCATGAAACGGAAAAATATTTTTCGCATCTGACCTTGCCCCGGCGGCGTTTATACAAGGAGACAGAATGGTGTGAAGATTGTGGTTGGAGTACTCTGGATGTCCGAAGCAGAATAGCCGGTCGTTAATTTGCTAAAGCGCTTGATTACGTGACTTGAACCATGCCGGAAGCCGTGGAGAAACTGCAATCGATGTTGCTGCGACGCGTGGCGTCGCGGGACCGCGATGCCTTAAGCCAGTTTTATGACCACACCGCCCGGCCTCTTTTCGCAGTGGCCTGGCGAATGCTGGGCAACGCGGAGGAAGCGGAAGAAGTGATACAGGACGTATTTGTGCAAATTTGGAGCAACGCGGAGAGATTCGATGAGGCCAAAGGGCAGGCCTTCCATTGGGCGCTATCGATCACGCGCAATCGTTGCATTGACCAACTGCGCGCGCGCCAGCGCCGGGCGCGGGTCATCCTTGATCCGCGCGACGAGGATGAATTGGAGAGCGCTGCCAGTCCGCCGCCCGAGGACGGGCGCTTGCCGGAACAAGAGCTCGCCGCCATCCGTTCGGCGGTTCGCGCTCTGCCGGATGACCAGCGACAGGCCATCGAAATGGCCTTTTTCCAGGGAATGACCCATCTGGAAATCGCCGCCGCGCTGCAAGAACCCTTGGGCACCGTCAAGGCGAGAATCCGACGGGGGATGTTAAAACTGCGCGAGGCGCTGCGGGTTTATTTATGATTTCCGAGCATCAACAAGAACAAGCCAGTCTCTACGCGGTGGGCGCCCTCACCGCGGGCGAGCAACAAGCGTTTGAGACGGAGTTGACTGCTAACGCCGAATTGCGGGATTTGGTGCGCGGTTTGCAAAAGACAATCACCCAAGTGGCGTGCGCCACGCCAGCCACCCTGCCCGCGGCCTTGAAAGAAAAGGTCATGCAACGAATCGACGCCGTCGAAGCCGCCCGGCGCCCGGCATCGCTTCCGTTTGGCTTGAGATTCCTGCAAGGTGCGGCCCAAAGCGATTGGAAACCTCTGCCTGTTCCGGGAACGGCCATTAAGTTGCTTTCTCTCGAACGGGAGCGCGGCTACGCCGTGCTGCTGGGGAAACTCGAACCGGGCGCGCGTTACCCAGCCCATGTGAACTCCGGGCCGGAGGACTTCTACATTCTCACGGGCGACCTGGTGGTGGGTGATCGCAAATTGGTGGCAGGTGATTTTCATCATGCCGACCGCGGTTCCCGGCACGAAGAGAACTATTCTGTCGAAGGCTGCACGTTGATTGCCGTGTTGACGACCGACGATCCGCTTGTCGCCTTTGCCATGTCATGAGCATGCGCCTGAAAATCCTTTCGATGCCGCTCGGTCACGACGCCGGGCTGATAGAATTTATCGTAGAAGTTCACATTAATGCGCCCCACCTGGTAGCCCAGGACCGTCCGATACGGCGCCATCGTGGCGGGGAATCGGCCATAGCGCCGCCACACGTACTCGCAATAGGCCGCCGCGGCCGCAATGGTCGCGTCCGTCAGGCGCGGAATTTGGGCCGCCACCTTATTGTGCTCCACCCAAGCGCCATCCTGGGCGGCGCTGAACACTCCGCCAGCGCCGAATTTCCTCTCGACCACCGCTTTCACGGCGTCGGTCATCGAATTGAAATACGGCGGGCAGAGTGGCATGAGGAGGTTTTCCCCGTTCCGCTCCAGGCCGATCGGATACGGAACGATGACGTCGCGCTTGAGGGCTTTAAGAGCCAATGAGGGCAGCCAGTCGGCGCCCAGGTAGCGGCTGGCCGGCATTTCCGCCATGCGAAAATCGAGCGCTTGGAACCAGCCGAATTCGTGATTGGCAAAATTGGGAAATCCGCCCAGGCCCATCGCTTCGGCCATGAGAGCGAGGTTTTGCAGCATCATCCCTTGTTCAATCGTCACAAATTCCGCGACGAATTGTTCGACTTGACGGATCGTCGCCACGCGGCCCTGGCGCGGGTCGTCCTCCAGATGCCCGCCGCGACTGCGCGCAAACCGCCCGAGCCCGGCGGGCTGAAACTGATTTCTTTCGTCCACGATGAAGGCCGCCGTGTGCTCATTCAGAACCTCCAGCAGCCCATTGATATACATGAAGGTCAGATCATTGACCGGCAGGAAATAGGTCGTTCCTGGGGCATGGGCGGACCAGCGATTGGCATTGATATTGAAGAGCGGTTCCGTCGGGGGAGCGGCTCGCCCATCTTTTATTTTGACACGAGAAGAGCGATATAAGTCGAGGAAGGCCCCGCTTCGCGCTTTCTCCACCAGCTCCCCAATCGCTCCATTTGACATTTCCCGCGGGCGGCGGACCAGCCAGGCCCCCTCATCGTTGATCACGATGAGGGCGACCGTTTGCAAACCATCGCCGCTGGCCACGGTCCGCCCGGCCAATCCCGCCATGATATTCCCGCCGCCGCCGGGCGCGTAGCATAAGTCCGCCAAAGCATGGCCGGTGACTCCGCCAGCGGCGAAGGCCAGCGCCGCTTCCTCCTCTTCGCGCAGGGGCGCGGGCTGGAATTGGCTTTGGTATTTGAGCGGACCGTCCGGCATATTCATCCCCAAAGCGAAGCGCCGCGAACGGCGTTCGCGCAAAGCGGACAGCAATGGAAACTGAGAATATTCGGGCAACACGCTTGTCTTATAGCGTCCCCGCGCAACGCGGAAAAGCGCTAAGTCAGGCCCGGGCAAGGTAGGGTCGCCTCGCCGAGGCGACCGCTCCGGTGAGAAATGCTGGATTGTGAAACCCCACCCCTCTCCCCGCAAAGCGGGGAGAGGGTGGCCGCAGGCCGGGAGAGGGGTTCGTGTAAAGCCATTTCTCTAACAGTATGGCGGTCAAACCTTCATTGCGCCAGCTCTGACAAAGTCTGGTCGCGTATGCTACTTTCGTTGATGCTCTGTGCTATTTCTATGGCCTG
>JBKQWF010000327.1:0-33066 GCA_052139695.1 Limisphaerales bacterium
TATTGGTCCACTTGATAGAATTGCCGCCGAGGGCGTTGCTCCAGCCCAGTGAATTGCCGGCGCTGGACGGGATGGACGGCAGATTGTTGCCACTGTCGGTCCAGCCATACCAAAAGCTGTTGAGCGCGTTGGTGCCGGTGTTTTGCAGCGTGATGGTGTAATCATAAGAACCATCCGCGGCCACTCCGGAGATGGTGGCGGTGACCGTGGGGACAGGAGGTGGCGGAGGCGGTGGCGAAACCAAGGTGGGAGAGAACACGGCCGTGCTGTCTCCCGGCGCGTCTTCGCTGAAATCAATGGCGCCAACATAGGCCACAGATTCCCCGGACGGGGACGTCGTGATGGCCGAGGGCGAATCGCCGCTGACAAAGGTGAAACTGGAGGAAGCGCCCGGGGCCAGCGGTGTGCTTGAACTATTGGTCCACTTGATGGAATTGCCGCTGAGGGCATTGCTCCAGCCCAGTGAATTGCCGGCGCTGGACGGGACGGAAGGCAAGTTGTTGCCGCTGTCGGTCCAGCCATACCAAAAGCTGTTGAGCGCATTGGTGCCGGTGTTTTGCAGCGTGACGGTGTAATCATAAGAACCGCCCGCGGCCACTCCGTAGATGGTGGCCGTGACTGTGGGGACAGCGGGTGTGGAGTTGGATGCCAACGTGGGAGAAAAGGCCGAAGTACTATCTCCAGGCGTGCCTTCACTGAAATCAATTCCACCAACGTAGGCGACAGATTCTCCGGAAGGGGACGTCGTGATTTCCGAGGGCGAAGAGCTGCTGACAAAGGTGAAAGTCGCTGAGGCGCCTGGCGCCAGTGAGGTGCCATAGTAATAAGTAGTGCCATAGTAACTGTAACTGTCATTCATCCACATGATGGAATTGCCGCTAACCTCACTGCCCCAGCCAACTGAATCACCGGCGCCAAACGGGACGGAAGGCAAGTTGTTGCCACTGTCGGTCCAGCCATACCAAAAGCCATTGAGCGCAACAGATCCGGTATTTTGCAGCGTTACTGTGTAATCATACGAATCACCCGCGGCCACCCAGGAAATTGTGGCAGTCGCACTTTGCGCCTGGCTGGAAGCGATGGCGGCGGCCAATGCCGTGGCGACCATCAGTGAAAGGAAGATTGAACTCAATTTCGATTTCATAGGCTTGGCACTTGTATGCTATTTCGGCACTTGTAATCAGACCCAATCCGGACCGGTCGTTGTAAATGTGACGACTATGCCGGGGAAATGTTCCACAAAGCTTCCAAGATATTTAGTGTGTTTGCCTTGGTTCGTGTTAAACTGGCCGAGGCATGATTTTGACACAGGAAGAAGCCGCCAGTTTGACCGAACTCCGGCACCGTTCACCGCACGAGCTTTTGGGCATGCATGTTTTGGGCGATGGATCAGGCGTGGTCGTGCGGGTATTTCAGCCGCAAGCCGTCGAGGTGGAAATTGCGCCAGTCCACGAGAAGACCAAGCCGAGCTTTAAGTTGAACCGGATTGGCCAGGGCCTCTTTGAGGGGGTAACCACTGAGGCCAGGGCGGTTTATGCCTATGATTTAATCGTCACGTACCAGGGCGGCGCAAAATGGCGGACGCGTGATCCCTATTCGTTTCTGCCCTGCCTGGGCGAAACGGACCTTTATCTTTTTGCCCAGGGAAACGAACGCCGCATCTACGACAAGCTGGGGGGGCATCTCCGCACGCTCGACGGCGTAACTGGGGGCAGTTTCGCGGTCTGGGCGCCTTCCGCGCGGAGCGTGAGCGTGGTGGGTGATTTCAATAATTGGGACGGCCGTCTGCACTCGATGCGTTCTTTGGGCTCCTCCGGGGTGTGGGAACTGTTTGTTCCAGGAGTGGCTGAGGGCGCTCATTATAAATATGAAATCAGGACAGCCGAAGGCGCGACCGTTCTGAAAACTGATCCTTACGGCTTCTTTTTCGAAACAGCGCCCAAGAACGCCTCCATTGTCTGGAACAACGGCAAATTCTCATGGGAGGACCAGGCATGGATGGAGCGGCGGCGCGACCAGGACCCATTTCGCGGCCCGATGAGCATCTATGAAGTTCACCTCGGTTCCTGGATGAAGAAAAACAAGCTGGAATCCCTGAGTTATCGCGAATTGGCTGAACCGCTGGCGGCTTACCTGCAGAACATGGGCTTCACGCACGTGGAGTTTCTTCCCGCCGCCGAACACGCGTTTTACCCGTCATGGGGATACCAGGTGACCGGTTTTTACGCGCCCACCAGCCGCTTTGGCACGCCGGACGATTTCCAATTCCTGGTCAATCAACTGCACCGTGCCGGCATCGGAGTGCTGCTCGACTGGGTCCCGGCGCATTTTCCGCGGGACGACTGGGGGTTGGCGCGATTTGACGGCACCGCGCTCTACGAGCACCAAGACCCCCGCCAGGGCTCGCACCAGGACTGGGGCACCTTGATCTTCAACTACGGACGGCACGAGGTGCGCAATTTTCTCATCGCCAACGCGCTTTTCTGGTGCGACAGATTTCATATTGACGGTCTGCGGGTGGACGCCGTCGCCTCCATGCTCTATTTGGATTATTCCCGCCAGCCCGGCCAATGGGTGCCCAACCAATTCGGCGGGCGCGAAAACTTGGACGCCGTCGAGTTTCTCAAGAATTGCAACCATGCCGTGCATACCGAATGTCCGGGGGTGGTGACGATCGCGGAAGAATCCACCGCCTGGCCGCAGGTCACGCGTCCTCCTTATTTGGGCGGGCTGGGTTTTAGCTTTAAGTGGAACATGGGCTGGATGCACGACACGCTCAACTACTTCAGCCGCGACTCCATTTTCCGCAAATTTCATCAGAATGATCTGACCTTTGCCATGCTCTATCATCACAACGAGAATTTTATCCTGCCGCTTTCGCATGATGAAGTGGTGCATGGCAAGCGTTCGCTTTTGGGCAAAATGCCCGGCGATGAATGGCAGCGCTTTGCCAATCTGCGCGCGCTCCTCTCCTACCAGTGGTTTTTTCCCGGCAAGCAACTGCTCATGATGGGCTCGGAATTCGGCCAAAGCGCGGAATGGAACGCCAACGCCAGCCTGGATTGGTGGCTGCTGGACCAGGGTCCTTTTCATCGCGGAACGCAAACCCTGGTGCGCGATCTCAACCGCGTCTATCAAAACGAACCGGCTTTGTGGCAAGCGGACTATGACCACGCCGGCTTTTCCTGGATTGACTGCGGGGATGCCGATAACAGCGTTCTTTCCTTCCTGCGCCAAACATCCGATGGCAGCCGGCAAGTGGTGGTCATTATGAATTTGACGCCCGTGTTGCGGCCCAATTACCGCGTCGGTTTGCCCCGCGCCGGCTTTTGGCGGGAGGCCTTCAACTCCGACTCAGGTTTTTACGGCGGCAGCAACCAGGGCAACTTCGGCGGGGTCGCCGCGGAAAACTATCAAATTCACCGCCAGCCGTTCTCCGCGGCCTTCACCTTGCCGCCTTTAGGTGTCATTCTTTTTCGCCCGGAGGAGCAGCGTTAGGCAGGGTCGCCTCGCCGAGACGACCTCTCCTCAAAGAAACCCCGCGGTCGCCTCGGCTAGCCGTCCCAACCTTTCATGACGGACGCACAGGGTGTAGGGAGGGACGTAGAGGTAGGGCGCGCACTCCGTTGCGCGCCTCAGCCCCGGCGGCCAGCGGAGTGGCCGCCCTACCCTTAAAGTTGACCGACGGTTTTAATCGCACACCCGGACGCATACCCTCCATTGCACTTTGCCCAGACTCATTTAAGTTGAGTAATTATGGCGAGAAATGTTTTGAACGGACCGCCTTCCCCCGAGGAGTTCCAGCGGCAATTGCAGGAATTTATGCGGCAGCACTTTACCGGCGCCCCTCAGCCAAAGGCGGACCTGGATGGCCCGGAAGAGCCGCGCGAGGCAGCGCCGCCCGGCAAGGACTTTGCTTTCTCGCGCAAGCCGCGTGAAGTCAAGAATTATTTAGACCGCTTCGTCATCAAGCAGGATGAGGCCAAGAAGGTGCTGAGCGTGGCGTTGTGCGATCATTATCATCACGTCCGCCTGGCCGTCGAGGGCAAGGAACAGCCCAATTACGCCAAGCAGAATGTCATTCTTCTCGGCCCGACCGGCGTGGGCAAGACCTACCTTATCCGCAACGCCGCCGACTTGATCGGCGTGCCCTTTGTCAAAGCCGACGCTACCAAGTTTTCCGAGACCGGCTACGTTGGGGGCGATGTCGAAGACCTCGTCCGCGAATTGCTGCGCCGCGCCGACGGCGATTGCCAGCGCGCGCAGTATGGCATCATTTACATTGATGAGATCGACAAGATTGCTTCCGCCTCGAACCAGAGCGGCCGCGACGTCAGCGGCCGCGGCGTGCAAACCAATTTGCTCAAGTTGATGGAGGAGACCGAGGTCCCCAGCCGCTCGCCCAACGACATCGGGGGCCAAATCCAGGCCATGATGGATCTCTCCCAGCGGGGGAAAAAACAACCGGCCACCATCAACACCAAGCACATTCTTTTCATCGTCAGCGGCGCCTTCGACGGGCTGGAAAAGATTGTCAAGAAGCGGCTGCGGGAAGCGGCCATCGGATTCGCCACCCCGGCGGCCAAAGATCCCAGGGAACTTCCCGTGCTCGAGTCGGCTCAGACCCGTGATTTTATCGAGTTTGGCTTCGAGCCGGAATTCATCGGGCGTTTGCCCGTGCGGGTGGTTTGCCAGCCGTTGAGCGTGGACGATCTCTTTAGCATTTTAAAGGCGTCGGAAGGGAGCATCATTCGTCAATACGAACAAACCTTTGCCGCTTATGGGGTGGAGGTTCTCTTTGGCGATGACGGGCTGCGGCGCATCGCCGAGCTGGCGGCGGAGGAAGGGACTGGCGCGCGCGGTTTGATGACCGTATGCGAACAGGTTTTTCGCGATTTCAAATATGAACTGCCCTCCACTCTGGTGCGCCGCTTTGTGGTGACGCGCGCCCTGGTCGATGCGCCGGCGGCGGAATTGGCCAAGCTGCTGGCTGAACACGAGAAGGAGGAGCGGAACGTGGCGCGGCAATTGGTCTATGATTTTGCCCGCCGCTTTCAGGACGAGCATAAACTCAAGATCCGATTCACGGCACCGGCCGCTGACCGGCTGGTAGCGCTCGCCTTGGAGCAATCGGTGCCGGTGCGCGAGCTGTGCGCCGCCCGTTTTAAGGATTTCCAATTCGGCCTGAAATTGATCGCCCAAAACACCGGCCGGCAGGAATTTCTGATTGACGCGGACACCGTGGACACCCCCGAAAAGACCCTCAGCGAATGGGTGGTCAAAAGCTACCGGACGGTGTAGCGCCATGGCGAAACCGAAAAATTGTTCGCCAGCGCAAGGACCCAGATGGCCAAGGATTTCAAAGCTTGCGCGGAAACGTTGAGGATTTAATGTGGCACAGTGCCTGAACCTTTAACGCTCGAAGTTTTGCGAAGCGAAGCCATTACGTTCGCGGAATCAGAGTCCATCTTCCCGGAACCGTCTTTGTTTGGCGTGACCGACGGCAAAGCGATTGGCACCTAACTTGACCATTTCAAACGCCTTGTAATGGCGGCTGCAATACTCCCGTGTGATTGAACAAGCTGGCAAAGTGGAAGGCGTCTTACGACTCGCATGAAAACCGATTCCAAGATAGTGTTTGGAGATTTTCAAACCCCGCCGACGCTTGCCCAAGAAGTTTGCGCTTTCCTGAAGCGCCGGGGAATCAAACCGGAGGTTGTGCTTGAACCCGCGTGTGGCATTGGCTCCTTTCTGCTTGCGGGTGCGGCATCATTTCCGAAGGCGAGATTATTTGGCTGGGATATAAATCCTGACCATGTTGAAAACACGCGACGATCTCTCGCCGGCGTAGGTGCGTTGGGCCGCGCGACGCTGGTAGTGGGGGATTTCTTCGCACAAGAGTGGGCTAAAGAGATTCGCGGCTTAAAGGGGCAATTGCTCGTTCTTGGCAATTTTCCGTGGGTGACGAACTCGACAGTTTCCAGCCTCAATGGTGCTAACATTCCGCTCAAAGAGAATTTTCAAGGGTTTCGTGGCATGGCGGCGCGGACGGGAAAATCGAACTTTGATATTTCAGAATGGATGTTGATTCAGGTGCTCAAATCTCTTCGCGGGCGCCAAGCGACTATTGCGATGTTGTGCAAAACCGCAACCGCGCGGAAGTTGCTGCGTTTCGGCTGGCAAAACGACGGAAGAATATCCCATCCGTCTCTGCATCGCATAGACGCTAAGAGATATTTTGGAGCGTCGGTCGATGCTTGTTTGCTTTTTCTCCAAACCGGGAACGCGGGCTTGCCAGAAGCCGCAGTGTTTGAAACTCTTGAGGCAGAAAATCCATTCAGAGTTTTAGGTTTGGCGGGGCAGGACTTGGTTTCAGACATTCGCGCTTACCAAAATCTGCAACATCTTGAAGGGCTTTGCCCTTATCAATGGCGTTCCGGCGTAAAACATGATTGCGCCTCCGATATCTTGAACTCCGAGCGGTGGCTAGAGTTCCTTTCGTCGCTTTTGTTTGAAGACTCCAAACGTCCTGTCACGGTTGAATTGCTGCAACGGCTCAACCTTGGCGCGATCGCTGAAGAATCGCAACATCTCGAGAAATGGATGGCGGCCCGGGTTCACGTTGGTTTTCATGCTGAAGAATTGCAGCCAGAGTTTATTATGGAGCGACCCTTGCGCGGCTGATTCTCAGTCTTAGGAAAGCATGAAGAGAATCTTTGAAGCCTGTCCGGCATAGGAAGGTTTCAAATCTCGAAACCAAGGGAATTTTTGGTTAGATTGCGCCAGTCGAAATGAGCACGCTGGAAGTCAGAATCCCGGACTTGCTGTTTAAGCAGGTCAACGAAGTCGCCGCCAAAGAAAAGGTGAGCGTGGACCAGATCGTGTCCATCGCCCTGACAGCGCAGGTTTCCGCTTCGCAGGCGCGGGAGGGCATCTCATCCCGCGCCAAGCGGGTTGATTGGCAGAAAGTGGACAATATTCTCGCTCGCGTTCCAGCCAAGCCGCCCATCCCCGGTGATGATGCGGATTGATTTGCTACTGCGCAGGTGGAGCGCAATCTCACGGGACTCAAATTGCCGGGCTGACGTATCTGAATTCCAATTTCAAGGCAAGGTGGCCTCGCCGAGGCGCCCGCTCCGGCCACTTTTCTGACTTCCTTTCCGTTGTCCAGCGAAGGCACTATGCCTTCCAAAGACATGGACACGAGCAAAGTAATGCTGAGACTTTCCCAATTCTTCGTGGCATTTGCGCTGGCGCCGTTGACTTTGGCCGCGGGCAAATTTGATGTCCGGGAGAATGGCGGCGCCAAGGCCGATGGCGAAACCCTTGATACGGCGGCCATCCAAAAGGCTGTCGATTCCTGCGCGGCCGCGGGTGGCGGCCAGGTCTATTTTCCACCCGGACGCTATCGCACCGGGACCATTCATCTGCGGAATGGCGTTATTCTCTTTCTAGACGCGGGGGCGCGAATCGTCGGCTCCACCAACTTATCCGACTACGATCAGCCGCGGCCGCCGGCGATGATGCCCGAGGCGAAATGGGGCAAATGGCATCGCGGCTTGATCGTCGGTGAAAACGTAGAGGATGCCGCGATTACGGGATTTGGAGTAATCGATGGCAACAAGGTTTTTGATCCGACGGGCGAAGAGCGGATGCGCGGGCCGCATGGCATCGTGCTCGTCGGCTGCCGCCGTTTTGCCTTGCGGGGTGTCACGATCGTGGATGCGGCCAATTACGCGATTTTCATGGAGGTGAGCGACGACGTGGAGGTGCGCGATGTCAAGATTGTCGGCGGGTGGGACGGCGTTCATTGGCGCGGCGCGCCAGGGCGCTGGTGTCAAAATGTGAGCATCATCGGCTGCCAGTTTTACACGGGCGACGACGCCATCGCCGGCCGCTATTGGAATAACACCGTCATTCAGGATTGCCTGATCAATTCGTCCTGCAACGGCATCCGGGTGATCGGGCCCGTAACGCGCCTGACCATTGCGAACAACTTGTTTCGCGGGCCTGGTGAACAACCCCATCGCACTTCCGGCGCATTGCGGCGGACCAACATGCTGGCGGGAATCATTTTGCAACCCGGGGCCTGGGACGCCACCCGGGGTCTAATGGACGACGTATTCATCGCGAACAACGTCATGCAAAACGTCGCTTCACCACTCACGATCTGGACCAAGCCTGGCAACACGGTTGGCAGCGTCACCGTGAGCGGCCTCCATGCAACCGGTGTCTATCGCACCGGCATCTCCGTGGAAAGCTGGGCAGACGAGCCGATTACCAACGTGGTGCTGCGCAATGTTGAAGTCGAATACAACGGCGGCGGCAAAGCTTGGCCAGCCGACCAAAAGGTGGGTGCGCCATCGGTGGATGCGCGTCCCTTGCCGGCCTGGGGTCTTTACGCCCGGAATGTGCAGACGCTCAGCTTGCAAGAGGCCCGGTTCAGCTTGAGCGCAAATGATTATCGTCCTGTCATCAAAGCGGACCGCGTAGAAAGATTGGACGTGTCCGGGTTTAATTACACTCCCGTGCCAGGCGTCAGCGAGGCGGTTGTGACAAACAGTCCCGGCAATGGTCGCCTAGTACCTTAAGGCAATTAATCGTTGTGCCCGGAGGCCCGCACGAGCCTCCCACTCCGCAAAAAAAGGCAAACCTTTGCCAAAATGGGGGTAGGTTTGCGGCCATGTTGGAATAATCTTTAACGCGTGATTGCTGAACGCGACATAGTCTAAAGAGACTCGAAAAACACAAGGCCCGCGGCAGCGGGCGCAAGGAGAGTTTTATGGAGGAGTCGAGTGCTTTAAAGGCCCCTGAACAACCCGATGAAACAAAGCAAGACGCGGCGGCCGAGAAACAGTTTATCAAGCAATACACGGAATTAAGCGGCGCCAGCGAAAGCCAGGCGCGAAGTGTTTATATGTATGCCGACATAATCCGGCAACGAGACCCTTATTGCTATCGCTTCGAATAAGGAGTTCACTCAGCGCGGAGGTTTGAAGGGAAACGCCCTCGCAAACAACAGCGGTTCTTGTCCCTCTTGCGGCTGGACTTGGCAAATTTTGCTAATCGATGCCCAAGAAACGGTGAGATGGCTATTTCAATTGGTTATTATAGTTTATCCAAGAATATGAAATCAGTTCTGTTCAATAACACGATATTGCGAGACGGACATCAATCGATGGCCGCCACGCGCATGACCACCCCGCAAATGCTTCCCGCCGCCCCTATCCTGGACGGCATGGGCTTCAACGGGCTGGAAACCTGGGGCGGCGCGACGATTGACTCCTGTCTGCGCTTTCTCAATGAGAACCCTTTTGATCGGTTGCGCACCCTCAAAAAAGCCGCCCCGCTGACCCCTCAGATCATGCTCCTGCGCGGGCAGAACATTGTCCAATATGCCAGTTTTCCCGACGACGTGGTGGAGACTTTTGTGCGCTGCATGTGCGAGGCGGGCATGGACATCATCCGCATTTTTGACGCCCTGAACGATCTGCGCAATCTGCAAACGGCGATCGCGGCGGTCAAAAAATACCGCAAGCACGCCCGGGGCGAGCTTTGCTATACGATCAGTCCGGTCCACACGGTCGAGAATTTCGTCAAGATGGGCGTCGAGCTGGAAAAAATGGGCTGCGATTCCATCGGCATCAAGGACATGTCCGGCATTTTGCAACCGCGCATCACCTTTGATCTTGTCAAAGAATTAAAGCGCGTGGTGGGCATTCCCATTACCTTGCACACCCACGATACCGCCGGCTTGGGCGCGGCCAGTTATTTGGCCGCGATCGACGCGGGCGTGGATTGCGTCGAGGTCTCGATTACGCCTTTTGCCAATGGCACTTCTCAACCGGATACGCAACGCATGCTGGCCCTGCTGGATGGCCATCCACGCTGCCCCAAATTTGACACTGAAAAGCTGGCGCAACTGCGAACGTATTTCGAGGGTGTTTACAAGGAACTGTCCAAATTCACCAGCCCGGCCAACGAACGGGTGGACAGTGATATTCTCATTTACCAGGTGCCCGGCGGGATGCTCTCGAACTTCCGCACCCAATTGAAAGAGCAGGGGATGTCCGATCGGTTTGACGAAGTGGTGCGGGAAATCCCCGTGGTGCGTGAGGCCCTGGGTTGGATTCCGCTGGTCACGCCGACTTCACAGATTGTCGGGACGCAGGCGATGATGAACGTCAAGTTTGGCCGCTGGAAGATGATCTGCCAGCCGGCGCAGGACATCGCCTTGGGCAAATACGGCAAGACGCCCGGGCAGATCGACGCGAATGTGCTGGCCCAAGTGGAGAAACTTTCCGGCAAGAAACCGGTCACGGTCCGCCCGGCGGACCTTCTGGAACCCGGCCTGGAAAAATATCGCAAACAATGCGCCGAAAAAGGGCTGCCGACGGACGATGAAGTGGTCGTGCTGTTTGCCATGTTTCCGCAACAAGTGGAGGCCTTATACAAGCCGAAGGCAGCCGCCCCGGCGGCGGCGCCCGCGCCCGCGGCCAGCGCGGCAACAGTCGCGTCCCCCGCGGCGCCCGCCCGCCAAAGCAACGGAGCTGGAAGACATTTGTTTGTCACGCTCAATGGCCATCGCCACGATGTGCTGGTGGAAATCCTGGAATCTTAACCTTGAAATGTTATGAGTTTGACTGAATCAAAACCTGGCACGGACCGGCTCCTGGATGAGTTTCCGCCGGTCGGTTACGGCGAATGGCGCCGGTTGGTCGAGTCTGAGCTGAAAGGCGCTCCTTTTGAAAAGCGCATGTTCGCGCAGACGCACGAAAAAATCACGCTCCATCCCATTTACCGTCCGGAGGACGTGGCCGCCCTGCCGCATCTTGGATCGTATCCGGGCTTCGCGCCATTCGTGCGCGGCGGCCAGGCCAGCGGTTATGCCGCGCAGCCCTGGGCCATTTCGCAGGAAATGACTTGCTCGAGCCCGGCGGAATTCAATCACACCGCGCGCAATTCATTAGACAAAGGTCTCAATGCCTTGAACATCGTGGTGGATAAAGCCACCCGCAATGGTTACGACCCGGATTGGGCAAAACCGGAGGAAGTCGGCTTTGGCGGGCTTTCCATCGCGACGGTGGATGATTTGGATCGGGCGCTGGAAGGCATTGATCTGGCTAAGACAACTTTATTCATTCGCTCCGGAGCGTCGGCTTTGCCGATCGCGGCCCTGTTGGCGGCGCTGGGACGGAAGCGCAAGAAAGCTCCGGCATCCCTTCGCGGCTGCATTGAAATGGACCCGCTGGGAGTCATGGCTCATGAGGGGACCCTGCCGCAATCTTTGGAAGGCGCTTATCGGGAAATGGCGGCTCTGCTTTATTGGGCCGCCGCCAGTGCCCCGCGACTGCAAACGGTCTGCGTCCATAGCCGTTCCTGGCATGAAGCGGGTGGGCACGCCGCGCAGGAACTGGGATTCGCCCTGGCAACGGGCGTGGAATATCTCCGGCAAATGAACCGCCGGAGCCTGGACACTTCCATCGCGGCTCCGCGCATCCGCTTCGCCGTGACGGTGGGGACCAATTTCTTCATGGAAATTGCCAAACTGCGGGCTTTGCGGATGTTGTGGTCGCGCGTCGTCAGCGTCGCGGGCGGCAACGAAGAGGCGCAACGGCTTTCCTTGCACGTCCGCACGTCGCAATGGAACAAAACGGTTCTCGACGCGCACACCAACATCTTGCGGACGACCACCGAAGCGCTGGCCGGGGTTCTCGGCGGCTGCGACAGCATGCAGGTGGGCGCTTTTGATGAAGTTGGCCGCACTCCCGATGATTTTAGCCGGCGCATTGCCCGCAATATCCAACTTGTTCTGGAGAAGGAATGCGAGTTGGGCCGCGTGACCGATCCGGCAGGCGGGTCGTGGTATGTGGAATCGCTCACCGCCGAATTGGCGGCCAAGGCCTGGTCCATTTTCCAGGAAGTGGAGCGCGTTGGCGGCATGGAGGCCGCCTTGCGTGCCGGGCTACCACAAAAAGCCGTGGCCGCGACGGCGGATGAGAGAATCAAGGCCGTCCATCGCCGGCGTGAGTTCATGGTGGGTGTGAACCAATATGCCAACACCAAGGAATCACCCTTCGCGCGGCCAACCGCCGAGGCCGAACCTTTTCACAAGCTGCGCGTCCTGCAGGTCGAGTTGTATCGCACCCGCATGGAAGACGCGGAGAATGAAAATGTCCTGCAAAAACTGACCAACCTGATCAACGTCGATAGCAAGCGCGTGTTTGAAGCTTGTATTGACGCGGCGGCCGCCGGCGCGACGCTTGGGGAAATTGCCCGCGCTGTCCGCATCCATGACCGCCCCTGCGCGCCCATCGTGCCGGTGCAGATCACCCGCGCCGCCGTTGGTTTTGAGCGCCTCCGCGCCGCGATGGATCGTTACGCGGCCAGCCAGAAAGGCGAACGTCCCCGCGTTTTCCTGTGCAACATGGGCACGCCGAAAGAATACAAGGCGCGCGCCGATTTTTCGCGTGGTTTCTTTGCCACGGGCGGCTATGAGGTTGTTTCCTCGGAAAGCCTTCGCGCGCCGGAAGACGCCGGCAAAGCCTTTGCCAGGTCCAAGGCAAAAATCGCGGTCATTTGCTCGACCGATGACAAATATCCCGTCGTGACCCCGCTCTTGATCGAAGCCATTCGCGGGCAAAGCAAGGACGCTATCGTCGTCCTGGCCGGATTGCCGCAAGAGCACGTTGAAACCTTGAAAAAGGCGGGGGTGGATGAATTCATCCACATTCGCGCTGACGCACAAGAACTATTGGCGGCATTTCATCGCCGTCTCGGAATTGAATTATGAATACGTTCCCTGATTTCAGCACTGTTCCGTTTGAGAATGTTCCATCGGACGCCACCGCCGAGCAATGGCGGACGCGCTTTGCGATTGAAACCGCCATCAAGTCGCCCGAGGATTGCGTTCGTCCCACTCTGGAAGGAGTTGATATCCGTCCGCTTTACACCAGGGCGGACCTGGCGGCGTGCGAACAGTTGGAGAGCATGCCGGGATTCGCCCCCTATATCCGCGGCCCGTACGGCTCGATGTTCGTGACCAAGCCGTGGACGGTTCGACAATACGCCGGGTTTTCCACCGCCGCCGAGAGCAACGCCTTTTATCGGCGCAACATCGCCGCCGGACAACAAGGGTTGTCGGTCGCTTTCGATCTGCCGACCCATCGCGGGTATGACTCCGACCACCCCCGGGCCCTGGCCGACGTGGGCAAAGCGGGCGTGGCCGTCAACTCGGTCGAGGACATGAAGACCTTGTTCGACTCCATTCCGCTCGACCGCATTTCTGTGTCCATGACGATGAACGGCGCGGTCCTTCCGGTCATGGCGTTTTATATTATCGCGGCCGAAGAACAGGGAGTGAAGCCGGAACAGCTTTCCGGCACGATCCAGAACGACATTCTCAAGGAATATATGGTGCGGAACACCTATATTTATCCGCCCGCCCCTTCCATGCGCATTGTCGCGGACATTTTTGCTTTTACGTCCAAGAACATGCCCAAGTTCAACTCCATTTCCATCTCCGGCTACCACATGCAGGAGGCGGGAGCGACGGCGGATTTGGAAATGGCTTACACCCTGGCCGACGGCTTGGAATATGTTCGCACCGGACTGAAGGCGGGGATTGATATCGACGCTTTCGCGCCGCGGCTTTCCTTTTTCTGGGCCCAGGGCAAGGACTTCTTCATGGAAATAGCGAAGATGCGCGCGGCCCGCGCTTTGTGGGCCAAACTCATGGCGCAATTCCATCCAAAGAACCCCAAGTCGATGGCCTTGCGCACCCATTCGCAAACTTCCGGCTGGTCTTTGACCGAACAAGACCCTTACAACAACGTCGCCCGCACCTGCGTGGAAGCGATGGCCGCCGCCTTTGGGCAGACGCAATCGCTCCACACCAATTCGCTGGATGAGGCCATTGCCTTGCCGACCGATTTTTCGGCCCGCATTGCCCGGAACACCCAACTTTTCCTGCAAGAAGAGACCGGCATTTGCAAAGTGGTGGACCCGTGGGGCGGCTCGTATTTTGTTGAATCTTTGACCCAAGCGCTGATGAAACGGGCTTGGGGACACATGCAGGAAGTCGAGGCCCTTGGCGGCATGGCCAAAGCCATTGAAACCGGCCTGCCCAAATTGCGGATTGAAGAAGCCGCCGCGCGCCGCCAGGCGCGCATCGATTCGGGGAAGGAAGCCATTATCGGCGTGAATTTGTTCCGCTTGGAAAAGGCCGAGGAACTGGTCGTCCGCGAAGTCGATAACACCGCCGTGCGTCAATCACAAATTGAGCGTCTGCACAAATTGCGGGCGGAGCGTGACAATGGCAAAGTCCAGGCGGCCCTGGAGGCCCTCACGCACGCGGCCGAAACCGGCGCCGGAAACCTGCTCGCGCTCGCCGTCGATGCCGCGCGCGTCCGCGCCACGCTGGGCGAAATCTCCTTCGCGCTTGAAAAAGTCTTTCATCGCCACAAAGCTCTGGTCCGTTCTGTGTCAGGAGTTTACCAATCTGAATTTGGCCAGGACCCGCAAATTGAACAGGTGCGCGGGTTGACCGAGGATTTCTCTCGGAAGCATGGCCGGCGCCCGCGCATCCTCATCGCCAAGATGGGTCAGGACGGGCATGACCGCGGGGCCAAAGTCATCGCCACCGCCTATGCCGATCTCGGGTTTGACGTCGATATCGGACCGTTATTCCAGCAACCGGATGAAGCAGCGCGAATGGCTTCTGAAAACGACGTTCATATTGTCGGGATCAGTTCGCTGGCCGGCGGCCACAAAACCTTGTTGGTGCAGACGGTTGAAGAACTTAAGAAGATTGGCCGGTCCGACATCATGGTCGTGGTGGGCGGCGTTATTCCGCCGCAGGATTACGCGTTCCTCAAGAGCAATGGGGCGGCGGCGGTTTTCGGTCCGGGAACCTGTATTCCGGACGCAGCCAAGGAGCTGCTGACGCAATTAAACGCGCGGTCGGAGAGATAAAATGCCATTGGCGGCCTCAAGTGCTTGGACGGTTGCGGATTATGTCTCCGGCGTGCTGGCCGGTGACCGCGGCGTTCTCGCGCGCGCCATTACGCTGATCGAAAGCCGCTCTCCGTTGCATGAGCGAATGGCCCAGGAGGTCTTGCAAGGGCTTTTGCCGCATACCGGCAAGGCCCGGCGCATCGGCATCACGGGCGTGCCTGGGGTGGGCAAGAGCACTTTCATTGAGGCCTTTGGATGTTACCTGATCAAAGAGGGCAAATCGGTTGCGGTCTTGACGATTGATCCCACCAGCAAACGTTCCGGCGGCAGCATTCTGGGCGACAAGACGCGCATGGAGAATCTCAGCCGTGAAATGCGCGCTTTTATCCGGCCATCTCCCGCGGGCGACAGTTTCGGCGGGGTGGCCCGCCGCACCCGCGAAACGATGCTCGTCTGCGAAGCCGCGGGTTATGAGGTGGTGTTGGTGGAAAGCGTCGGCGTTGGCCAAAGCGAGGTCGCCCTGCGCTCGATGACGGATTATTTTTTATTGCTGTTGCTGCCCGGCGCGGGAGACGAATTGCAGGGGATCAAACGCGGCGTCATTGAAATGGCGGATGACATTCTCATCAATAAAGCCGACGGCGATAACCGCCAGCGCGCGGAACAAGCCCGGCTGGAACAGCAGAGCGCCCTGGCCTACTTGCAATCGCCCACGCCCGGATGGAAGACGGAAGCAGCCCTCTGTTCGGCCCGGACAGGTGAGGGAATTCCGGAAGCCTGGCAACGGATTGGAAAATTTTACGGGGCGTTGGAAAAGAAGGGCGTCATTGCCAAACGGCGTCAACAACAAGCCGTAGATTGGCTGATGGATTTAATCCACGACGAGTTGCAACGCCGTTTCGAGCAGGACCCGCGGGTGCAATCCTCTTTGCCGAAACTGCGGGAATCCTTGCTGCGCGGCGAAATCACGGCCGTCTCCGCCGCGCGCAGTTTGCTGGCGACCTTCAACGGCCACTCGGAGAATTTAAATTATGATCACAAAAATTGACCATCTCGGAATCGCAGTCCCATCCCTTGACCAAGCCGTGCCCTACTATGAAAAGGCCCTGGGCCTGAAATGTGAGCACCGCGAGGAAGTCGCTTCGCAAAAGGTCCGCACGGCTTTTTTCACGGTCGGCCAGGTCCATCTGGAACTGCTCGAACCGACTAGTCCCGATAGTCCCATTGCCAAGTTTTTGGAGAAGAATCCCGCGGGTGGCATTCATCATCTGGCTTTCGGCACGGATGATGTCCAAGGCCAGCTTGGCCAGGCTGCCGGCGCGGGCGTGAGATTGATTAATGAGAAGGCCTTCGACGGCGCGGGCGGCAAGCTCGTGGCCTTCCTCCATCCTAAATCCACCTTCGGCGTCCTGACCGAATTGTGCATGCCTAAACCCGCCTAACTCCGCCGCATTATTTTATGATACAAAAAGCATTATTGGAAACGCTGGAAAAAAAGCGCGCCGCGGCCCGGGCCGGAGGCGGCCAGGACAAGCTTGACGCCCGCCGCAAAAAGGGCTTGATGACGGCCCGGGACCGGCTTGAAACGCTGTTTCACGGCGGCACTTTCCAGGAGTCCGGCCTCCATGCCGGGCACGATTGCCATAACTTTGGCATGGAAGATAAACCAATGCCCGGCGACGGCGTGGTGACGGGCACTGGTTTGATTGACGGCCGGGTTGTGGCGGCGTTTAGCCAGGATTTTACCGTCGGCGGCGGCGCGCTGGGCCGGATTCATTCAAAGAAAATTTGCGACCTGATGGATTACGCGCTGAAGGTGGGCTGCCCGATGGTCGGGTTCAACGATTCAGGTGGAGCGCGCATTCAGGAAGGGTTCGATTCTCTCTCCGCCTACGGGCAGGTGTTTTTCCGCAACGTCCTCCTTTCCGGGGTCGTGCCGCAAATCGCCGTCGTGGCCGGGCCCTGCGCCGGTGGCGCGGCTTACTCGCCGGCCTTGATGGATTTCATCGTCATGATCAAAGGCGCGGCCAACATGTTCATCTGCGGGCCGGAAGTCATCCAGGCGGTGACCGGGCAGAAATGCACCATGGATGAGATCGGCAGCGCCACGACCAATGCCAGCGTCAGCGGCAACATCCATTTCATCGCCGACAATGACACCCACGCCATTCAGATCGTGAGCAAGCTTCTTTCCTATCTGCCGCCGAACAACTTGCTCGATCCGCCTCATCACCCGGCCAAAGACCTCGACTTGCACGCCGACGCGGAAATTAACGCGTTGCTCCCGGAGTCCAACAAAGACGCCCTGGACGTCCACAAGGTCATCCGCCGTCTGGTGGACAATGGCGAATTGCTCGAAGTCCATGAGCAATGGGCGCGCAATCTCATCGTCGGTTTCGCCCGAATTCAAGGGATGGTGGTTGGCATTGTCGCCAATAATTCCGGGGTCAAGGCCGGCACGCTGGACATTGATTCGTCGGACAAAGGCGCGCGCTTCATCCGCTTTTGCAATGTCTTCAACATTCCGCTGGTCACCTTGGTGGACATTCCCGGATTTATGCCGGGAATCCAGCAGGAACGCGGCGGGATCATCCGGCACGGGGCAAAAATGCTTTTCGCTTACGCCTCCGCCACCGTGCCGAAAATCACGGTCATTCTCCGCAAAGCTTATGGCGGCGCCTATCTGGCGATGTGCAGCAGTGATATGGGAGCGGATTTTGTGTTCGCGTGGCCGACCGCTGAAATCGCCGTCATGGGCGCGGAAGGCGCGGCCAAGATTCTTTACAAACGGGAAATCGCCGCCGCCAAGGACCCGAAAGCCAAAGAAGCGGAATTGGTTGCCGCCTATCGCGACAAGTTCTGCTCGCCTTACGAGGCGGCCCGCAAGGCGATGATCACCGACGTGATTGCGCCCTCCGAAACCCGCGCCCGCGTTTCCCTGGCCTTGCGCAATACTTTGACCAAGCGCGAATCGCGTCCGCCGAAAAAACACGGGACCATACCGCTTTAAACGCTATGAGCATTTCCGCGATTATCGTCCAGATTGTCATTTCCCTCGCCACCGTTGCGCTTTACCATTTTTTGGTCTCGCGCAAGAGTCAGCCGGGGCCCGCCGTCGCGCCCCCGGTCATCTTGGCGCCCCCGCCCGTCGTCGTCGCGCCCCCGCCGCCAATCGCGCCTCTGGTCACTGTTGCGCCGGTTGCGCCTGTTGTTCCGGTCGTTTCCGTTGTGCCGCCAGTGAAGAGCGCGCCTGTGATGGAATCGACTCCGCCCGAAATAGTTGCTGTTATTGCGGCAGCGATAGCGGTAGTACTGGGCCGCCCCCATAGGGTCTTATCGGTACAGCAAGGTCCGGCCCAGCCGGCCGTGAACGTTTGGGCGATGGAAGGCCGCGTGGAGCAATTTATGTCCCACAGGGTGCGATAACACTTTATAAGCTATGATAAAAAAACTCCGTGTAACGGTGGATGGCAAACTTTATGAGGTGAGTGTCGAAGTCCCTGATGACCTCGCCGCTCCGGCTTCTGTTCCCCCGCCATTCGCCGGCGCGCCTGTTTCGGCGCCTCCGCCTCCGTCCCCATCTCCAACCGCCGCGGCTCCGCCTCCGCCAGCGTCAACCGGACAAACCGCCGCGGGTCCTGGAGAAGTGCGCAGTCCGCTCGCCGGACGCATCATCGCCATCAATGCCCAAGTTGGCCAGGCGGTCAAAGAAGGCGATCACGTGGTGACCGTGGAAGCGATGAAAATGAACACCGCCGTTACTGCTCCCAAAGCGGGAAAAGTAGCGGAGATACTCACGACCGTCGGTTCCGCCGTCGATGAAGGCCAGGTTCTTCTGCGGATAGCGAGCTAACCTTATGACGGCGGCGGCAACAGACGCTTGTGTCCGGTGCGACGGGTGGATTCTGCATGAGATTCCTGTCGCAACCTCGACCAACCTTGTGGCCGCCACCCTCCCGGCTTGGGAAGCCGTCCGCGCCGACCGGCAAAGCGCCGGCCGCGGGCGTTTCCAGCGCGGCTGGGTCTCCGATGAAGGGGGGCTTTGGCTTTCCGCGGTTCTTCCCACCGGGCCAAATCCCGCGGATTGGCGGGCCTTGCCGCTGGCTGTGGGCCTGGCCGTGTGCGAAGCCCTGCAATCCCTGGGGCTGAAGCAATTTCGCCTGCGCTGGCCAAACGATGTGCTGGTCAATGAACGCAAGCTGGCCGGCTTGCTCATTGATCAATTCGTTCCTGGACGGGCTGTGGCCGGCATTGGCATCAATGTCTTTAACCGGCCTGAGGCCTGCGATCCTCAATTAGAAAATCAAACGGCCCGCCTGGCTGATCTCATTGATCCCGTGCCGGAGGTGCGCGATTTGGCCCAAGTCATTTTGCGCCACTTGCGAAGCATCACCGGCCAAATCCAGGCGCTTGAATTTCCCTCATTGCTCCCGCGCATTAACCAGTTATGGGGCCGCCCCCGCCAGGTCGAACTTGACCTGGACGGCGAGATCCGGACTGGAAGTTTTGCCGGGGTCGGCAATGCCGGAGAGTTATTACTCGTGGATAGTCATGGCAACCACTTCGCCTACCACGCCCACCAAGTCCGCCATCTCAAAGAAATTGATTGAACTATGAAAGATAAATTCCCCCGCTTGACCGCGGCCGAGGCCGCGGTGCAGATCCAAAACGGCCAAACTTTAGCTTTCAGCGGCTTCACTCCCGCTGGTGCTCCCAAGGAAATTCCCAAGGCCATCGCGGCCCACGCGGCGCAATTGCATACCGCCGGCCAGCCTTTCCGCATCGGCATGATCACCGGCGCCTCCACCGGCCATTCGCTGGACGGAGAGCTGGCGCGCGCGGACGCCGTCCTTTTCCGCACGCCTTACCAGAACGATCCCGATTTGCGCAAAGGCATCAATGAGGGGCGGATAAAATTCTTTGACATGCACCTCTCGCAAGTTCCGCAAGCGGTGCGCTACGGCTTTCTCGGTCCCGTTCATTGGTCGGTCGTCGAAGCATGCGATGTGACCGATGCGGGCGAAATCACCCTGACTTCATCGGTCGGTTCCGCCCCCACTTTTTGCCGCAAGGCCGACAAAATCCTGATCGAATTGAACCGCTTCCATCCCCAGGCCCTTCGCGGTTTCCATGATGTTTTTGAACCGGAAGACCCGCCGCACCGCAAGCCCCTGCCGGTCCTGCGTCCGTCGGACCGCATCGGTTTGCCCGTAGTGAAAGTCGATCCCAAGAAAATTGTGGGGATAGTCGAAACCGACCGTCCCGATGAAGTCGGCGCTTTCGGCGCTTTCACCGAAACCACCGCGAAAATCGGGGAAAACGTCGCCAATTTCCTCGCCGCCGAACTGCAGCGCGGCCTGATTCCCTCGTCATTTCTGCCGATCCAATCCGGGGTGGGCGACACCGCCAACGCCGTGCTCAAGGCGATGGGCGATCATCCCAAAATTCCGCAGTTTGAGATGTACACCGAGGTGATTCAGGATGCGGTCATCGCCTTGATTAAAGCGGGCAAAGTCCGCTTTGCCAGCGGTTGCTCTTTGACGGTCAGCAATCCTGCTTTAAAGGACATTTACGAAAACATCGAATTCTTCCGTCCCAAGCTGCTGCTGCGCCCGCAAGAAATCAGCAACAGCCCGGAAATCATCCGGCGCCTTGGCATCATCTCCATTAATACGGCTATCGAAGTGGACATCGGCGGCAACGTCAACAGCACCCATGTTCTGGGACGCAACATGATGAATGGCATCGGCGGCTCAGGTGATTTCGCCCGCAACGCTTTTCTCTCCATCTTCACCTGTCCTTCGACGGCCAAAGGCGGCAAGATCAGCACAATTGTCCCTCTGGTATGCCATCTTGACAGCAGCGAGCACTCGGTCCAGATCATCATCACGGAGCAAGGCATAGCCGATTTGCGCGGCAAATGTCCGTCCGAGCGCGCCAGCACCATCATTGAGAATTGCGCCCATCCCGACTATCGGCCCCTGTTGCGCGACTACGTGGCTTTGGCCCCGCATTCGCATTCCCCGCAAACGTTCCAGGCCGCCTTTCTCATGCACCTGGCCTTTGTCGAGACCGGCGACATGCACCGCGTCCAATGGCAACGCCGCCCCGCTTAAGTCAGAGATTTGGTTGAAAGCCAGGGAGTGCGGAAGTTCTATCCTACGCAGATCTTTCGCTCTTTCAGGCAGCGAAGCGGGGACCGACCGCCCCGGTTGGGCTCCCGCCGAGGGACGTTTCACTGGGAAGGGGGGCGGTCATCGCCCGCGTCGTCTGCCACGGCGAATCCCGCGGCCAGGGGCCGATGGTCCGAAGCTACGCCCCAATTGGGCTGCGCCAAGACAAAAGTCTCCTGGCTTAGCCAGCGGCGGCGCATGGCGCGGTTGAGCAAAATGTAGTCGATCCGGCTATAGACATCTTCTTTGGCGTAATAATGGGTCCAGTTGACGCGACGCGCTTCGTGGCCGTTGCAGGGGCCGGCGTCATCCCCATTGCGCTCGACGGGACAGGTGTCAAAAAGACGCGCCGCACCGCGCCCCATGATGGCGTGCAGCGGTTTGGAATCTTTCAGGTCATTAAGGTCGCCGAGGACGACGAGGTCTTCCTTGGGATTTTCCGCCAGACGCGCGTCAATGACCGAGCGCAAGGCCTCCGCTTCCGCGTATCGCCACTCCGCCTCGTCGGCCAGGTCCGTGGGCAGGCGGGATTTAAGGTGGGCCGCAATCAAGGCAAAGCGATAATGCGGACTGACTTCGATTTCCAGGTCGGCAAACCCGCGGCGGACAAAAAGACGGCGTCCATCCAGTAGAAAAGTATCGTTGGTATGGGGATGCCGCGCCACGATTGGAAAACGGCTCAAGACGCAAACGTGGATATTGGTGTCGTGTCCTTCGACTTCGTCCCAGAACGGGAGGTCCAGCCCATTAGTTTTGAGGCTCGTTTGAAGGTCCAGCAGGACATTTGAAGAACCGACTTCCTGCAAAGCGATGACGTCGGGCCGCAACGCCAGGATGCTTTTTTGGACCGCGGACGCGGCTTCCGCTGATTTGGCATGGCGCGTTCCCGAAGGCGCATCGAGATAGTTTTCGACATTGAACGTGCCGACGCGGAAAACCAGCGGTGCGCTCCACGTCAGCGCGGCTGGCAGCCAGAAAAGCAGCCATATCCACCATCGTCCACAAGCCTTACGGGGGCAGGGCACGACCCAAGCGTAGCGTTTCTTCGCTCCTTTTGGCAAGCCGGTGCGTTTGCCCCCGTTGCCCCAAATCCTCGCCTCAACGCGACAAATTGTGTGGCTTGGGGAGCGCGACCGTCTCGGTCGCTGTGGCCGGCGTCTCGCCGGCCACCTCTTTCCATTCGGTCTTTAGAGGTGCGAGGAAGAAGGAGCAGGGTTGCTCCGCCCCCATTCTGTTCGGAATCCGCAGATGAGGGAGAATTGGGGGCGGAACGGCAGCTCCGCCCCACCGGAAGTGGAGACATTTCATCGCAGCCGCCCGGTCTTTTTCATCTTCCGCTCCCGCCACAATCTGTGGAGTTGGCCCGATATTGCAACCCCAACAGATTGTGCTTTTCCGCCAAAAAAACATGAAATTAATGGTTGTCGCGACTGGCCATTTCCCTTATACTTTTTGCAGTCGCACGAGGCAGACTCAAACTAGTCCGCGGGCGTCATTTCCAAGGCAAATTAATGGATGAGAACAATAGTCTGGCAGTCAGCACCGCCCCTGAAGCGTTAGAGAAGTACGACGCTTCCAAAATTGACAAATTGGAAGGGCTTGAGGCCGTTCGGAAACGCCCGGGGATGTACATTGGCGACCCCGATGAACGGGGGCTTCATCACTGCGTCTTCGAGGTGCTCGACAACTCCATCGATGAACATCTGGCCGGGTTCTGCAAAAGCATCGGCGTAACCGTGCATGTGGATGGCTCCGTCTCGATTCGTGACGATGGCCGCGGCATCCCGGTCGATGTCCATCCGAAATGGCAGATGCCGGCGGTGGAATTGGTGCTAACCAACCTCCATGCTGGCGGCAAATTTGGCCAGGGCGCCTACAAGTATTCCGGCGGTTTGCATGGCGTCGGCGCCAAGTGCGTCAACGCCCTCTCCGAGTGGTTCAAGGTGGAAGTCTCGCGGGACAATCAGGTTTATTACATGGCCTTTGAAAAGGGAGTGACCAAGCGGAAGCTGGAGGTCATCGGCAAGTCCAGGCACACCGGCACGCTCATCACGTTCAAGCCGGACGCGACGATTTTCACGATTACCACGGAGTTTAAATTTGATCTCCTGGCCAACCGCCTGCGCGAGCTGGCCTTCCTTAATCCCGGCATCGAAATCATTTTGAAGGATGAGCGGGTGGAAAACAAATCCGAGCGGTTCATGTACCGCGACGGAATTGAGGAATTCGTCCGCCAGCTTGGCCGCAACAAAGAACTGCTTCATCCCAAGCCGATCGTTCTGGCGCGCCAAAAGGATGAGATCCTCGTGGATTGCGTCCTTCAGTACAACGACAGTTACACCGACCAAATTCTCTGTTTCGCCAATTCCATTCCGAATCCTGACGGCGGAACGCATTTGACGGGGTTTCGCTCGGCCTTGACCCGGGCGATCAATCAGTACGCCCGCGCCAATAATTTAATCAAAGAGAAGGACCCGGCGATTTCCGGGGATGACGTGCGCGAGGGGTTGGTCTGCGTCTTGAGCGTGAAACTGCCCAATCCGCGTTTCGAGTCGCAGACGAAAGTCAAACTCGTCAACACCGAGATCGACGGCATCGTTTCGTCCATTGTCTATGAAGGGTTGATGAATTACTTTGACGGCAACCCTGCCATCGCCCGGCGGGCGGTGGACAAAAGCCTGATGGCCGCCCGCGCGCGGGAAGCGGCCCGCAAGGCGCGCGAGACGGTGCGGAAGAGCGCCCTGACCGGCGGCGGCCTGCCGGGCAAGCTGGCCGACTGCTCGGACCGCGATCCGGCCAATACGGAACTTTACATTGTCGAGGGAGATTCCGCCGGCGGTTCCGCCAAACAGGGCCGCGACCGCAAGTTCCAAGCCATCCTGCCGATTCGCGGCAAGCTGATTAACGTGGAAAAGGCGCGCCTGGACAAAGTCCTGCAAAACACGGAAATCCGCACCATGATCACGGCCATTGGCACGGGGATTGGCAACGGCGAGGGGGAGGGGGCGTTTGACCTGGAGAAACTGCGCTATCACAAGATCATCATCATGACGGATGCGGACGTGGACGGCTCGCATATTCGGACATTGTTATTGACGTTTTTCTACCGGCAAATGGTGCAACTGGTCAAACAGGGCTTCGTCTATATCGCGCAGCCGCCCCTTTACCAGATTTCGCGCAAGAAAAGGATCGAGTACGTCGATGACGACGCGCAGATGAACCGCATTCTCCTCCAACTGGGCACGGATGATGTGCGCCTGCGCAACCTGGCGACGGGGCGCGAGTTGTCGGAAAAACAACTGGCGGAAATCCTCGAATTGCTGGAATCGCTCGACAAATATGTCCAGGCCTTGCGCCGGCATGGCGGCGATTTTGGGCAATACATTGAGGCCCGCGACCCGGCTTCCCATGAATTGCCGCGCCATTTGGTCAAGGTCCGCGACGGCAACGATGAAACCGTTCATTACTTTCATGCCGAGGAGCAGTTGAGCGAATTTGGCGCCGCCAACCCGGATTTAAAACTCTTCGGGGAGGAATCCGACACGACTTTGCTGGAAAAGGGCGAAAAGGGCCGCAACGGCAACACCCGCCGCGCCACCCACGTGGAGTTGCACGAAAGCCAGGCGGTCAGGGAATTGCTGGACAAGCTGGAGCGCAAGGGGCTGAACGTGGCGCATTACTCCGCCCAGGACAGCCCGCTCTTCGAGTTGATTGAGGGGGAAGGCGAGCGCGCCACCACCAAGCCGCTTTTCTCCATCGCCGAAATTCTGGAGGGCGTCAAGGAAGCGGGCAAGCGCGGCTTGCAGATCAAACGCTTCAAGGGTCTGGGCGAAATGAACGCGAAGGAACTGTTCGACACCACGATGAACCCTGAAAAACGCAAACTCCTGCGCGTCGATATGACTAATGTCGTGGAAGCCGAGGAAATGTTCACCAAATTGATGGGTGACGAAGTCGAGCCGCGCCGCCAATTCATCGAGGACAACGCCCTCAACGTCCGCAATTTGGACATTTAATTATTTCTTTGTCCTATGCCCGACGAAACCGACCAGCCTAGTCCTACCCCTCCCGTCCCGCCCGTCCCGCCTGTTCCGCCCACTCTGCCTGAAGGCGGAGTAGTGGCTGGCGCCAGCATCCCGCTTTTTGCCGCGAACGAAAAGGTCCAGAAGATCAACGTCGCCGACGAAATCAAGAACTCGTTCCTCGACTATTCGATGTCGGTCATCATTTCCCGCGCCTTGCCGGATGTGCGGGATGGGCTGAAACCTTCCCAGCGCCGCATCCTTTACGCGATGCAGCGCCTCAACCTCTATCCGGGCCGCAAACACTACAAATGCGCCAAAATCTGCGGCGACACGAGCGGCGACTTTCATCCGCATGGCGAGGCGGTGATTTATCCGACGCTCGTCCACATGGTGCAGCCGTGGGCCATGCGCGAGCCGCTGATCGATGGCCAGGGTAACTTCGGCTCGGTGGAAGGCGATCCGCCCGCCGCCATGCGTTATACCGAAGCGCGCATGACCCATCTGGGCGCGGTCTTAATGCAGGACATGGAGAAGGACACGGTCGATTTTGTCCCCAACTACGACGAGCGTCTGACCGAGCCGACTGTCTTTCCCGCGGCTTTTCCCAATCTATTGGTCAACGGCGGCACTGGCATCGCGGTGGGGATGGCGACCAATATTCCCCCGCACAACCTGGGCGAAGTCATTGATGGCATTTGCGCCCAGATCGACAACCCCGAGATTACGGTGGAAGAATTGATGCGGCACATCAAAGGGCCGGATTTTCCCACCGGTTGCGCGCTTTGCGGGTTGGGCGGCATCAAAGAGTATTTCGAGACGGGCCGGGGCACGGTCAAGATTCGCGGCAAAATCGGCCTGGAGGAAATCAAAGGAGGCCGCGAACAAATTGTCGTCACCGCCATCCCGTATAATGTGAATCGCGCGCACCTCGTCGAGCGGATTGCCGAATTGGTCAACGAGAAAGTCATTACCGACATTACCGCCGTCCGGGATGAATCGGATGAAAACACGCGCGTGGTCATCGAGATCAAGCGCGACGCCTTGCCCAAGGTTGTCATTAATAATCTTTACCAGCATACGGCGTTGGAAACCACTTTCGCGGTCAATGCCCTGGCCATCGACCGGCGCCGCCCCAAAACGCTCGGCCTCAAGGCGCTGATCAATTGCTACATCGAGCACCGGCGGGAAGTGATCATTCGCCGCACCCGCTTCGAATTGCGCAAGGCTGAGGAACGGGCGGAGACGCTGGAGGCCTTTCTCATCGCCCTGGCCAATCTCGACGAGTTCATCCGCATTATCCGCCAATCCAATACGCGCGAGGAAGCGAAAATCAAATTGCTGGCCTTTGATTTTACCCGCCAGCAAGTGGAACACATCGGCCTGGTCATTCGCAGCGAGGCCCGGATCACCAATGGCCGCTATTCCTTTAGCGAAGCCCAGGCCGACGCCATCCTGGAATTGCGCCTTTACCAATTGACCGGGCTGGAGGCCGGTAAAGTTCGCGCCGAATACGCCGCCTTGCTCGAACGGATCAAGGATTTGCTCGACATACTTGCCCGGGAAGCCCGGGTCTTCGCCATCATCAAGGCCGAGTTGCGCGAAATCAAAGAAAAGCACGCCACTCCGCGCCTGACGGAACTGGTGCCCGACGAAGGGGATATCGCCATCGAGGACTTGATCGCCAACGAAGGCGTGATCATCACCATCACGCATGGCGGCTTGATCAAGCGCACCAATGTCAGCGCGTATCGCGCGCAACGCCGCGGCGGCAAAGGCGTCATTGGCATGGCCACCCGCGAGACTTCGGCCACTCCCGGAGAGGCGGAAGACTTTATCGAACGGCTTTTTACCGCCAGCACCCACGATTACCTCATGTTCTTTACCAACACCGGCCGCGGTTATGTCGAGCGCGTCCATGAGGTTCCGGACATGGGTCGCGCCGCCAAGGGACGCAGCATCGCCAATTTGCTGGAATTAAAAGCGGACGAGAAAATCGCCGCCCTCATCCGCGTCGTCGCCAAAGCCGGGCCGAACAAGGAAGACCTGACGTGGACGCAGGCGAATTTCGTCTTCTTTGCCACGCAACGGGGCGTTGTCAAGAAAACCAGCTTGGAGGAGTTTGCCAATGTCCGGGCGGGCGGGATCATCGCCATCGGGATCGAAGAGGGAGATACTCTCATCGACGCCACCTTGACCGCCGGCCATGACGAAGTGGTGCTGATCACCCGCGAGGGCCAAAGCATTCGATTTTCCGAGGAGGAAGTGCGTTCCATGGGCCGGCCCGCCGCGGGCGTCCGCGGCATTTCCCTGGAAGCATCCGATGCCGTGATTGGTTTGGCCGTGGTGGTTCCGGAGGCCACGCTGTTGGTGGCGGGTGAAAACGGCATCGGCAAACGCACGGACTTCGGCGAATACCGTCTCCAATCCCGCGCCGGCAAAGGCATCATCACGATGAAGACAACAGAGCGGACGGGCCAGGTTGTGGGAGCCTTGACGGTCAAGGATGCCGACGAGATCATGCTCATCACCGTCGCGGGCCAAATGGTGCGCACGCGGGTGAGCGACATCCGCGAAGCGGGGCGCAACACGCAAGGAGTCAAACTAATCGATCTGGAAGGGCAGGACAAACTCCAGGGCATCGCCCCCGTCATCAGCGAGGAGAAGGAAGAAGGCTCCGAAGAAGCGGAAACCGCGGCGCCGAAATAGAGGGCGCAGGGCTTTTGTTTCATTCTGGCACGCCGCAAGATCGGGTGCATTTTCACCAAAAAACGGAGAGCCGTCGTAATCAGGCGCTCTTATGTTTAATCGCATGACAGAGGGATATAAGAGCCAAGTGCATGGGAGCGATAGTTGGATGAAATGGAAATACATTTTCTTGACGCTCGCGCTGCTGGAGTTGGTGATCGGCTTCAGCGAATTGCGGCCTGACACGTTCTTTTTCCTGGGACGGCCGCTGGGAGCGATATTTTTTGGGCTGTTTCTAATAGCCCAAATGTTAGAAAGGGAATCGGCTCTGCTGGATGAGCAGAACCGTGCGGCGATAATGGACCAACACGAACCGGTCTGGCAACCACAATCGCCTAAGAACTCTCAATATGAGGTGGCTACACATCCAGTCCCCGCCATAGCTCGACACCACTGAGCTTACTGGAGCAAAGACAACGATGCAGGGCGCGGACCCAAAACGCGCCCTGCGGTCTTTTTAGGGAAGGGTCTTATTTCTTCTTGGCGGCCTTGCCCTTGGTTTCATTCGCCAGGCGGTAGGTCAAGGTCTTGTTCCGGCGCTTGGAGCCTGAATATTTCCGCGCCCATTCCCGGTTGGCGATGGCATGCTTCAAACAATGCCAGGCCGTCACCTTCGGTTCGCCGCAAATCACGCAACGGCCCTCTTTGGCCCGGCGAAGCTGCCATTTCTGCTGGCGGGAAATCGGCAAATCCGTGAACTCATCCATGATTTTTTTGCGCGTGTACGTGGTCGCCTTTTTCTTCTGTCCTTTTTTCATATGCTTCCTGTAAGTTGGATTCCTGTTGCAGCGGTCAAGGATCGGCCGCGAAAGACCAGAAGACCTGGTGCATTGCCGTGACCCGCCGTTCATTACCCGGCAAAATATGCTATACGCCCGCCAAAGAACAAGAAAAAAGTGGCTTGTCGCAAAGAATTTTTTGGCGCCCGCCAGAGGGGAGCGGCCGAACGCTGGAGCGATGCCGCCTTCCAGAGATGCGCGGCTGTTGCGCCCAAAGCCGGCCGTCGGGTGCGTTTGACAACATCCGCTTTGGCGGATCACGGCCGGACCGGTCGCGGCGGGCAGCGGCGTCCTTGGCATCAAAAACCCCCGCTGGCGTGGCGCCGCCTGCCCCCGCCTTCAAAGAAGTGATTACTATATATTAGACAACTCAATTGATCCTCAGGCGCCGTGCGTTGAATATCTTGCCTGGCAAAGGAATGGAAGGACGCGATGCAAATAGTTCCACTCTGGCCGGCTCTCCGTCTTTCGCTCCTGCCCGTCTTTTGACAGAGGTGTGTTCTGGTTGACTTTGAGGCGTCGCGCGGGCGCAAAACATCAATTGCGCGATGACCGGGTTTTTGAAGTGGTGGCAGGACCCGGAATTGAACCGGGGACACAAGGATTTTCAGTCCTCTGCTCTACCAACTGAGCTATCCTGCCTAAAACACTGCAATTACGCTATTTGCAAATTTAATTTTGACACTGAAAACCCCGTTTGCATCCCTCCATTGTATCCCGTATATTGTCGTTGATGAAAGCGACATACGAAACTACGACGGAAGCTAAAAGAGACCGGCACTTGTCCACGGATGGCAAGTGGCGCTCGTTTCCTAAAGTCCCCAATTTGCTGCAATACGTCATTGCTGGAACATACTATGCCCGCTGCAAAGTCAATGGCAAGCCTGTTCGCGCGAGCTTGGACACGGACGTTTTTTCCAAGGCCAAGCAACGTCTTCCCGACAAACTCAAAGAGTTGCGGAAGCCCAAAGTCGAGGTCGGCGCGTTTGTGGATGGCCGGATGCAATTTGAAGCACAAACCAAGTGCGACCATACGCTGGCCGAATTGTCTAAGGTCTATCGCCTCCGTTGCGTCGAACGCCTGCTCAAGTCCTGGCCGGACCTCGCCAGCCGAAAGGCGGATGGCGTCACCGAGGCGGAATGCCGCCAGTGGGCGCAACACTACGCTGAAAAATACTCGGCGCAGTTTTTCAACAATACGCTGAACGTCTTTCGCCAAATCCTCAGCCTCGCCGGTCTTGGCCGGGAGGCGAATCCTGCGTTCAAGATCAAGCGGCTCGGTGTGCGGTCGAAGCCGTTGGAGCTTCCGACCACTGAGCAATTTGACCGGCTGTTGAAAGAAATCGAAACATCCGGCGCGGGGCAGGCAAAGGACTGCGCAGATTTGGTTTCCTTCCTGAGTTTCACCGGGTGCCGCATTGCTGAAATGAAACAGGCCCTTTGGCGTGACGTGGATTGGGAGCGCAACGAAATCGCCATCCATTCCGTCAAACGCCGCGCAACCAGCAATGCGTCGCTCACGCGGGTCATTCCCCTGATTCCTGCATTGCGCCAGCTGCTCGAAAGAATGCGGGAAAAACACCAGGCGAAGCCCGACGACCGGATTTGCCGCGTCTCCGAGTGCCAGAAATCACTCACGCGCGCCTGCAAAATCGCCGGCTGCGCCCGCCTCACCCACCATTCATTACGCCATCTGTTCGCCACGCGGTGCGTCGAAAGCGGCATTGATATTCCGACTGTCGCCCGGTGGCTTGGCCACAGCGACGGCGGGATGTTGGCCCTTAAAATCTACGGCCATCTCCGCCGCGAGCATTCGCAGAGCATGGCGGCTAGAGTCACTTTCGGCACCGCATCCGCAACGGCGTCAATCGGATGAGCACATGAACGCTAAAAGCCAGCATTTCAATCCCCAATGTTATTTGCGGGGCTTTCAGCAAAAAAAGCGCCTTTGGCAGTACGATTTGGCCAAGGGCACCGTTACAGAATCGACCGCAAAAAAATCAGGATGTGAAGAGTATTATCACGCAGTGGATTTAGAAGATGGCAGCCGTGACGACCAAACGTTGGAAAAAGTGTTTCATTCCCTCGAAAACGAGTTGCCCAAGCTGTTCGAGGCCATCCGTTGGGGGCGGCCGCTATCTCCTGAAGTTTGGAGTATTTTCTTCGCGTTTATTACCGTTCAGGACGCGCGCAGTCCAAAGAGGGTTCAAAGACTCAACGACTTTCTGGGGTCGGTTTGTCAGTCAGTCTATCCGGTCATTCGTGCTAGTAAACGCATGAGGGCCGCGCTCGCCGCAGAGGGTATTGACCCAGCGCAAGTGCTCGACAATTACGAATTGAGGCCCAGTCGCGGCACGGCGCTTTTAACGTCACTGAGCGAAATCGACTTCGCCGAATCGCTTTTTGCGCAGATGAAGTGGAATTTTCTCAAAGCACCAGTCAATAAGTTTTTCATTACTGGAGATGCGCCGGTTTCACTGTGGTCCCCGGCCAAACGGAGCCCGTTTCCACCAGCGCTCGCCGACCGCGACATCGAAGTCACCTTCCCGCTCAGCCGCAGCGTTTGCGCCTTTGGTTGTTGGGGGCCACCGTTTCCCGATCTCTACCCTGCCGTTCCCGAAGATGTTGTCGATGCAATCAACGGTAATGCGCTTATGTCGGCAGCACGGTTTGTCTATGGCCCCGTGCATGATTCGCGGTTGTTGGAGACAGTCATGGCCCTCTCACGAGCGAGGGCCAAGGGAGGTTAGACGAGGGGCACCTCCCGTTGATAATCAGGCCGCAATCCTTCGGCAAGATATTTATCTATTTCGTACTGCAAATGGTCCCACAGAAATTTTTCTGCTGCCTCCTCGTCCAGAGGCGGCTTGTCATCCTTCTTGAATCGCCACTCATACATCTGTAGGAACTTCATGACGATGCCGTTCAGGTAAACCGCACGGATGCGCTCGCCGCGTTTTTTTGCCGCCTCGTTGAACGCCGCGGTCACTTTGCTGTAAATCTCGATGATTTTTTCATCTGATGTATTGGACGTTGGGGCGCATTGATTATGAGCAGCAAGCCTGCGGAATCCGGTTATGATGACGTCTGCGGCGAGCTTTTTAAGGTCATCGGGTTCCGTACCGTCGCGTGGTTTGATGCCAACCGGCAGCTTGAAATCCAGGTACATCACCTCTCTGTCGGCAGCTTGCGCTGACTGGTTGGCCGCGCTCGTGGCTTCGGTTTCCCTTCTTTGAATTGCACCGCGGGTTGCTTTGAGCGTTATTGCTGGCACCCCGAAGGCCAACCCGAAAATGGCCCACTCCATTAAATGAAGGCCCCAACGTCCAGCCCGGTTATCAGCGGTCCATTCGTCTCCTGGATAATACTCTTTTCCGTCATCGTCGGTGCGCGGCGCGGCGCGCCAATGTGTGTAACCCTCCACAAAACGCTCTCCGACTGGATTTCTCAGATTGTCAATATTAAAGAAAATGCAAAATGACAAGAGCACGGAAGCCGTCATGAGAGTAGCCTGGATCCCACGCAAACCAGCGACAGTAAACCAGGCTAAGGCTGAACGATGATTGAGGGCACATGCGAACATCGGGATCGTCAACCAACCGAAAGCAAACAGGAGCGAGTGCGCCCGGAACAAAGCCCCAAAGGCGGCGAGCGCCAAAAGGCACCCGGCGAGCAGGAAGATTCCAATGGGGATTTCGGCTGGATGCTCGGTTAGAATTTCATCTTCATTCTTCTTTACGTGAATGCAAAAGAGGATGATCACGGCTACGCTTACCAAGGCGCACGCCACTGGCCACCAAGCAGATGATTTTGGCAGAATTGTGATCGCTGGCAAGGTCACAATGGCAAGCCACGCCAGATACAAAGCTGACAGGATGCCCGCCACAAGGAACCGTCTGGAAGGCGCCATGTTCGTGCCAGCGGCCAAGACGAGAAGCGGAAGCACCGCGCAATATGCAATCTCCTTCAAAAACTGCGGGGCATCTCCCCCGTCAGGCCCGACGAGACTATCCAAAATCAATGCTTTAGCCAGCAACGCTCCCAGACAGCATACAGCAATCGAGACGGGCAAGATCAATGCCCACCTGAGCCAATCTGGAATTTTGAAACTCATGTGTCGGTCGTCGCTGAGAATCACATTGCCGCTAAGCTTAGGTGCATCCCTATGTCAGCGGCAATTGGGGTGTGCATGACCGCGTTCACCCTGGCAAACCGATTCAAAGCCCCATAGCCGACAGGCTTCAAAGATCCGCTTCGTGTTTCCTAAGGGTCCGTGCATAAATAAACGCTTCAACTAATGGATGGAATGGTGTAGGCTTCCTTCATGGAAGCATCTGCGCAGGCGATTGAGCAGCGCTATGAGGCCCTTTCTCCTGTTCTGCATGAGCG
>JBKQWF010000328.1:0-41150 GCA_052139695.1 Limisphaerales bacterium
CCGCCGACTGGCTCAGGACTCAAAACAAGGTGAATCACCTCGAACGGCGGTGCCTTCGGCGGGACGCCGAAGGCTGCGGGCGAGACAATCGTCAACCCAAAAACCCCCGCCCAAAAACTAGTGGCATTGGGCGTCCCGCCCGCAGCCTTCGGCGTCCCGCCGAAGGCACCGCCGTTCGAGGTGATTCACCTTGTTTTGAGTCCTGAGCCAGTCGGCGGGACGCCGACTGGAGCGACCGAGACGGTCGCGCTCCCCCAGCTTTCAACTGAATCTTTCGGTTTACTTCACGCCTACACCGCCGTTGCCGCCGAGTCCACGAGCGCTGCCAGCGCTACCACTTCGCTCAATCGCGGAAGATGCGAATATCGCCGTTTTGGTTTAGCAAGGAGGCCCGCAGGGCGCCGGGGCCGGCTTCCGCGAACGACCCGCCGCTGGGAGATTTGATCAGGACGGGAAAGTCCGATTCCACGTCGCCAAAACTGGTGCGGGCTTGCAGGGCCGGTTTGACGCTGGCGGGCAGGTGCAGGACGAGGGAGCCGAAAGAGGTCGTGGCGTCAATCTCCGTCACCGAAGGGGAGGTGGCGCGCAGGCTGATCTCGCCGTTCTGATTGTGGCAAACAAACTTCGCGCCAGCCCCTGAGATTTGCATTTTGCCGAAGGAAGTGTTTGCCTGCACTGTGCCAGTGACCCCGCTCGCCAAAATTTCGCCATTCTGGTTGTGCAGGATGAGATCGCCTTCAATGCCTTCGACGCTCAACCGGTCAAATGAGGTTTTAAGGTCGGCATTGCCCTTGGCCTGCGTTAGTTCAATTCTGCCCATTTGATCGCGCAAATGGGCCGGGCCGCCGATGTCATGAGCGATGATCGGGCCAAAGCTGGTGTTCGCCTCCAATGCTCCGCGAATGGCCGTGGCTTTGATCTCCCCGTTTTGATTGCCCAGTCGAGCGTGGCCGCTAACGTCCTGCGCGACAAGCGAACCAAAACTGGTGTCAGCGTCCAAGGGTCCTCCAATATGGGCGGCCATAATCTCCCCATTCTGATCGTGCAACGTGGCGGGACCGGTGTCGCTCACGTTCAGATGGGCAAAGGAGGTTCGGGCTCGGGTTGGACCGCTCACGTTGTGGATTTCGATCTCCCCGTTTTGGTTCCAGGCATTGACTTCGCCTCCCAGGCTGGTGATTTCGGTGCGGCCAAAGTGGTTGTGGGTGTCCACGCTGGCAGCTTTCGGCACCACGACCTCAAAATTCGATTCTATGCTGTGCGGCTCTCTGGAATCCGGCGCGGAAATCACAATCTTCAAATGGCCGTCCTCCAGCGAACTTTCGCAGATCACCGCTCGGGCGATCTGTTGCGCGATGGCGTCGGTGCGGGCCCGCACCGTCAGGTTCCAATTCCAATGGGCCGGGCCGCTGTCACTCCCGGTGACGCGGACGGAGCCGAGGCAATTGTCCAATTCCAGCTTTATCAAACTGGCGGGTATCTCAGCCGTTTGCACGATGTTGGTGGCGGCGGCCAAATCGCCATGCCACGAAGCGCCAAAGACAGGAAGATGCACTTTGCAGCCAGTCAAAGCCACGAGAACGACGGCTGCCACCACGAAAGCGGACATTTTTTTCATAGTTTTAGCGGCGCTGGGTCAATTTTGAACGCGCCCTCAATCTGGTTCCTTTCCCTATGACACCGCCACGTCCTCATTTGTTTCAACAAATCTGCTGTCTGTGACCGCGCGATAAAACCATCAGGCAAGGTAGGGACGCCTCGCCGAGGCGTGTCCGGGGGTGGTTTGCGCACCAGTGGACGCCTCGGCGAGGCGTCGGCGAGGCGTCCCTACCGTTGCGGCGCGATTTCCGCACCTGAACAGTTACTAGCCTGGATTTCCACGGAACGGAATTGAGCTAACAAGATGTCATTGGGGTCAAATCTAAACATTTTTACATTTGGAGATTTATTTGGCGGTGGGTTAAGGCGGTGCGGAGCGCGCAACAGAGGGTGGGGCTGAGCTGCCGCTCAGCCCCAATTTCGGCCTTTTTGATTCCCGCTCCGTTCTCTCGGCTTTCATGAGCAGCACGTAAAACCCGTTCAAAAACCTTCCGTAGGATTTTGATCTTGACGCATTCTTGTTATCATTGCCCCGCATGAAAACAATGCCACGCTCTCGAGGACCGGTGCCGAGCAACGGCAAAATCGCCCGGCTCCCGCTGGTCATTCGTCAGCAGCTTAACCAGCGCCTCCAAAATGGCGAGCTGGCCCAGGATCTCCTGGCTCAACCGGCCGCCCGAAGTCCAGGCCATCCTCGCCGTCCATTTCGCCGCCAAGCCTCGACGAATCCAACCTCACCCACTGGAAGCAGGGCGGTTATCTCGAATGGGAAGCGCAAAAGCACGCCCAGGGCGCGGCTCTTGCTTTCCCGGAGGCCCACCGAAACCCGAACCCAATTGAACCAAATTGAACCAAATTGAGCCGCTTTTACCCCCCCCGGGGGGGGCCGCCGCGCCCCGCCGCGATGCCCTCGCTCTCGCTTTTCCTATCCTCAACTTCGCGGAGGAGGGGCCAGAGCCCGGCACAATTCTGGTGGGGCGGAGCTGCCGCTCCGCCCAATTATCTCCCTCACCAGTCAATTTCAAGCACCCTGCCGTCAAAGGTCCAATCTAGGGGGGCTAGGCGAAATGAAAAAGGCCAAAGCATGGGCGGAGCGGCAGCTCCGCCCCACCATTAGTTTGGCCGACACATTTAATCACACCCCATCACCCGGCCCCACTTGCAGTCCGGAATTTTTCTGCCATGTTGCCACGTGCAAAATGGGAAAAGAGGGCTATAGTTTAACTGTTGTTGTGTTGTTGTATGCCAGACCAAATGCAAAAAAATAGACCGGTCTCCCCCGCCGGTGGAGGAGGAGGGGGGGAAGGGCCCAGCGCCCCGAAAGTCGATAAACCCAATACGGAGGAATTACTCAAGCGCATGCGCAAGGTCGATCCCGACCAGGCGCGGCGTTATCGGCAGCGCACCGGCCAATGAGCCAGCCGCTCCCGATCGCAGGCGATTTCCTTTCGCTATTGGCGGAGCGTCGTCTGGGGCCTGCGCCCCAAGCGCCCTCCGCCGAAGCTCCGGTTCAGACGCAAGCCACGACCGTTTTTGCGTTCCACTTTGCCGAAGGTGTCCTCATGGCGGGCGACCGCCGTGCCACGGCCGGCAACGTCATCGTTACGGACCGCGTCGAGAAGATTATTGAAATCGACTCGACCTCACTGCTGGCCATCGCCGGCGTCCCCGCCACGGCCTTTGAGATGGCGCGGGTATTGCAGACGTCCTTTGAATACTACCGGCGCAGCCAGCTTCAACCCTTGAGCCTGCCGGCGCGCGTCCGCGCCCTGGCAAGGCTCTTGCGCGAGAATTTGAGCATGACCCTGCAGGGCATCGGCATTGTGGTGCCGCTTTTCGCCGGGGTGGACCATACGGTGACGCCGCCCGTTCCTCAAATTTACTTTTACGACCCGCTCGGCGCCCAATTCCAGGCCGTCGGATATGCCGCTTCCGGTTCCGGCTCGGGCACCATTCGGAGTATTCTCAGCTTTCAGGAGCGGTATGGGAAACCAAGCCCGTCGCAAATGAACTTGCGCGACGCGGTGCGGTTCTCCTCGCGTTTGCTTTCCACAGCCTCGGAGTTCGATTCCGCCACCGGTGGCGTCAATCCCTTGACCCAGACTTACGCCACGATCAAGGTGTTGCGGCCGACGGGCGTCGAAAACATCAGCGACGAGCAGCAAAAGGAATTTTTGCATGACTGAGGAGCCCTATCGATGGCTGGAAGCCATCGGCAATCGCCGCGAATACGTGCGGGAGCAGCTCAAGGGTGGCTCACCCGTGCTGGCCGCGAGCCTGCCGGATGGCATTCTTCTCCTTGGGGTCGGCAGCGGACAATCGAAGGTCTTCGAGTTATTCGACCGGCATGCTTTGGCGGGGCTGGGGCATCCCGCGGACATCGAAAGGATTCGACAGGCGGCCATTGACGCGGCCCATGTGGAGGCGTTCACGCGGGCGCCTGAGGATGTCAGCTTGCGGCGGTTGGTTGGGTTCGGATTAGGCCCGCAATTGAAAACCAATTTCGAACAGATTTTCAGCGCGCCATTTCTGGTCGAGTTGCTTCTGGCCGAACTGGCAGCCGAGCCGGCGCGCGATCTGCTGATTCGCCTCCATTTTGACGGTTCGTTTCAAATGCAATCGGGCGGCGTGATGATCGCCGTGACCGATGCTGAGGCCGAAGCCGCCGCGCGGGCCTGGCTGGAAGAGGGGATCAAAGGCAAAACCAACCGCGCCGAAGTCGTGGAAATGATGCTCCAAACCTGGTGGCGGCTTTTGGAGCAAAAATCCTGGTCCGACCCCGGGCCAGACGAGGCCGCGCGACGAGCGGGCTGGCGGGACAGCACCAAGGGCCGGACGGTGGAAATCGGCTGGCTGGCGCGGCAAGGCCCGCGTCCCGCCCGATACCAGGCGTTGCCAATTTCCGAATTGGGACTTTGAGGATTTTAGGGTAGATTGGCCTATGAACCGGATCGTCGGTATCGAAACAGAGTACGGTTGTTTGACCGGTGAATGCCCCGGCTCGGCCAGCGCCATTTCGCGGGTGCGTGATTGGATTTTCAAGGAACAGCGTTTTGGGCTCATCGATGTCCATCAGCGTGACTGGGATGAACCCGCCGGGAACGGCGGTTTTCTTTTCAACGGGGGCCGCTGCTATCTGGACATGGGCCACCTGGAGTATTGCACGCCAGAATGCCTGAGTTTGCTGGATGTCCTGCGTTACGACCAGGCGGGCGACGCCATCCTGCTGCAAGCGGTCAAGTCCATGCGGGTGGACCGCGAGATCAACTTCATCCGCAATAACATCGACCATTATTCCGGCGCGACCTTCGGCTGCCACGAAAACTATCTGGTGCGCCGTTCCGCTCCGCTGACGGAGGCCAACGTCCATTCGCTCCTGGCATTCTTGACGTTGCGCATGTTGTACGTCAGCGCCGGCCGGGTGGGAGCGACGCTGGCGGGGGAGGCCCGCGGCGATTTGAACCGGCCAGACGAAGAGGGCGCCTTTCAAATGAGCCAGCGCGCCGACTACATCAACAACGATCTCTTTGAGTGGGTGCAGTTCAATCGGGCGATCATTAATACCCGCGACGAACCGCTGGCGGACGCCCGCAAATATCGCCGTCTCCATCTCTTGCACGGCGATACCAACGTCCTTCCCACCAGCCTGCTTTTGAAAATGGGCACGACCTCGCTGGCGCTGGATTTGTTGGAATTGAATTGCCTGCCGCAAATCGCCCTGGCCGATGCCGTGGGGGCTTTTCGCAACCTGTCACACCAGCCCGACGGCCCGTGGCTGGTGCCGTTGTCCGATGGCCGGTGTGTGGAGGCGATGAAGCTGCTGTTTGATTACCAGCAAGCCGCCAAGGCGGAATTGGTCGGGCGCGACGCGGAAACCGACCTGCTCATTTCCATCTGGGGCGAGACGCTGCAAGCCTTGGCCAACGAACCCGAAGCATTGGTTGGAAAGGTGGATTGGATTACCAAGCGCTGGCTCTTCCGGCAATTCTGCGAAAAGGAAAGCATCTCCTGGAACCATCCCTGGCTCAAGTCGCAGGACCTCGAATACCATCACATCGATCCGGCGCGCGGGCTGGGCATGGCATTGGCGCAGAACCCGCCCGGCTGGGAGTTGCCGCACAAGGAAGTGACCCGCGCGGCCAGCCACGCGCCCGGCAATACCCGCGCCGCGGCGCGGTCGCAAGCCATGCATCTGCTGAAAAACGAAGGGTGTAGTTATTATATTGACTGGGAAATCATTGGCGCCGACGGCGGGAACTCGCTCCATCTGCTCAATCCTTTCGACGCCGCCTTTAAAGGCCCGGAGAACTGGCCGCACCTGGGCGAGTCGAGCGTCCGGAGCCCCCGTCGCGGCAATCTGGCCAGCAGTTCCTGAACAAAACTTTGCCAAGAATGCGCCACTCTTCGGATTGAAGCAGCAGGGCAGGACGGAAGCCACAGATTGGCACAGACCAACACAGATTTCTCTGAGAACACGGCTTTCCGGTCGGTGCCGATCGGTGTTCATCTGTGGCTTCAATGCTTCAACTCGCCGCAAATAACTGTTCGATGCACCGCGAGATCCAGGTTGGAAATATGTGACTATGTGGGACTGACCCGTCGTCCGCCTCAGATTTTCCAATAGGCCTTGGAACTCGCTTCAATTTGCTCGAAGAATTGCCGGACCCAGGGGGGCGGTTGCTCCATCGCTTCGGCGATGCGCGCTCCCATGCCACTGTCGTATTCCCCGACGCGAAACGAAGTCAATAATTCGTTCAACGCGTTTTTATGGTCGGGCATGGTAAGAGCCGGGTCGAGCCGCGCTTCCAATTCCGGCAAGGGAAGGGTGATGGCTGGGAAAGCGCGCACAATCGCCTTGGGATCGAGCAGGCAGCCTTCCAACTGCGGAAAATCGGTCGTCACCACTTGTTCGGGAGGCAATTGCAGTTGTTCCACAATCGTGCCGCGCGAGCGGCTGGCCATCTCGCTGCCGTTGCCGAACACGGCAAAGACGAGAGTATTGACAAACTTGCTCTGGGCAATGCGGCTATTGGCATAGTATTGCAGCGTCTCCGCGCCTTCCGCGTCCAAAAATTGCACTTTGACTTGAAAAGGAAACTTCTTCGCCCACGCCTCGAAGATCGGGACATGCCCTTCCTCCTCGACAAAGACGATGGCATCAGCTTCAAAGTTGAAAGAGGGTTTGACTCCCAATTGCTCAATCACTTCAAACGCTTCGGCGGGAGTCACGGAAGCCGCGACCGTTGTCTGCGCATCGTTCCGCTGGACGATGAAGAGAGAGGCCAATGGGCAGGATGCGGCAATGGACGTGGAATGGGTCGCTACGAAAATACGCTTGGCGCGCGCTTCTTCCCGCAGAAATCGGAACAGCCCCATTTGCGCTTTGGGATGAAGGTGGGTCTCCGGTTCCTCCACGCAGACCCAGGCGCCGGGTCGTGCCAGGATGACCTTGGCGATAATCGCCACGACCGAGCGGGTGCCGAAGCTCATTTGGTTAATGGAATAGACCAGGTCTTCGTCCACCTCGTCGGTCAAGCCGAGCGTCGCCGCGTTTTGGATGGTCGGCGTGTAAAGGCGGCCCAGGTGTGGAACCAGTTTGCCGACTTCGGCTTCGATCTTGCGGAATTGCTTGGGCTTGTTGTTGTAAAGCCAATGCAAGACATCGGGCAAATTGGAGACGTCAGCTTTAAGAGCGTGCTCACCCAGAATGGGAGAAGAGGAGGGGATGCGGCGCAGCGGATCGGCCCACTCCAGCGTGGCAAACTGTTGCCAAACGGCCTCTGCCAATTCTTCCGAAACTGGCCATGTTCCCGTGGCGTCGGGCCGTCCGAGCCGCAAGCGATACGGTTTGGGCGTTTCTGCTTTGGTCTCGAGCGCCATCGGCTCGGCCGGCAATTCGCCGCTGCATCGCTTGCACAACACTTCCAATTGCCCGGAAGCCGCTTCCACGCTGGCGGGCGCGCCCCGGATGCTAAAAATCACAAAGGGGCGCGTCCCCTTCGAATTCGGGGTGGATAATTCCTCGCTGAAGCCGTCCTGAGTCAATTCTACTTTCAACGCCAGCGCGGCCAGAAAATCGGAATTAATGACGTCCGCCGCCGATAGATGCTGGTTGGCGGAGAAAAGGCGGTGGATCAGCTCCATTCGTTTCGCCGGAGCCAGGGCGAACTCGAAAAGAAAACCTATCTTGTCCTCAGCGCGCTTGCGATGGATGACCTCCACCAAGGTTCCGCCGCGAAGTTCGACGGCGCCGGCAATGCTATGGGCGGCCTCGGAAAGGAATTTGAAAGCGTCAAGAAAATTAGATTTCCCCGCGTTGTTCCGTCCCATCAACAACGCCAGATTGTTCAAGTTGTCCAACTCGATCCGCTTGATGCTTTTGTAATTGCCCAGCACCACGCGTTTGAGCCTTAAATGAGTCAGGTCCATCAGCTATCCTCTTAGATAGACCTTTTTGCCCAAGTCTCAAGGCGATTCGCGTGCAATTAAGAGTCGGGCAAGGCAGGGCGCGTCATTCCGTGCGCGCCGCCCGGGAGGGGAGTCCTCTGCCCGCCGGAGCGGCGCGCACGGAGTGCCCTGCCTTCCTCGCTGTTTTTCATCGCACCCAGGCCGCGCGGGAAATTGCTGGCTTCCAGCGACGAGGGGCTTTTACTCTTGGCCTCCATGAAAGCAGCCGTTCTCTATGGACGCGAAGATGTCCGGGTTGAGCACATTGAACCGCAGGCGTTGCGGAAAGGGGAAGTGCGGGTGGCCATCGGGGCGGCTTTGACTTGCGGCACCGACCTCAAGGTTTTCAAGCGGGGCTACCATGCCCGCATGATCGTGCCTCCCGCCGTTTTCGGGCACGAATTCGCCGGCGCCATTTCCGAGATTGGCCCAGGCGTCTCGGACTGGCGAAAAGGGGATCGCGTCGTGGTGGCCAATTCCGCGCCTTGCGGGGCCTGCTTTTACTGCCGGAACAATCAGGAAAACCTGTGCGATGACCTCTTGTTCCTTAATGGCGCCTACGCCGAATCCATCATCGTTCCAGCGCGGCTGGCGCAAAAAAACATGCTGCGGCTCCGCCCAAAAACCCCATTTGCCGATGCCGCCCTGACCGAACCGCTTGCCTGCGCGGCGCAGGGCTGGCAGGAATTGAGTCCCCGGGCCGGACAACATGTTCTTATTCTTGGCAGCGGCCCGATTGGCCTGATGTTTGCCGCGCTGGCCCGCCACGGAAAATGCCACACGACACTGGCTGGCCGCGGGGCGCGTCTCCGCACCGCGCGGGCCCTGGGGACCGAACACATCATTGATATTGGAGACGGGCACGATTTGGCCGAGACCGTTAAAAAGTCGAGCCGATGCGAGTTCGACCTTGTGATTGAAGCCGTCGGCAAACCGGAAGCGTGGCAGGCGGCGACCCGCCTCGCGCGCAAGGGCGGCAAGATCAACCTCTTTGGCGGATGCCCGGCGGGGACAACCGTCGCCATAGACACCAACCTGCTGCACTATTCGAATCTAACCCTGTTTTCCAGTTTTCATCACACGCCCCGCGCCATCCGCGCCGCGCTGGAATTGATTGAGAAGGGCGTCGTGCGGGCGCGCGACTTTGTTGATGGGGAGGCGTTTCTGGATGATTTGCCCGCGCTCTTTCGCTCCATGGCGGCGGGCAACCGTGCGGTCAAGACCCTGATTCGCTCCAATGCCTAACACTAGAACGATGTCACCACGGTGTCATGATTGAAGCCCCTGTTCAGGGCGTTCGTTTGAACTGTCCGGGCGGGGCCCAGAGACCAGACAATAGCTTCTCCCGGCACCAAGAGAGGAGAGGTGGGTTTAGGGATGTTATACGAGTACATTATGTTCAGCGTGTAGTCATAACATCTATTATCGTAATTCAAATCCAAGGTGATAATGTAGGGACTTCCCCAGGGATCACGAAGAGCATTGTCGGGCCCGATGCCAGGGGAGGTATTATCCAGGGCGACTTTGGCGTTAAAAAAGGTCGTCTGTTGCGGATTGTAGATATGGAGCAAGCCGTTATTGCTCTCCGGCCAAAACTTGTCGTCGCGCAGGATCGCGATGACCTCGGCATTATCGTTCTGATAGGAGTCTTCGCCGTACGTTATGATCCTGGGGATAACGTTAGGCAATTGTCCTGAACCTGTCGGCGTCGTGAAAACCGTCCCAAAAGTGAAGTCGTTGGAATTCGCGGCCGCGGCGCTCGCGGCCAGCATGGCATTACTCGACGCCGGCAAACGACTATACTGGGTGTAATATTGATTAATGGCGGAGACCAGATTGCCCTCTTCACTTTTGGCGACTTGTTTCTGGGCGTTGATTTTCGCCCGGCTGAGCGCGGGCAACAACATTCCAGCCAAAACACCGATGATGGCAATGACCACCAATAACTCGATCAGCGTGAACGCCTGTCCCACGTTGCGCGCCACGGGAACCATCCTTTTCATAGCCTGCCTCCTGTTAAATTGTTCAACCTCCTCTAGCAAACGGCCACGTTGCAACGATGCGCGATGGGATCGCACAAGTCAAGTGCATTTCAATTACATTTTTTGTCCAATTGAACGCCAAGAACAGGTCATCGGAAGAACATAAGCCGTAACAGAAAACAGAAAGGAAAGGGCTCAGTTTCCACTCCATTGATAATCGTATTCCGCAGGCGGGTCATAGGCACCGGCGGGCAAAAACGTGGGGGGTGACCAGGGTTTCCAATATATTTTCAGATAGCTGACATGGCCATCGACGAAACTGACCACGTTCATCGCGTTGTTGTAAAACATATTTGGGCGGAAAACCCCGTCAGAAAAAACGTAAGGAGGCCATTTGGGTCGATGCCACGAAAACGGAATGAGCGATGGGGCCTCGGTCACGAGGACCGTTCTGGAGGGATGTTTTATGGAACTAAGGCGCAGGCCAGCGATGCCGGGCCTATAGGCGCTGTTCGTCGGATCAAACAGATTGCCCGCATTAAACATATAGCTCGAATAGTCACTGTTCGATTGCGCGCACCAGCTTTCCGCCACATATCCCTGCTCATGCCCTTCATGGGTGCCGAACATATAATCGTAATAAAAAGTATCTGCCGGGCAGGCAAAGAGCCTGTCTTGCACCGAGGACGCGCCTTTCAAGCCGACATAGTTCTTCATCAGCTCCTTGTAAGCAGCATAGGGGTGGCTTGTCCAATTTGGAGATTTTGGAGATCGGTCGTTGGAATCATCCGAATACAGCCGCACGCCCAGACTGATTTGCCGCAAGTTGTTCGTGCAGGTGATTCGCTTCGCATGACCTTTGGCGGCGCTGACGGCTGATAAAATCAACGCCGCCAGGATGCTGATGATGCCAATAACCATTAACAACTCAACGAGGGTGAAGCCTCTGTTCTTTGACCCCGGGGCAATCGGCCCCATTGAGATTTCTCGAGAATGCGCCGGTTTGCCTGCTCTGTTTTTCCTCATGATGACACGCCTCGCTCCATAATGGGATCGTCATTCCGCGCCTGTTGCCGGTCAATCCACCATTCTTGCGTCGCCGAAGCCAAATTTGGCCGGCGTTAGTCATCAGATTATTTTTCTGACCCCATTTTTCTGACTATTTCTTATTCCTGCTTGAGGCAGAAAGATTGAGGCAGAAAAATAGAAAATCCCTTTGATCGCCACAATCCAGCCATTACTCTTGGGCTAAAAGAACGGCCCGCTATGACTAAAGCCTATTCTGCCCTGTTGGTTTTGCTGGCCTTGGCCGGGCCGCGCGGTTCGGCTCTTGGCCAGGCGGCGACGAGTCTCGAAGGGCGGGCCACCCGCCTTGTCCGCGCCCACGACCCATCGACTATTGTCAAGTGCAAGGATGAGTTTTGGCTTTTTTGCACGGGTCGCGGTTTGCCTTCGTATCACTCCAAAGATTTGCGGGACTGGAAGCCCGGCCCGCCGGTTTTTACCAATGATCTTTCCTGGGTGGCCGAGGCCGTGCCCCTGAATGCCGACCGGATGTTTTGGGCCCCGGACATTATTCACCTGGGTGATGACTATTACCTTTATTTCGCCGTCTCTTCCTGGGGGAAAAACACATCGGCCATCGGGCTGGCGACCAATCCGACGCTCGATCCAAACGATTCCCGTTATCATTGGACGGACCGCGGAATGGTTGTTCAATCGCATTCCACCAACGATTTCAACACGATCGATCCCGCCGTGTGCCAGGATGAACAGGGGAAGCTTTGGCTGGCGTTTGGTTCATTTTGGTCAGGCATAAAACTGATGGAAATGAATCCCGCGACGGGCCGTCGGGTATCGGCGGACTCACCGATCTCTTCTCTGGCCTACAAGGATAAAATTGAGGCGTCCTACATTTATCCTCACGATGGGTTTTACTACCTTTTTGTCAATTGGGGTCAATGCTGTCGGGGTGTCGATAGCACTTATAATATCCGCGTGGGCCGCGCGGCGGTCATCACCGGCCCCTACTTGGACAGAGACGGCGTTGATATGCTGGCGGGTGGAGGCAGTCTCTTCCTCCAAACGGAAGGGAGTTTTATCGGCCCCGGCCACGCTGGGATCATTGTGAACGGCTCAACCAACTGGTTGAGCTGCCATTTTTATGATGGAGAGAATAACGGCAGGCCGACGCTGGGAATTCTTCCGCTGAACTGGGCAACGGACGGCTGGCCGGAAATCCATTAGCAATCTGTCATCCCAGTTTTTCGGGAATCTCTTTCATCGGCCCCATCCAGCGCAGCTCGCGTTCGATGTCATCATGCATCCGATATTTCCGGGCCACATCCGTCAACTTGGCTCCGCGCACATCGATCTTGGCCAAATCTGCTTGTCCGAGGCCGGACCGCGCGCAGTAACCCAGGTAACCAATCCACTCCGGGTTGATACTCATAGCTTCCAGGCCCACCCGATCCGCGGCGACGAAGTCAGTCGAAGCGATCGCCACGCGCGAAGGCACGAGCGTGCCGCTCCCAGGACCATCGCCTTCCATTCCCTCCCAGCCGTCCAACACGGCTGCGCCCAGGAAAGGCCGGAGCCGCTGGATGGTCATGGCGATATCCACGTGAGTCTGCCGCACGCCGCCATGAAAGACGCGCTTGTCATTCCATTGCCCGCTCTCCTTACGCGCGCTATGCAGGGGCGAGCCGAGGGCCATGTTCTTGAGTGAAAGGGTCGCCACTACCGTGTTGTGGGTCTTGAGCATGGCGGAGGAAATGACGTAAGCGTCCGGGTCGCATAACCGCGCGGCCAGCCGGATAGGCACCAGATTCAGATCGCCATTGAGGATGGAATGGGTCACGTATTTGCCTTCCTCGTTTAAATCCACCAGGGTCACTTCCAGCGGCTTGTGCCCGGAAGCAATTCCCCCGTAGCCGAAATGATCGAACCCTTCGGTCGTATAGCCGGCGGAAGATTCGGCGATGGCGACCGGCCCCTTGAAGCGGGGGCCGAGGAAATCGAGGATGCCGTGCAGCGCGTCCAGATGGGTCGAGGCGAGCTGGTTGGAAGTGCTGACAATGTTCGGCTTGATGACGACGCGTTTTTTGGTTTTGAGCACCGGCATGATCTGGTCCTCAATCGCGACGAGCGCATCGTGGATATTGGCCCGCCTGCTGACGCCATTGGCCACCGAGACGACGGAGCGCCGGTCAACGGCGCCACGGGGCGGCAGCGGCGCAGTGGTTTGTTGCTGGGAGCGAAGCAACGCGGTCGAAGCGGTGAAAGCGGCCGCCGTCCAGAGAAAGCTTCTGCGGGAAATGTTTTGTTCGAGCGTATGCATTTTAAGTTAAGGTTCGCGTTTTAAACCAAAATTCCTTGCTGCCGGAGCGCAACGACGCGGAGTGCCCGGACCGCCCGCTCGCATTTGTTATACATTGCCGCTTGCATTTTGATAAGCTTTTTTCATTCTGAATGGAAGCACGAGCGGACGGCGCTTATGGATTGTGGCAGGGCGGCCACTCCGCGGGCCGCCGGGAAGGCGCGCAACGGAGTGCGCGCCCTACCTTGGCCGGCAGTTTTAATCGCGCCCGCACTTATGCCAATGCCATGAAATGCTTAATTTCGAACATGAAAAACCTCGGCAGCAGAGGACCTTGCCTTAGAATACATCCACCATTATGAACAACATCACTCGCCGGACGTTCCTCCGCAGAACAGGACAAAGCGCGCTCATGACGGGACTCGCTGCCAACGGCCTCTTCAGCCTTAGGGCGGACGAACCCAAGCCCCGCAAAATGACCATCGACCTGGTGTGCGGCAATATCGGTGTTCAAGCCGGCCAGCTTGAGGCGATTGATCTCGCCGCGCGGCATGGATTTGAATCGGTGGGCGCCGACGGCAGCTATCTGGCTTCCCTGGACGCCAGCAAGGCGGCGGACCTGAAATCCACGCTGCACAGCAAGGGCCTGGTTTTCGGAGCGGCCGGATTGCCGGTGGATTTTCGCGGGGAAGATGCGCGTTTTGAAGAGAGCATGAAGAAACTGCCCAGCTTGACCGCGGGCTTGCAACGAGCCGGGGTGGATCGCATGACCACATGGCTCAATCCCGGCAGCAACAAGCTCACTTACCTGCAAAACTTTCGCCAGCACGCCGCGCGCTTGCGGCAGGTGGCAGCGGTGGCGGGCGACGGCGGCGTTCGGCTTGGTTTGGAATACGTCGCTCCCAAAACCTCCTGGGTCAACCAGCGTTATCCTTTCATTCACACGCTGGCCGAGATGAAGGACCTGCTCGCCGAAATCAATACCGGCAACGTGGGGGTGGTCCTCGATAGCTGGCATTGGTGGCACGCGGGCGACAGCGCCGCGGACATTCTTACGTTGCGGGGTCGCGATGTTGTCGCCGTGGACTTGAACGATGCCCCGGCTGGCACTGCAAAGGACCAACTTATGGACAACCATCGGGAATTGCCCTGCGCCACCGGCGTCATTGACCTCGGCGCATTTTTGAGCGCGCTCAACCAGATCGGTTATGACGGTCCCGTCCGGGCTGAACCGTTTAATCAGGAAGTCAATCGCCTGAGCAAAGACGACGCCTGCGCGGCGGCGGCAGCTTCCCTGAAAAAGGCCTTTGCCTTGATCGCTTAAAACCTGGCAAATCCTCGACGTGAAAAAACTATTCTTTGCGATTCTGGCGGTGTTTGGCCCAGCCCTTTGCGGCGCCGAATATCAAGTTGCCACCAATGGAAGCGATTCCAATCCTGGCACAAAAAAAGCGCCCTTCCGCACGATTCAGCGGGCGGCGGATGGCGCGCAGGCGGGCGATCGCATCATCGTGCATCGGGGCGTTTATCGCGAACGCATCGACCCGCCGCGCGGCGGGACGTCCGAGAGCAAACGCATCACTTACCAGGCCGCGCCTGGAGAGAGAGTGGAAATCACAGGTTCCGAAGAAATCACCAACTGGGAAAGAGTCCAAAGCAACGTTTGGAAGACCACCATTCCCAACTCATTTTTCGGCGCCTTCAATCCCTACAGCGACCGTATCCATGGCGACTGGTTCTCCGCGAATAACCGGCAGCATCACACGGGCGCCGTTTATCTCAATGACTTGTGGCTAACCGAGGCGGCCACGCTCGACGAGGTTTTAAAGCCCGCCGGCAAATCGCCTTTTTGGTTCGGCAGCGTGGACGCGACGAACACCACCATCTGGGCTCAATTCAATCTCGACCCCCGGCGGCAGTTGGTGGAAATCAACGCGCGCCAAACCGTGTTTTATCCAAGGAAAACAAATGTCAATTATATCACTGTCCGCGGCTTTACCCTCTGCGACGCGGCCACGCCCTGGGCGCCGCCCACGGCGGAGCAGATTGGTTTGATTGGGCCGCATTGGAGCCGGGGCTGGATTGTCGAGAGCAACCTCATCTGCTACTCCACATGCTCCGGGGTTTCGCTCGGCAAATACGGCGACCAATGGGACAATACCTCAGCCGACACCGCGGAAGGCTACGTCAAGACCATCGAACACGCTCTCACCAATGGCTGGTCAAAAGAAAATGTCGGCCATCATATCGTCCGCTATAACGACATCTCCAATTGCGAGCAGGCGGGCGTCGTGGGCAGCCTGGGCGCGATTTTCAGTTCCGTTATTGGCAATAATATCCATGACATCCATGTTCGCCGCTTGTTCAGCGGGGCGGAAATGGCGGGGATCAAATTCCACGGCGCGATTGACGCGCAGATTCAGCACAACCACATTTACCGCGCATGCCTCGGACTCTGGCTTGATTGGATGGCGCAGGGGACGCGAGTCTCCGGGAATGTCTTCCATGAGAATGACCGGGATGTCTTTGTCGAGGTCGATCATGGACCGTTCCTCATGGACAACAACCTTTTCCTTTCCCCGGCCTCGCTCCTGAGCCGTTCCCAAGGCGGCGCTTACGCGCATAACCTTTTCGCCGGGACCATCGACGTGAACACATTCGACAACCGCCAAACGCCCTTTCTCAAGCCGCATTCGACCGAGCTGGGCGGCTTTCACAACAACCCGTGCGGGGACGACCGCTATTACAACAACCTCTTCGCCGGCCGCGCCAGCTTAAGCGATTACAATGATTCCGCGCTCACGGTATGGATGGTCGGGAACGTCTTTCTTAAGGGCGGTGTCCCCAGCGCGCGGGAAAAGGAGCCTCTGTTAAGAGAGCAGTTCGATCCCGCGCTCAAGCTCGTGAGCGCGCGCGACGGCTTGGACCTTGAGATCGCCCTGGATCCATCCTGGGCCACGGCGCAATCGCATCCACTCGTGACGACCGCTTTGCTGGGCCGGGCCATCATCCCCGACGCGCTGTTTGAGAACGCCGACGGTTCTCCGCTTCGCCTTAACACGGACTATTTCGGCAAAAAGCGCCACGCCACCAATTCCTTCCCCGGCCCGTTTGAAATCGGCAAGGACCCTAGGCTGCGGCTGAGAATTCGATGATAGAACGGGACGGAAGCCACAGATGGGCACAGATGAACACAGATTTTTTTGAGAACTTCTGCGTCCGCGGCAACTCTTTCCGATCTGTGCCGGTCGGTGTTCGTCTGTGGCCCCCCGTGGCCCGAGGATCGCGCGGAGGCGCGGAGGACGCAGAGTAAAGAAGAAGGGGGAATATTTGGGCGGAGCAGCAGCTCCGCCCCACCATCCCTTGGGGTGGGGCGTTGCTGCGGCAACGCCCAGATTTCAAATGCCTTTGGCTAGGATTTCTCGGGGATTTCGATCACGTCGCCGTCGCGGAGGCGGAGATCGTCTTTTGAAACCTGCGGAGAGTGAGTGCAATCCAGCACCCATTCGTGCTTTTCCCCGGTCTTTGCATCCTGGCGGGTGACTTTGACGCGTGAAAGGTCCGATGAGGAAAGGATAACTTTCTGCGCCTCTGACTGATGAACCACGTTGTAGAGGGCAGCGTCAGTGCCGAAGGGGTCCAGCGACAGTTCCGCTTTTTGGCCATGCACGGCCAACTGGGCGTGTCCTGCCAGACGATTGACGATTGTGTCCACTTGGTTCTCAGTCAGCGTCACCGGCGTGTCTCCCAGCGAGTGTTCGCGTTCCGGGATTTCCACCATGTCGCCGAACTCCAACGGCACATCTTTTGAGCAGTCAATGCCGTTGGTATTGTCGAATAAATTGACGTTAATCCTTGCTTCGTTGGTTGAATCATGACCGGGCCGCAAGATCAGGATACGGGACAAGTCCGGAAATGGCATGGTGCGTTCCTGGTATTGGGGCGAGGGTCCGTAAACATTTCTTGGGAATCCATTTTGAAGCTCCGTGTGCATTAACACTGGTTCCCCAAAAACATAGTAATTCAGAATCGTCTCCAGGAGGGTGAAATGGTTCCAGTCGTTGGTGCTTTTGCTGTAAACATCTTTCGCGTCATGGCCTGAGAGGCGATTGACTTCGATGACGTTCCAACGGGGTGGATTGTCCAACGCGCCGTGCTGGCGGAGCAAGTCAGCAATCTCGGCCACGTCAGCGGGCTTGACGCCTGGTGGATTGTTTTGCCGCTGGCACTCTTGTAATGGCGTTGTGCCATATTTATTCTGCGCATTCGGATCGGCGTGATAAGCGAGCAGCAATTCGTAAATCTTTCGGTCGCGATGATTCCATCCCGCGGCATGTAGCGCTGTATTACCGTCTGCACTGCGTTCGTTGGGGTCCGCGCCGTGTTTCAGCAAAACTTCCACCGTCGGGACCAAATCCTGCCAAGCCGCAACCTCGAGCAGCCAATACTGACCGTTGCTGACGTTGACTTTTGCCCCGGAATCCAGCAACGCCTGGACGATTTCTGGATTATGTAGCGCAGTAAAGATCAGCGGATGACCGTCTGTTCGCGAATCGTTAGGGTCGGCCTTGAACTTCAGAAGCAGATTCACCATCGGAAGTTCGTCCCAACATATAGCAAGCCATAATGGCGCTACATTTTGGCGACGGGTTTGGAATCTGTTTCCCCCGCTTGTCCAAGCCTCCTGCTCGGCAGTGTCTGTACGACCAGGACCAGTCTGAAGGAATACATCCCCTGTCACATTTGGATTCGCCCCGGCGTTGAGCAGGAGTTCGGCCGAGACGATGTCTCGTTTGTGGATGGCGCACAACAGGGGCGCATTTATTTTGCCGGCGTTGGGGTCAGCTTTCGCTGCTAGGAGCATTCTCACCATTTCTGGCGAACCGTCTTCAGCGGCAGAGCTTAGGGGAGCCATGCCATTGTTGTTTTCCGCATTCGGATCGGCTCCCGCTGCCAGTAGTTCTTTGACACTTTCCTCCGAGCCCACCCGAGCGGCGAGAATGAGCGGCGTATCACCTTCTTTGTCCTCCGAGTTTGGATTGGCTTTGGCCGCCAGGAGCATTTTGACGATTCGAGCTCGCCCTTTCGCTACCGCTTCCATTAGCGGCGTGAAGCCATCGGGACGGCCAACGTTCACATCCGCGTTGTGCGCGAGCAATACTTTTATCACGGCCTCGTAGCCATAGAACGCCGCCTCGCCTAACACGGTGCTACCATTCCTTCCATTCGGTGCGTTGATATCGGCGCTTCTGTTCAAGAGCAGTTCCACCATCGTTTTTTGGCCACTCTCAGTGGCCGCGCTCAAGGGAGTTTCTCCATTTTTTGGATTGATGTCCGCGCCGTGATCGAGCAGGAAGGTCGCCACACGCAATTGCCCTCTGCTGGCGGCGGAATTAAGCGGTGTAGTTCCTCCATTGGGCGCATTGATCAAGTCCGGGCTGTTTTGGATCATTTGTTTGATCCGCTGGATTTCCTGGTCTTCGTCGTCCGTGGTTGCGGCCACTGGGGGCGAAACGGCCTGGCCTGCTTCCAATGCAGCCAACTGCCGTTTGAGTTCCAGCAGTTTCTCCTGAGTCGCCAAAATGCTGTGTCGAGGGGCACTGCCGCTCTGGAATTGGGTTTGTTGCATCTGCAATTCCTCTTCCACCACCTTGATTTGTTCTTCCAGGAGTTGTTGCTGTTTTTGGCGGGCAGCGTCCGAGAGGGACGGCGCGCCGGGATTGGAAAGCTCAGCCCGCAGCTTCAGAGCCAGCATAATGTTGTCAATCTTTTCCCCTATCCGCTTATTGATTGTTTCCACAACTTTTTTTTCCGACTTCAAATCCGGGTTGTTTGCACCACCAAAACCACGTGATGCCCCGGCAAACATCGCCAAGCGGGCTTCCTCCTTGTCACGCTCTTGCAATAGGTTCGCCAGGACCGGGTCCGGCGCCAGGGTCGGCAGGACCTTTTCAAGCTCAGCGCGGGGGAGACGAGAAAGAGCTTCCCACAGCTTGGCGTCCTGGTTTTCCAGCGGCCCGGCGACGGCTGCCGCGGTTGGCGCGCCGAGCCCGATCAGGTTTTGCCGGCTCATGAGGGCAAGCGTGTTTTGATCGGAGAATTCGCGCAGGATGCGCTGGTATTGGGCGGCGGCTTCGTTGGTCTTGCCCTGGGCGCGATAACATTCGCCCAGCCGGAAAATGGCCGTGGCGGCCAATTGCCGGTCCTTGTCAAAGAGGGCGGCCAAGGATTGGTAATCCGCGATGGCCGCGTCGAAATTGCGATTGCCTTGCTCCTCCAGCAGGCCCTGTTGCAGGAGCGCGGTCAGGTTGCTGTTTTGCGCCACGGCGGCGGCGGCCGATGCCAGGAGAAGAGTCAAAACCAAAAATCTTGTTTTCATGTTTCCAGGTTGCCACAGGCGGGCGCCGCCATTTGTCATGCTTTTGCAAAATCGGTTCATCATTGTGATGAATATCAACGCGGATGGTCTGGGGAGCGCGACCGTCCCGATCGCTGTGGTCCCCGTCCCGCGCGGCAATCTGATTCTTTCGGCGAGACGCCGAAAGATGCGACCGGGACGGTCGCGATCCCCAGAATCAAACACATCGTTCATAATTCCAATCGGTAGCCCACGCCATGAACGGTCTTAAGATGGCGCGGAGCGTCGGGGTTTTTCTCGAGCTTTGACCGCAGGCTGGCGATGTGGTTGTCCACCGTGCGCGTGGTCGGAAAAGCGGTGTAGCCCCAAACCGCGTCCAGAAACTTTTCCCGCGAGACCGGTTCGCCTTCGGCCTCGGCCAGCAAGCGCAGCATGGCGAACTCCTTCGCAGTCAAATGCACGGGACGTTTGCCGCGCGTGGCGCTCTGCCGCGCGAGATCGATTTCCACCTCGCCCAGTTTCAATTTCGCCGGCCCGCGGGATTTGCGCTCCACCCGTCGCAGCAAGGCCCGCACGCGGGCGAGCAATTCTTCGCTGCTGAACGGCTTCACCAGGTAATCATCCGCACCGGCGTCCAGGCCGCTGACGCGGTCTTCAATCATGCCTTTGGCGGTGAGCATGAGCACCGGCACGGTGTTGGCCAGGCGGCGCAACTCGGCGCAAAGCGCGAACCCATCCAGCTTCGGCATCATAATGTCGAGCAGGATGAGATCGGGTTTTTCTTCGAGGGCGCGGCGCAGGCCGCTTTCGCCGTCCGCGGCCCAGAGCACGCGATACTCTTCGCCCGCCAGCAAATCGGCCAGGGCCGTGCGCATGGCGGCTTCGTCTTCCACAATCAAAATTCGCTCATGCATGATGGCTCCTTTCCGGCAACTCAATGGTGAAGCGGCTGCCCTGGCCGGCCTCGCTTTGCAAAAGCACCCGTCCGCCGTGCGCCGCCACGACGTGCCGCACCACGCTCAAACCGATGCCGACGCCCTGCGTCTGCCGGCGCAATTCGGAACCGCACCGGTAAAACCGCTCGAAAATCTTCTCGTGTTCCTCCTTCGGAATGCCGGGGCCGTGGTCCGCGACGTAGAGGTGAACAGCCTTCGCCGGGCCATTCGTCCGTTCCATCCCCACCGTTACCGCTTCGCCTTTGGGGGAGTGCTTGATGGCATTGTCAATCAAATTCACCAGCGCCTGCTGCAGCGCCCGCCCATCCACGTTCAACTCGATGTTGGCCGCCGCGGGGTCGAGACCGGACGTTTCCAATTTCACTCCCTTTTCCGCCGCGTAAGGCTCCATCAATTTGACGGTGGTTCGCGCCAGGGCGGTGACATCGGACGGTTCAAATTCATATTCCTTGCGCCCCTGTTCGATGCGCGAAAAATCCAGGACGTTTTCGATCAACGAGGAAAGGCGGCGGCATTCCTGGACGATGAAATGGAAGTATTCGCCTTGACGCCTGGCTTCGGGAATCTTGCCGCGTTCCAGATTTTCGGCCATGAGGCGGACCGAAGCAATCGGGGCGCGCAATTCGTGCGAGACGCTCGAGACGAAATTGGATTTCATTTCGTTGAGCCGCAATTGCTGGAAGAAAGCGCGCCGCGCCATAGCCAGTCCGGCCAGCGCGGCAAGGGTGGCCGCCAGGATCATCGCGCCAAAGAGCAACGTCCGCTGGCGCTGTCGGGCATAAAGAGCATCGCGGTCCGCCAGAAACACCCGCACGCGCAGCGGATAGGCATTGGCCGTAAACGGATAAAGAGAACAGGACAAAGCACCCGGAGCGTCGCCGAGGAGGGGGAGCGCGGGGGAATCGGCCGCGATGGAAAAGTGACTCTGCCGCACGAGCATCTGCTGGCCGCCCAGTTCCAGGCTGGCGTCGGCATATTGCGGCAACACGACATCCGCCTTGGCCAGCGCTCCGGAAAGCGCGTGATCGACAACGGGTTTGGGGAAAATCACCAGCCGTGCCGGCGAGCCCAAATTGAGGGCAAGGAGGAACTGCCGGCCGCCTGAGGCGACCCAAAAGAGGCCGTTTGTCCAACTGCCCCGCGGATGCTCCGCCAGAAAGCTCCGCAAGACCGCGCGCGCTTGTTCGTCCGCGTCCCACCAGGCCTTGAGCGCGGCCAGCTTTTGCCCATCTTCACGCGCGGCGCCGGCAGCGCGTTCCGCCTCGCTAATGAGCCGCGGGGAAAGAACCGAGGCGTCAAATTGCAACGTCCACGCAACGCCGGAGACCAGCGGGGCCGGCAGCCCGGTGTGATCGGGCAGCAAGCGCAAGGCCCGGTAACACACCAATGACCCGACAGGCAAACCGGCGTCGGTGAGTTGGTCTGATTTGGAGAGCTGGGAAGCGGTCAGATGGGCGGCGGCTTCGACCGAAGAGAGTCCTCGCGTTTGCAAAAGCAACAAGCAAAACTCGGCGTTGGCCCGGGCGCCGATCGGCGGCGAACTGTCAAGAAACTTTTTCATCGCCGTCTCCGCTCTTTCCGGTCCGCCGCGCGCCAGTTCCGCCTTTTCCGCTTCCAGCCAGAGGCGGCGCTGTTCGAGCGAGAGTTCCAAGGCCCAATCGGGCGGACACGGCAAAGTCGGATAAAGCCGCGGCGACGACTGTTCCACCGGCACGTTGAGCCGGCAATCGGCCACGGGCATGGCGGCAAGGTCGATGCCGGGATTGGCGGCTTGCCACGCCTGGACGCGCCCTTCGGCGCCCGCTTCCGAGTTGGAAGCGCCGGCCCATTTCAATAATCCCAGCTCCGCGGCGTGGAGGTCGTGCAAGTCGGAATTCGCGCTGTAATAGCCGGCCAGCAAACGAGCCGTTTCATCGCCAGTTTCCCGGGCCAGGCTCCGGGCGGCGGAGGCGCCAATTTCCTTCGCGTCCTGCTCCGCCAGCAGCCGGTCCTGGCGCAACGAGAAAAGTCCCAGCACCGCCAGAACCGCGATGGGCAAGAGAATGCAGGCTCCCTGCCAGAAGAAGGCTGGTTTTCGCTTGGGATTGAATTTTGCCATGCCGCGGAATCAATTCATGCGTGGCAGCCTAGCCCGTGCCGGGAAGCGCAAATGTCATGGATTTGTAAAATCCGATCTCTTGTATGGTGGGGACGGCTCGCCGAGCCGTCCGCGTTTGTTTCTCGCCGGAACGGACGCCTCGGCGCGGCGTCCCTACCTGAAGTTACCGTTAGGGACGAATTCGAAAGCCTCTTCACAGCGGGAATTTCAACCGAATGAAACGCGGCCAATAAAGGAGGGGATCGTTGAACAGGTCCGACAAGTCGTTCGAGTTGACAGCGTAGGTGATGATCAATTCGCCCGGTCTGCTGAGTTCCGGATGGGCCTTGCCGGCGTAACAGTAGTAAGCCTTGGACCGATTGGAGTCGGGACAATGATAGATGACGCGGCGTTCGCTCCACGGGCCGGACGGATGAGGGGCTTCGCGCAGCACAATATCGCCAAAGATATCCGGACAATAGACGACAACGAAGCGCCCCAGGGCGGGCCACCATCGGACCGTGCCTTCGGGCGGCTTGTCGGGAAAAATCGCCGTGGCCTGGCGCGGGTCTTTCTGCCATTGGCCGTGGCTGTAAAAGCGCCATTGCGCAAAATCATCGAGCGATTCCCGCGGCGCGCGGGCCACGGTGGCCCCAGCGGCGCGCGCGGCGGTTCCATAGACATAGACGTAGTTCTGATGTTGGACTGCTGACCAGCCATAGGCCGTGGCGGGCGAGGTGGAAAAGTCGGCCCACGGCTCTTTTGTCACGGTGATCTTCCACGAAGCGGGCGGAGAGTCGGGATTGGAAACGAAAGCCAGGCTCGCGGAGAAAAGCTGGAATCCCCAGACCGATTTGTCGTCGGTGTGCCGCACCTGGGTGAGAAAGAGAAACAATCCGCGGGCGGTCCGAACCCCGTCCCACGGCCAAAAGAAACTGTTGGCATCCGCCGGCGTAAAGACGGAGGCGGGCACCCCGTCGCCGTTGGTGCGATAGAAATACCGGGGCGCGCTGCCGATGGATTGCAGGGCGATGGAATTGTTGATCATTTGGGTGTCGCGCCTTTTGCCATCGCGCACCGCACCGACGAGGGTATCGCCAAAAAGCCATAAGGCGGTCCGGTCATCGAGGGCAACGGAATAGTCGGCGTCGGCCCCAATCCAGCCGTTGGTGCGCTGGAAAAGGGCGTCCAGGTCCGGCGCGGGCACGGCGGGAGCGGCTGAGGCGCGGCCCAGGAACGAACCGAGGCAGCCTAAGAAAAGAGCGCAGTTCAAGAAAGGTCCCGGCAGCTTCATGCGATTATTTTAGATTCGAGCCGGGAAAGTGCCAAGCGTTTCCCGTAATGCGTCACCGATACGCGTTAGGGACGCCGCGCCAAGGCGTCCGGGGGGATCTCGCCGGCGCGGTCGCCTCGGCGAGGCGACCCTGCCTTTCCCAAGCCGCCTGCACTGACGCCTTTGCGTTTCCCGCTCTTCATGCTTGAACGGCGGCGGGCAGATATGCTACCCCCAAGCGAAGATGAGGATTAAGCCCGTTGCCTGTTGCCTGTTGTTATGTTTGACAAGCGCCGCCTTCGCCGGCCCGCGCAACCTCGAACATCTCTCCGCTTTCGGCAGCGAATATGTCCGCCTGGCCGACTGGTGCGAGGCGGCGGGTTTTTCCCTCAAATGGAACCGAAAGGACCGCGAGATCGAGGTGAGCGGGCCGGCGCGGCTGAATTTGGAAGTGGACTCGCGCAAGTTGGAGATCAACGGCGTGACGGTCCTGCTCTCGCTGCCCGTGGTCAACCGCGGGGGCGTGGCGCTCCTTTCGGCGGCCGATGTCCGAACCACGCTCGATCCGCTCCTCTTTCCGAAGAAGACGGCCAAGCGCGTCAAGACGATCTGCCTGGACCCCGGCCACGGCGGGAAGGACACGGGCAAAGCGGTGGGGGGGGATTACGAGAAGAAATACACCCTGCTCCTGGCGCGGGCCACGGCGGAGATGTTGCGCCGGGAGGGTTTCAAAGTAGTTTTGACTCGGGAAGCGGACGAAGCGGTGGAATTGCCCGAGCGCCCGCTGCGGGCGGAGCGCGAGGGGGCGGATTTATTTGTCAGCCTCCATTACGACGCGGGGGAGCCGGGGGTGCGCGGCTTGGAAGTTTTTTGTTTGACTCCTGCCGGGCTGGCTTCCAGCAATGAGGGCGGGGGCCAATCGGGACAGCCCAGCGAGACGGGCAACGAACAGGACGAGCGCAACGTGCTTCTGGCCTTCGAGCTGCAAAAGAGCGTGACCCGCGGCCTGCGGCTGGAGGACCGGGGGATGAAGCGGGCCCGCTTTGAGGTCCTGCGCGAAGCGCGGCAGCCGGCGGTGCTGATTGAAGGCGGTTTTTTGAGCAACCCCGCCGACGCGAAGAATATCTTTGACGGGAACTTTCGCCAGCGCATGGCGCAGGCCATCGTCTCGGGCATCCTGGCTTACCAGCGGGCCATCGAGCTGAAAACGGAGCCCGTTCGCGTGAAAACGGGGACCAATTAGAGGATCCGTTCTAGGCCTTCTCCTTGCCGGATTTTCCCGAGCCGCCGCTGCCGCTCTTCTTGCCGCCGCCTGTCATTAAAACAGCGCCCACGAGAAAACCGATGGCAAAGAAAGCGAAATACATCAGGGCCGCCGGCTGCCGGGTGGTCAGGCGGGGCATGGTGAGCGTGACGAACTCCCGGTTGTTGATCCCCATTATGACCAGCATGGCCAGCACGGCAATGATGACCAGGCATTTGAAAATCAATTTGAAGTTCATACCATTTTTGCGGACACTAGGGCAGTTCGCCGCGAGCGTCAATCTCAAACTCGCCCGCGGGGGGGCGCGCGGATTTTTTTTGGCACTGGCCAACGGGCAAGGGTTTCAGGGATTGGGCCATTGAAAAATGGTCATTGAAAATGTGTCATCTGTCATTAAAGAATGCCCCACCAAACCAAAACATGCCCAGCATAGTAACGAAGAAGGGTGACGACGGCACGACGGGGCTGATGTACAACCGGCGCGTCTCCAAATGCGATCCGCGGGTGGAGGCGTACGGCGCCGTCGATGAGTTGAACACTGCCTTGGGCCTGGCTCGCGCCAGCGGCCCGCCCGGCAATCTGGGCGCGGAATTGATCGCCATTCAAAAGCAACTTGTCATCGTCATGGGCGAGCTGGCGACATGGCCCGCCGATTTGCCCCGTTATGCCAAGGATGGTTTTTCCGTGGTGACCGGCGAAATGACCGCCAGCATTGAAAGGGTTGTTGCCGGAATCGAAGCCCAAAAAATCTCGTTCAAAGGCTGGGCCACGCCCGGCGCAACCCTGCCCGCGGCCGCGCTGGACCTGGCGCGGACAGCGTGCCGGCGAGCGGAACGGCGCGGTTGGGCATTGCGCGAGGCCGGGCAGCTCGACAACCTGGAAATTCTTGTTTACCTCAACCGCCTTTCCGACGCCTTGTGGCTGATGGCGCGCCAGGCGGAGCAAAACGCCTCCGCCTCACTTTAGCAGCATGGCATCGCCGTAGCTGAAAAAACGGTAGCGCTGGGCGATGGCTTCCCCATAGGCTCGCAGAATCAACTCCCGTCCGCGGGTTTCATTCGGCGCGGCAAACGCGGCCACCAGCATTAAAAGCGTCGAGCACGGCAAGTGGAAATTCGTCACCAACGCATCAGCGATTCGAAAGCGAAACGGCGGCCGGACAAAAAGGTTGGTCCGCCCCGCGCCCGCCGTGATTCTGTCCAAACCAGCGCTTTCCAGCACCCGTAGCGTCGTCGTGCCCACGGCGATGGCCCGGTGACCGGCGTCCTTGGCGGCGTTGATTGTTGCCGCAGTGTCGGCGCTCACGGAGAACCGCTCATAATGCATGGTGTGCTCGGAAATGTTCTCAACCTTGACCGGGGCAAAGGTCCCCAGCCCAACGTGCAAGGTGACAAAACAAGTTTTCACGCCGCGGCCGCGGATTTCTTCGAGCAATTCGTTGGTAAAATGCAAACCGGCCGTCGGTGCGGCCACGGAACCGGCGGTTTCGGCATAAACGGTTTGGTAACGCTCGCGGTCCGATGGCTGTTCTGCCTCGCGCTTAATATAAGGCGGCAGGGGAACCTCGCCCAAGGCATCCAGTTCCTCTAAAACCGGTTTTGGCCCCGTGAACTGAAGGCGGCGCTGACCGGTAGCATTGAATTCCACCACGGTGGCTTCGAGCGCCGATGGCCGGCGCTGTTTGTCGAGGAACTGGATTCTTGTTCCGGGGGAAGCTCGCCTGCCGGGACGGATCAGGGTCCACCAATTATTTTCTTCAACCTCTTCCACCAGAAGCACTTCAAAATGTCCATTGGTCCGCAAATTGCGCCCCCGCAGCCGGGCCGGAATGACTTTGGAGTTGTTCAGCACCAGAACGTCGCCCGGAGCGAGATACTCCGTCACGTCGCGGAAAAGGCGGTGGGCCATCTTTTCGGTGGCTCGGTCCAAGACAAGGAGGCGGGACTGATCGCGCTGCGGAAGAGGCGACTGGGCAATCAGTTCTGGCGGCAAAGGGTAATCAAAATCCGAGGTCAGCACGAGAAAACGAGCCTAGCAAAAGGGGGAAAAGAAGCCAAGCAAATTGTGAATAACTTGTGGATAAGTTCCATGTTGACATGTTGTGGGAAAAAATGTTATGAAATGTCATGGAATGGGACGAAGTGGGGATGTAGAGTATCTTGTGACAACTTGCAATAGAAAACATGCCCGAAGAGGCCGTCAGCCAAGTCACTTACAGTTCGCTTTATCGCCACAGTGTGGACGACAAGAGGCGGGTCTCAGTGCCGTTTCGCTGGCGTTCGAGCGAGCCGATCGAGTTGACCATCGTCGTTTGGCCCAAACACCAAGCCGGCACCTGTTTGCTGGTTTTGCCTCCCCAGCAATGGATCGAGCTGCGAAAGGAGATCAGCGAAATGCCGAGCAGCGATCCATTGAAACCGGTTTTACGGCGCGCCATGGGCGTCCTTTCGATCCAGGCCAAGCTCGACAGCGCGGGCCGGATTGCCATTCCCGAAGAAATGGGGGCGGCGGCGGAAATCAAGGGCCAGGCGGTGCTGGTCGGATGCCTGGATCGGTTCGAGATTTGGAGTCCGGAACGTTACGAGAAGGTGGAACTGCTCGACAAGGCGTTGTTGCCGCAAGCCTTGCAACTGGTGGAATAAAGCTATGAATCGATTGAGTTTATTGACGAAGAGCCACACGTTTGAGGACGCCCGGGATCGACGCGGCACTTACAAGCTTTCGGAACACCCGCTGCCCAAGCTCGCCAACTCGAAAGGACCGGCCTTCGCGCCGGAACACCCGGCGGAGCCATTGCAGACGGGGCTGTTTGAGCAACCGCAACCGCGTCCAGCGGCCAAAGCCGCCGCACCCCCGCAACTCGAGAGTCCGGCCCCATCGGCTCCGAAGACGCCGGCCAATCCGTTCAAGGACAAGCCTTCGACCGAGAGCTTCTGGCGCCGAGCGGCGGGTTGGGGAAAAAGATTTTTTTCATGGCGGCCCATTCCGTCCAAACCGGCGGCCACTGTCCAGACAGAATTGGCCTTGGAAAAAGTGATCGTGGTGCGCAATGACTTGAGCGAAGACGACGTGGTCGTGGTGACGGTGGATAAGAAGCAGCGGCCAGCGGACGAAGCGGTTGAGACTGAGGGTAAAATGACCAAGCCATGAGCGGTGCCAGGATTTGCCCATAAATCCGTCCTGGAAGCGGAAGTGCTGGCGGCGTTGCGGCCCGCTCCCGGCACGTTGATGGCGGACGGGACGCTGGGCGGCGGCGGTCATGCGGCGGCGATTTTGCGGGCGAGCGCTCCCACCGGACGGCTGGTGGGATGCGATCGTGATGCAGCGGCGGTGGAAGCAGCACGCGCCAGGCTGGCCGAATTTGCGGGCCGCTATGAGATTCGGCAGGGCAATTTTGCCGGGCTGGCCGATTGGGTCGAAGCGGATAGCTGTGACGGAGTCGTCCTGGACCTGGGTGTCAGTTCTCCGCAATTAGACAGGGCGGAGCGCGGTTTTAGCTTTCAGCAGGATGGCCCTTTGGACATGCGGATGGACCAAAGCCAGGATTTAACGGCGGCCAAAATCCTGCAAGAGGCCAGCGTCGAAGAACTGGCGGAGATGTTGTGGAACCTAGGGGGCGAGCAGCAGTCGCGGCGGGTGGCGCGAGAGATCGCGCGAGAGCGGGAACAACGGCCTTTCACCCGGACGCGGGAGCTGGCCGGCCTGATGGAGCGAATTTCGCCGCGAGCCGGGCGAAAGGCACATCCGGCGACAAAAGTATTTTTGGCATTGCGATTGGCGGTCAACGACGAGCTTGGGTCGTTGGAGCGGGGACTGGCAGCGGCGATGAAGATTTTGAAACCCGGCGGCAGACTGGCGGTGATCACCTTCCACCCGGTGGAGGACCGAGTGGTGAAGGGGTTCGGCCGCCGTCTGTCGCGGGGTTACAACTTCCCTGGGGAGGTGGACGTGCCGGAATTGCGGCAGCCCTGCCCAGCCGAAGCCCGGTGGGTTTCGCGCAAGGCGATCGTGCCGGGCGCGGAGGAGATGAGGGACAATCCGCGCAGCCGCAGCGGCCAATGCCGGGTCCTGGAGAAACAGAAGATTTAGAGAAAGATCGGAGCAGAAAACTGAATGGCCAGAAATAAAAAGAATGAGTCGGCCGGGAGATTCGCGCCGGCGTTGACCGCGGTGGCCTTATGCGCGCTCTTTGTCACACTGGGGATCGGGTACGTCTGGTACAAGAACCAGATCGATTTGCTCGGCCGCCAGATCAAGGAACGCGAACAGCGCCTGGCCGAATTGCAACGGCAAAACAAAACGCGACGCGAGCAATTGTCGCTGTTGTGCTCCCCCCTCTCTTTGGAGAAGTCCGTGAAACAGCTCAACCTCGGCCTCGGGCCGCCGGCGCTCTCCCAGGTGATTCGCCTGGTGGAAACAACGGAATTTGAGCAGGCAAGCCCGGTCATGGCAGACCAGCGCCAAGCGCTGGCGGACACGGGCGGACGGAAAAACTGATTTTGCCGCTCCTCGCGTTGCTTGGAAGGAGGAACCAAGCGGCGCGAGGGGTCGGCTTATATTGAAAAATGTCGATGGCAACGCCGAACAAAAAAGTGTTCTGCCTGGCTATTCTGCTCGTCGCAGCGCTGGGCGCGCTCGGCTACCGCCTGGTCGATTTGCAGGTGGTGCGCCACGATGAATTGCGGACGCTGGCCGAGTTCAACACGGTGCGAACCATCCTGCGCGAGCCGGCCCGCGGCCGAATTCTTGACCGCCGCGGCGTGCCGCTAGCGACCAGCCAGCCGGCCAAAGTCATTTGCGCCGATCCTACCTTGCTGGGCGACTGCCGCCTGGAAGTTGCGCACGCCCTGGCTCCCCTCCTCGACCTCGAGGAACCGGTTTTGGCCGAACGCCTCATACCGCGCCAAAGAGAGGAGAATGGCAAGACCAACACCTCCAAATATGTGGTCCTCAAACACCAGGCGCCCTTGGAGACCTGGCAGAAAGTCCAGGAGACCATGGCCCATCTGCATCCTATCGCCAACGAAGCCAAGCTGCCCTCGAAGCAGAGGGCCTTCTATCGCAATCTCCGCGCCAGCGCCGTCTTTGCGGAGGAGGACCAAATTCGTTTCTATCCCGGACAAAAGCTGGCGGCGCATATTTTAGGTTGCGTCGCGAACGACGAGGAAAAAACCGGGCTGGACGGGATCGAATTGACTTTCAATAGCAAGCTCAACGGCATCAAGGGATGGCGCAAGACCGAAATGGACAAGCGGCAGCGGGAGTTGGTCAAGTACCGGGAAGAGGACGTGGCGCCGCGCGATGGCTTAAACGTCGTTTTGACCATTGACGCGGGACTGCAGAACATTGTCGAAAACGAACTGGCCGCCGGAATGCAAAAACACTCCCCCATCAGCATTTCCTGCATCATGCTGCGGCCGCGCACCGGGGAGATTCTGGCCATGGCCACGCTGCCGAATTATGACCCCAACCATCCCGGGCTGTTCCCGATGGATGCCCGGCGCAACCGTGTGATTTCGGACATCGCCGAGCCCGGGTCCACCTTTAAGATCGTCCCGGTGACCGCCGGGCTGAACGAACGCGTCATCACGCTCAACGACATCTTCGACTGCGAGCGCGGGCATTTCGCCTTTGCCGGGCGCACACTGCACGACCACAAGAGTTACGGCCTGCTCAGCGTGGAGAACATTATTACAAAATCTTCCAACATCGGGGCGGCCAAGATCGGCATCCGCCTGGGTGATGAAAAACTGTGGAGTTACATCCACAATTTCGGTTTCGGCGAACGCACCGGCATTCCCCTGCCGGGAGAGTTGCCCGGGATTGTTCACCCGGTGCGGAGTTGGACCAAAGTCTCCATCGCGCAAATTCCGATGGGCCAGGGCGTGGCGGTGACGCCCCTGCAAATGGCGATGGCCATGGCCGCCATTGCCAACCATGGCGTGCTGATGCGCCCGATGCTGGTCAACCGCCTGGAAGACGCCGCGGGCCATGTCGTGGCGCAATACGAACCGCAGCCCGTCCGCCGGGTCGCCAGCCCGGAAGCGATCGCCGACATGGTGCGGGCATTGAAAACGGTGCCAACGCGCGAAGGCACCGCCGAACAGGCAGGCTTGGAACATTATACCGTGGCGGGCAAGACCGGCACGGCGCAAAAGGCGGAGAATGGCCATTACGTGGAGAAGTTTTTTTCGTCCTTTATCGGTTTTTTCCCCGCCGACCACCCAGCCCTGTGCATCTCGGTGGTCCTGGATGAAGCCAAGGACGGCCATTACGGCGGCGAAATTGCCGCGCCGACCTTTCACGCCATTGCGGAACAGGCCGCCAACTATTTAAACTTGAAACCGGACATTGAGCTTGAACCGCCTGTCAACCAGACGTTGACGGCGGTGGCGGGCGGCAGCCCAGGCGCCGCCTTGAAAAAGAATAATTAAAGAGGAAAGGCGCGTCCGCCGGAAGCGTTCTTTCCAAATTTGCCCAGGTATATGGAACCGCGCTCGCTTCAGCATATCGCCACCGCGATGGACGGCGACCTTCTGTCCGGGCCGCCCGATCGCCTGGTGGCCCGCGTCGCAACGGATTCCCGCCAGACGGAAGCCGGAGACCTCTTTTTTGCCCTCGGAGGAGAACATTTTGACGGCCACAGTTTCCTGCCCGAGGCGGCGCGGCGCGGGGTCGCCGCCGTGGTGGCGGAACGGGCGAAACTTCCGCCCGGAGTGGAGGGGTGCGGAATCATTCTCGTTGACAATACCCGCCGCGCCCTGGGCAGGCTGGGCGCGGCCTACCGGCGCGAGTTTGATTTGCCGATTGTCGCGGTCGGCGGCTCCAACGGCAAGACAACTACCAAGGAGTTGATCGCGTCCGTCCTCCGGCAAAAAAAACCGGCGCTGTGGAGCGAAGCCAGCTTTAACAACGACATCGGGGTGCCGCTGACCTTGCTGCGGCTGGAAAAGACGCATCAGGCCGCCGTGTTGGAGGCCGGCACCAACCACCCGGGCGAGCTCAAGGAATTGCTACGCATGGTCAAACCGCGCTTTGGGGTGGTGACGAACATCGGGCGCGAGCATTTGGAGTTTTTCCATGATCTTGTCGGCGTGACCCGGGAGGAGGGAGAAATCGCCGATGCCCTGCCCAAGGATGGGGTCCTCTTCCTGAACGGCGACAATCCGTGGAGCGAAATCATCGCCCGCCGCACCCGCGCCCGCACCATCCTCACCGGCCTGGAGCGGCACAATGACTGTGTGGCACGCGAAGTAAAGATGGACGAGGGCGGCGCCGCATTTTTTGTGGAATGCCGTTATCCTGGACTTTCCGGGGAGTATCGCATCCGGCTGCTGGGCCGGCACCAGGTGGCCAACGCCTTGCTCGCTTTTGCCGTCGGCGCGGAAATGGGGCTGAGCCGCGCGGAGATCGAACGCGGCCTGCTGGCCTGCCGTCCGGCCCGGATGCGCTTGCAGCTTTGCAACCCGGCCGGCATTCGCATCCTGGACGATTGTTACAACGCCAACGCGGATTCGATGCTGGCAGCGCTGCAAACCCTGCGGGAACTGCCCTGCCTGGGACGGCGGGTCGCGGTCCTGGGGGAAATGGGCGAATTGGGCAACTGCTCCAGCGCGGCCCATTTGGAGGTGGGGCGGCGGGCGGCAGATTCCCGTTTGGACCAGTTGTTTGCCATTGGCCGCCGCGGCGCCGGGCAAATCGCGGCGGCGGCGCGGGAAAGAGGGCTCAAGACGGTGGTGGAGATCGAGGAGGTCGAGAGCGCGGCCCAGGCGGTGAAGGAATTCGCGCGGCCCGGCGACGTGGTCCTGGTCAAGGCCTCGCGCTCCATGCGGCTGGAACGGATCACCGAGGCCTTGCGCGGATCGGCCTGCTGCCAGGAGCGTTGAGATGCTTTATTACCTGAGCCAAATCCCTGCCTTGCTCCCCGAGGACTCGCCCCTGCGCGCGGCGTTGTCGCCCTTGCGGCTCTTTAGCTATATCACCTTTCGCAGCGCGGGCGCGGCCATTACGGCCCTGTTTTTGAGCTGGTGGCTGGGACCGCGCATGATCCGGTGGCTGCGGGAAAGAAGTTTCGGCCAGGATTACCAGGACCGGGCGGACGCCGCCGGCGGTTTTCAGGCCCGCGTTCTCAGCAAGAAGGGCACTCCGACGATGGGCGGGCTGCTGATTGTGCTGGTGCTGGATGTGACCACCCTGCTCTGGGCGCGCTGGACCACGTTCATTCAGTTGACATTATTGACGGTGATCGTCCTCGGGGGACTGGGATTCCTGGATGATTACGCGAAGATCAGCCGGCAGAACAGCAAAGGCGTGCAGGAATTGATCAAGCTGTGGGTGCAGGGCGCCCTGGCGCTTTTCGTGGCGCTTTATCTGTGGCGGCTGCCCGCGACCAGCCTTCTGATCAGCCAGGTGATGGTGCCATTTTACAAACAGCCGGCGGTGGAAGGGGCGGCGGGAGCGGCGGTGGGGATAGTATTGACGGCGTTGACGATTGTTGGCAGCTCCAACGCCGTTAATTTGACTGACGGACTGGACGGGCTGGCCATCGGTTGCACGGCCATCGTGTCCTTTGTTTTCCTGGTGTTGACGTATGTGGCGGGAAACGCCCGCACGGCGGCCTATTTGAACATCCCCCATGTCAGCGGGGCGGCGGAGTTGACGGTCTTTTGCGCGGCCATGATTGGGACGTGCCTCGGTTTCATGTGGTTCAACTGCCATCCTGCCCAGGTCTTCATGGGAGACACGGGCTCGCTGGCGCTGGGGGGAGTGCTGGCCATGCTGGCGGTCTTGATTCATCAACCGCTGGTCCTGGTGCTGGCGGGAGGGGTTTTCGTGGCGGAAGCGGGGTCGGTCCTGATCCAGCGGGGCTGGTTCAAGTACACCCGGCTCAAATATGGCGAGGGCCGGAGGGTCTTTCTCATGGCCCCGCTCCATCATCATTTTGAGAAACTGGGATGGTACGAATCGCAGATCGTGACGCGGTTCTATATCCTCTGCGTGGTCTGCGCGGTCGTGGCCCTCAGCACCCTGAAGATCCGATGAAAGACCCCAAGCAAAACCACGCGGAAAAAAATTCGCCTGATTGTTACTTTCCAGCTTGCAAGGCGCCCCCAAGGTTGCTAGAAACGGTAAGCGAAACGGAGAGAAATCCGTTTCAAGGCGGCGCATTTTTGAAATCACCAGCTTGCTCGAGTCTTGATCAATTTCAGGTTTCTCTCCAGGCGGGTGAAATGTTGTTTGAGCGGCTTTTTGCCACTCAACACCCAATAGATTGTGGCATTAGGACTCTGAAACCACAAGATGCAGGCCGATTAGGAATTGAAAAAATGAGAATTCGTGACATTAGCACGAAGGCAGCCATTTTCGGAAAAACTTTACTCTTTGCTTCGTGGTTTTTGAGGGAAAACCACGGCGCAAGCAAAACAAACCGCTCACCTCACTGAAAGAACTCGCGCAACGCCCAATATTATGAATACAAACAGCCCGCTTATCCCGCAAGGCACAACGCCTCCCCGCGGAAAATCCAGTCTCTATTTTAAGATCCTGATGATTCTGACGGTCCACGTCGTTCTCATCGGCGGCATGCTTTTGCAAGGTTGCAAGGATACAGGCAAGGAGCAAGCCAAAGAGAGCAATGGCCAGAATTCACCCGATTACGCCGCCGCGACCAACACCTCTCAAGAGACCATGCCGCCAGTCAACGTCAATTCCCTGTCGAACAACCAGGTGGCAACGATCCAGACCTCCACCCCGCCGCCGATGTCACCGCCGTCCGCGCCGACAGTTCAGCCGCAGGCAGCAGTGGCCCCGCCCGTTGCCACGACTCCGCCGCCCGTCGCGCCAACGACCGCGGGCGCCGATTACGTCATAGCGAGCGGCGATACCTTTGCCGCCATCGCACACCGGCAACATATCTCCGTGAAAGCGCTCATCGAAGCCAATCCAGGCGTGGATGCCCGGAAACTGAAAGTCGGCCAGAAGATTCAACTTCCGGGCTCGTCCGCGGTGGCGGCGAATTCCGCGGCGGCTCCGGCCGAGGGGGGAGTTTCCGATGGGAGTGCTTATGTCGTAAAGACCGGGGATACGCTGGGCAAAATTGCCCGGCTGCATGGCACTTCTTACAAGAAGCTCATGGCGTTGAACGACCTCAAGACAACGTCGATTCGTGTGGGCCAGAAGCTGAAGCTGCCTGCTCCAAAGCCGACGGGAGCGGATGTGGCCCCAGCGTCCGCCTCGAATGCTCAACCGCAGACGAGCACGGCGGTCACTCCCGTGACCACGACGCCGGCGACAGCACCCGCCCCTGCCCCAGGCACCGCGAATTAGCGCGCACACAATTCATGGGCTTCAGGCATACCCTCAGCCTGGGGTCCATGTCCGGTCCACGCCACAATGAAATGGACAACGACCATTTTAATATTCTGTGTGGCTGTATTGAACGGCTTGGGGCTGGTCATGCTTTACAGCTCCAGCATGAACATGGATAGTGGCACCAACCAGGCGGGAACCCACTATCTGTTATCGCAACTCTCCTGGTGCGGCTTTGGTTTCATTGGCTGCGTCGCCGCCGCCTCGGTCGATTACCGCAAGCTGAAGATCGCCGCCCCCTGGCTGTTGGGGATTTCGGTCGTGCTGCTGGTCCTGGTTTTCGCGCCGAAAATCGGCATCGCGCGCAATGGAGCCCGCCGCTGGGTCGGTATGCCGGGCATGCCGCATTTCCAGCCATCCGAGCTGGCTAAATTGGCGCTCATCCTGTTCCTGGCCGCCTACGCGGACCGCTTCCAGCGGCAAATGGGAGGATTCTACAAAGGGTTGGTCATTCCGGGCGCGATTATCGTGACCGTCCTCGCCTTGATTTTTGTTGAGCCGGATCGCGGCTGCACGATACTGCTCGCGGCGGTTTGCGGCGCGATGTTGCTCCTGGCAGGCGCGCGGCTCCGTTTTATTATTCCACCCGCGCTCGTTCTGGGGGCGGGGCTGGCCATTTCTCTCCTGCATGACCCAATGCGGCTGCGCCGCATCCTGGCCTGGCTGCATCCTGAGCAGGCCAAGGAAGGAGCAGGCTATCAGGCATGGGAAGCCATGATCGCGCTGGGCTCCGGCGGCTGGCTGGGGCTGGGCCTGGGTAACGGACGCCAAAAACTCGGTTTTGTTCCAGAGCACCACACGGACTTCATTTTTTCCATCATCGGAGAGGAATTGGGATTGGTGGCGACGCTGGCTGTGTTGCTTCTTTTCGTTTTGCTGGTGGTGTGCGGATTCCGCATCGCCAATCGGGCAAGCGACTCTTTTGGCCTGCTGCTGGGGGCAGGGTTAACCTCCATGATTGGAATGCAGGCGTTCATCAACATCGGCGTGGTGACGAGCGTACTGCCGAACAAAGGAATGCCGCTGCCCTTTATCAGCTACGGCGGTTCCAACCTGGTTCTCATGCTTGTGTCCATCGGGCTGCTTCTGAGCATCTCCCGCTTTGCCGTCGCTCCCGTCAAACGAAAGAGCAATCCGTTCGAAGCCGTGCCGGAGGCCGCCCATGCCTGACCCCGGTGCATCTCCGTCGGCTCCGCCGCCTCGTGTGGCCATCGCTTGCGGCGGCACCGGGGGACACCTTTTTCCTGGGCTGGCCGTTGCCGCCGAATTGCGCCAGAGGCAATGTTCGGTCACCCTGATGATCTCGCGCAAAGAGGTCGATCAACAGGCTGTGCGTTCCGTCACGGGAATGGAGATTGTCCAACTGCCGGCCATTGGTCTGAACCGGGGCGGATTTCCAGGATTCGTGTGGGGATTCTGGCAATCGTACCGGCTGGCGCGGCGCCATTTTCAGCGGGCACGTCCGGCGTTGGTGCTGGCCATGGGCGGATTTACCAGCGCCCCCGCGGTCCTGGCGGGCAAAAGAAGCGGAGCGCGGACTTTCTTGCATGAGTCCAACAGCATTCCCGGCCGAGCCAATCGCTGGCTGGCCCGGTGGGTGGATGGCGCCTTTGTCTATTTTCCCGGGGCCGCTGAGCAATTGCGCGCCCGGCGGGTGGAAGCAGCGGGCATGCCGGTGCGGGGGGAAATCCTTCAGACATTGGGGACGCGCGAGGCGCGGGCGGCTTTGGGGCTTGCGCCTGAATCGCCGGTTCTCTTGATCATGGGCGGCAGCCAGGGAGCGCGAAAGGTCAACGATCTCGTCTTGCAGGCGGCACCGCAATTGCGGCAGGCCCTTCCCGATTTGCAATTCGTTCATTTGACATCTCCCGCGGATGCCGCCCCGGTGCGCCAGGCCTACCAAGCGTTGCGGGCGCGGGCGCTCGTCCCTGGATTCTTCAACGACATGGGCACGGCGCTGTCCGCGGCCGACGTGGCGGTGACCCGGGCTGGCGCGTCATCCCTGGCCGAACTGGCCGCGAGACAACTTCCGGCGGTGCTGATTCCATATCCAGCCGCCGCGGACAATCACCAATATCACAACGCCCAGGCGCTCACGCGGACGGGCGCGGCGCGGATGCTGGAACAAGAAAAGTGCGGGGCGGGGGAACTGGCGGCCGAAGTTTTGGGCTTGCTGCGCGATGCCCCTAAACGCGCCGCCATGAGGCAGGCTTTGGCGGGCTGGCGTTCTCCCGGTTCGGCGGCGGCGATCGCGGAAAGAATCCTCCAATGGGAGTCCCAAAACGGCCAGCCCCACGCGCATTGGCTCAAAGCGCATCACCCGAGGGAAAAACTTTGTTAAACACGATGCCTGATACTCAAACAATTTTTGAAGTGCTCAAGGCGCGCTTGCCGCAGTGTGTCGTGCGTGAAAATGAATCGTTGTCCAAGCGGACCACATTGCGCGTGGGTGGAACCGCCGATGTCTATGTGGAGCCAGCTTCCGAAGAGGACGTGGCCCGGATTCTGCAATTCTGCGGGGCGGGAAAAATCCCGGTGCTGGTGCTGGGACGGGGCTCCAATTTATTGATTCGCGATGGCGGCATTCGCGGGGTGGTCATTTGCCTGGCCCATGCGAATTTCGCAAGAATCGAAGCTGACGGCTCGCGACTGCGTTGCGGCGCCGGCGTGAAACTCAAAGCCGTGGCGGCCAAAGCGCGGGACTTGGGGCTGGGCGGGTTGGAGTTTTTGGAAGGCATTCCGGGCAGCGTTGGCGGGGCCTTGCGCATGAATGCCGGCGCCATGGGCAGCTCGACTTTCGCGGTCATTACCCACGTCCGTTTTATGGATGAGAATGGCAAAGTCGAGGAGCGCGCCGCGGGGGAAATTCCCGCTGAATACCGCTCCTGCCCCTTTTTCAAAACGCGCATCGCCCTGGCCGCGACCTTCGCGGGCCAGCCGGATTCCAAAGCGGCGATCAGCCAGCGCGCCGAGGGCTTCAACCAAATCCGCTGGAAATCACAGCCAAAAGAGTCGAGCGCCGGTTGCATTTTCAAGAACCCTTCTTTGGCCCTGTCCGCCGGGCAATTGATCGATCAACTCGGCCTGAAGGGCGCCCGCCGCGGCGGAGCCGTCGTGTCGGACGTCCATGCCAATTTTATTGTCAACGATGGCACCGCGAGCGCGGCGGATGTGCTCGAACTGATTGATTTCGTCAAAGCGCAGGCCAAGGCCAGGCGGGGCATCGATTTGCACGAGGAAGTGGAGATTATCGGCCAATGAAAACGCGCCCGCTTCATGTTACGGTCATGCTGGGCGGCCCTTCGAGCGAACGGGAAGTGTCGTTGCGCTCCGGCGCGGCGGTGTGCAAAGCCCTGGCCGCCCTCGGCCATACCGTGTCTCAGTTGGACCCGCAAACTCCCGCCTGGCAACTGCCGCCCCGCACGGAGGTCGTCTTTCTCGCCTTGCACGGCACTTACGGCGAAGACGGCACGGTGCAAGAGCAATTGGACAAGCTGGGGGTGCCCTATACCGGTTGCGGGGCGGAAGCGAGCCGGGTGGCATTCGACAAGGTCTTGACCAAGAAGCGCTGCCTTGCCGCCGGCGTTCCCACCGCGCGTTTCGAGGTCTTGGCCTCCGCGTCCGCCCCCTGGCCGAACGGTTGGAATCCGCCCGTGGTGATCAAGCCGGTGCGCGAGGGCTCCAGCGTTGGCGTGCATATACTTGACAAAAAAGAGCAATGGCCGTCCGCGCTGGCCGACGCCTTCCGTTTTGATTCCGAGGTGCTGATGGAAGAAAAGATCATCGGCCGTGAGACGACCGTCGGCATTCTCGCCGGCCAGGCGCTGCCCATCGCGGAGATACGGGTCAAGAAGGGTTTTTTTGACTATAACAACAAATATACCGCCGGGTGCGCGGAGCATGTTTGCCCGGCGGACTTCGACGCGGCCACGACGCGCCGCATCCAGGAGGCGGCCTTGGGAGCGTTCCGCGCCGTGGGCGGGCGCGATTACGCCAGGGTGGATGTCATGGTGCGAAATGGCGGCCAGCCGATGGTGCTGGAGGTCAACACCCTGCCGGGAATGACCGAGTTGAGCATTTTGCCCGATACAGCGCGGGCCGCGGGGTTGGATTACGCCCAATTGTGCCAGCGGATGATCGACCTGGCCCTGGAGCGGGCGCCACAAGAATAACATGTTTGCCTGGATCCGAAGAAAACCAAAAAACCGCCGGTTCGCCGAACGCGAACAGGTGCTGGACGTGAAGTTGCGCGCCAGCCACGCCCGCGCCGCGCGCTTCCGCGTGGCCGGGATCAGCTTTGGGGTCGTCATGTCGCTGCTGCTGGCCGTGTTTTTTCTCTGGCGCGGCGGACAATGGCTGCTGGACGGGCTCATTTACGAGAATGACGCCTTTGCCATCCAGGAAATCAGCGTGCAGACGGATGGGGTGCTCAAGGCGGACGCCATTCGCCACTGGGCCATGGTCAAGAAAGGCGAGAATCTCATGGCGCTGGATTTGATGCGGGTCAAGCGCGACCTGGAACTGCAGCCGTGCATTGAATCGGTCGCGGTCGAGCGTGTCCTGCCCCACACCCTCAACCTCCAGGTGACCGAGCGCGACCCGGTGGCCCAAACCATTGTGACCAGCGTGCTGCCCAACGGGCAACTGGCACAGGACGTCTATGATTTTGACGAGGAGGGTTACACGTTGAGGCCGCTCGACCCGCGGTGGCGCGCCATTTCCCTGCCAGCCAGCGAGCGTCTGCCCATTCTCGTGGGGGTGCAGGCCGGGGATGTGCAATTAGGCCGGCCCACGGAGGCGCCGCAAATTCGCGCCGCTTTGCGCTTAGTATGCGAGTTTGACCACTCCCCCATGAACGGCCTGGTTGAATTGGAGCGCATCAATGTGTCCGTGCCGGAAATCTTGCAAGTGACCACCTCGCAGGGCGCCGAGGTTTCATTTTCGTTTAACAACTTGCCGACCCAGTTGCGGCGCTGGCGCATCATCTACGATCAATATCAAAAATGGGGCAAAGCCATCGCCTCGCTTGATCTTTCCATTTCCAACAATCTGCCCGTGCGCTGGGTGGCCGCCTCGGCCATGCCGCCGGTGCCGCCGCATCCCGCCAAACCTCCGCACCCCAAGAAAAAACATGTTTGACTCCAGCTCCATCATCGTCGGTTTGGAAATTGGCACTTCCAAAATCTGCGTGGTTGTCGGTGAAATCAACGCCGCCGGGGCCCTGAACATCATTGGCGTCGGCCAGGCCCGTTCCCGCGGCGTGCGCAAAGGCGAAATTTGCGATGCCACCCTGGCGGAGGAAGATGTCCGCAACGCCATTGTCGAGGCCGAGCAAATGGCCAATGTCGAGATTCGCAGCGTGTATTTGGGCGTGACCGGAAATCACGTGCGCGGGTTCAACAACCACGGGGTCCATCCGGTGGTCTCCGCTGATCGCGAAATTACCGCCGAGGACGTGCAGGACGTGATCAAAAACGCCAAAGCGATCAACCTCCCGGCCGACCACA
>JBKQWF010000329.1:0-36728 GCA_052139695.1 Limisphaerales bacterium
GTTGCCCGAACCGTCCCGCGCCACAATCGTGCCGGCTGTGTTGGCGCTGGTGGCGGCATTGGCCGCGCTGGCCCCGCCAGCCACGCTGGCCGCCGTCTGCCCGCCTACGCTCGATACCACCGTCGCCACCTGTGTCCCCGTCACGTCGCCCGCCAGCGGCCCGCTGAAATTACTGGCTGTCCCCGCTGTCGTGGCGCTGGTGGCGGTCGTTGCGTTGCCGCTGAGGTTGCCTGTCACATTACCGGTCAGACTGCCGGTAAACGTGCCGTTGATCACGTTGTTGACGTTGGTCGCCATCGTCACCCCGGCAAAACTGTTGGTGCCGGTAAACGCGTTGGTCCCATTGAGCAAGGGCACATTCGCTGAGAGCAGCCGGTCGGCCAACGTGCCCCCCGTCAACTGCGAAGCGTTCAAGTTCATTAAGGCACTGCCGTCGCCGCCGAAAACGCCGGATAAAGTCAAGCCAGTGGAGTTATTAGTAAGCAGCGTGTCTGGTAATTGTGCGAAGCCGATAATGCCGGCAATATCGGCCGCAGCCACTGACCTGGCGCTGAGAGCGAAGTTGGCCACGCCGGCGTTGGCCGCAAACATCGCGTAAGGTGTTGGCAGGACAGCTTGACGAGGAGCAAGAGTGTGAAACATCGAGGAGCCGTTGGTGCGCACGCTCAACTCCAGCCAATAGTTTGCACCGGTGAAGATGTCGGAACCAAAGTCCAGGATGACGGTGAACTGGCCGTTGGTGACACACACGGCTGAATTCGTGCGCGGCGCAACCACTGTTTTCTCACCTGTGGCTACATTGAAGAGTCCAAAGCTTAAGTCATATGACCCGTTGGCCGGGGTTCCATTGTCGTTCAGTTGGCCTTGGTAGGTAAAGGCCGTGCCTTGGGCGGCTGCCTGACCAAGGGCGGAAAGGAGGCCCAGTATTGAAACAAAGGCGTGAATAGGACGCTTCATTTGTCAAGAAAACTATCGGCAGAATGAGGGAAAAACCTTACAAACAGAGTAGGGTTTTCCTATTCATAATGCTTCTTATTAGCGTTTCTTTCTTAGGAGCCTCATTGGCAAGCAGTTAACGACGCAAGCCACATTACGCCAGGAGGGGGGGGCAAGATCATCTGGGCGCAGGGCGGCGGGATATGGGGCGGCGGAAAAAACCTGAGGAAAGACGGCTTGCAGCGCTTAATCGGTTTCCGGAAGAATGATTCCAGATCTTGTCTGTGGCACAAAACCGACTGTGTGCTCGCCCAGGATCCGACAACTCAGCAATTTAATTTCCTTTGACCTGGGTCAAGCCCCGCTTGCTCATTGCCTGATACCTTCTCCCTGATAAATCACCGCCAACGCGGTGGTGCAAAACAACAAACTGAAATACTGATTATGTTCTGTTTTCAATGTGAACAAACGTCCAAAGGGACAGGCTGCGTCGAATTCGCGGTGTGCGGTAAAGGCGCCTCCACCGCCGTTCTTCAAGATCTGTTGGTCAACGCCGCCAAGGGCCTCGCCCAATTTGGCCATCGCGCCCGATTGCTCGGAGCCACCCATCCGGAACTCGACCGGTTTCTGCTCGAAGCGCTCTTCATGACGGTAACCAACGTAAACTTTGACGACGCAGCCATCGAGAAGGCCATTCGGCACGCCATCGTCTTGCGAGAGCGTGCCGCGGTGCTTTATCAAAGTGCCGCGCGCAGGAACGGCAAAGAAGTTGAGGAAGTGCGCGGGCCGGCGACGTGGCGGCCCAGGCACACGACCGAAGAGTTGGTCGCTCAGGGCGAAGCGGCCTCGAGCTTGACGCGCCGCCAACTCTTCGGCGCGGACATCGCGGGGTTGCAAGAGTTGCTGCTTTACGGAATCAAAGGCATGGCGGCCTACGCGGAACACGCGCTCGTCCTCGGGCAGGAAAACGATTCTGTTTACGCCTTCATTGGCGAAGCGCTCTGTTATCTCGCGGAGGAGATTCCATCGGCGGAAAAGCTTCTCGCCCTCAATCTCAAATGCGGCGAAGTGAATCTGCAAGTTATGGAATTGCTCGACACCGCCAACACTCGCGCCTACGGGCAGCCGACGCCAACAGCGGTGCGGGTGGAGGCCTTGAAAGGAAAGGCGATTCTCGTCTCGGGCCACGATCTCAAGGACCTGGAGAAACTGCTGATGCAGACCGAGGGAAAAGGGATCCACATTTATACGCATGGCGAAATGCTTCCCGCGCACGGCTACCCGGGATTGAAAAAGTTCAAACATCTCGCCGGCAATTACGGCGGCGCCTGGCAGGATCAAAAAACCGAGTTCTCCCATTTTCCCGGAGCAATTCTAATGACGACAAATTGCATCCAGGAGCCGCAGGAAAATTACAAAAATCGGATCTTTACCAGCGGGTTGGTCGGCTGGCCGGGAGTGACACACCTCTCCAACGGGGACTTTTCACCGGTGATCGAGGCGGCGCTGGCCGCCGCGGGATTTGAACAGGACGGCGCCGACAAGACCATTCTCGTTGGTTTTGGGCATAACGCCGTTCTTGGCGTTGCCGACAAAGTGGTAGAAGCGGTGAAGGCCGGGGCCATCCAGCATTTCTTCCTGGTGGGCGGTTGCGACGGCGCGAGGAGCGGGCGAGATTATTACACCGAGTTCACCGAAAGCGTTCCGAAAGATTGCGTCATCCTGACACTTGCCTGTGGCAAATATCGCTTCAACAAGCTCGACTTCGGCACGATCAATGGCATCCCGCGGTTGCTGGACATTGGCCAGTGCAACGACGCCTATTCAGCCATTCAAATCGCTGTGGCATTGTCCAAGGCGTTCAAGTGCGGGGTGAATGATTTGCCGCTCTCGCTCGTGCTCTCATGGTACGAACAGAAAGCCGTCGCCATTCTTCTCACGTTGCTCCATCTCGGCATCCGCAATATCCGCTTGGGCCCAACGGTTCCAGCTTTTATCACGCCCGCTGTGCTGAAGGTTCTGAATGAGAAATTCAATCTCATGCCGATTACCACGGCAGAGCAGGACTTGAATTCCATCCTGCAGGCCAGCGCGCCGCGATCAACGGAATGAGAATGAGCATCCGCAATTCACAATTTCATCAAGCGGAAGAACTGTGCGGCGTTGGTGGGAGAAACTAAAGAGCCCGACTCCTTAAGGACTATGATCAACGGATATAAGCTGGCGGAGCCAATTACTTTGAGTCGGAGGTGTCATATTTGTCGCAGAACGTACCAGACTGTCGCGTCGCCCTTGGCCAACCGGATCGCGCAGGCGCCGTCGTGTGCCGCCAGCAAGGATTTCTTGCCGGCCTGAGCCAGGCCGGCCCCGTCGAGCGGAACCAGCTCCAGGCCGGCGGCGTGGCGAAGCTGGATTTGCCCTTCGACCGGTTCAATCAGCAGCGGCGGGCCGCCCCATTGGTCCGAGATGCTGGTGCGGTCGGCGTTCCAGTGCATGCCGGTATTCGCGCACCGTGCGGCAGCGACTAGCAGAATTTTCTTCGAGACTGACAGGGGTTCGCCGTCCAGCGCGGTGAGGCTGACGGCGCAGAATGGCGTCGTGAGATGGAACTCGGTGTCGAGGGTGCGCAGGGTCTGGCCGCCGATCCAACCAAGGATGGCTTGGCTGCGCGGGGCGTTGATAGTCAGCCGGCCGGCGCCTTTCTCAGCCGCTTCCCAGAGCAACTGGCCGGTGTCGCTGGCGATGGGGCCGGCGGGTTGCTGGAAAGTGATCTCGGCGGCTCGGGTCGTGTGCGGGGCATTGAATTTGTCGATTCTGAGGCGATGCACCAGCGGTAACAGCGGTGAAAGTTCCCCTTCGGTGAAGAACTGCACAAGATCCCAGCGTTTCTCCTTGAGGCTGTCATAGAGGCGGTGTTCGTCGAAGTCCAGCTTGACCAACTGGCGCGCGGGTTGGACGTCGCCGCGTTGGAAGATCAACGAAGCAGCCGGCATTTGCGCCAGTTTGCTGACTTCGTTGCACAGATCGAAGTATCCGGTCACGGCGTCCCCGCTCAGTTCGCGCTCCGTCCATTTGCTGCCGAAGGTGTAGCCGTACACCGCGTCCCAATCCTGCAAGCTAGCGTAGGCGGCCAGCAAGAGCGGCATCTCGCAGCCGTACTCGCTCGGAAAGGGGTGGTTATATTCGCTGACGGCCATCGGTTTGCCAACCACGGCCGAGCGGCTGAGCGCGCTGATGGTGGATTGTGCCGGGGCGTCCAGCATCGGCGTGTTTCTGATTTTCCAATCGGTTCCTGACCACGGCTGATGCGGGAATTCGGGATGCTGCCAGTAAGCATGGCAGTCCATCAAATCGAGGGTCGCCTGCGTTTCAAGGCTGGGCAGCCCGTAGTTTTCGTTGGTCCCTTCGAGAAGCGCGCGCACTTTCAAGACGACGCGCAGAAACTGGCGCATCGCCTCGTAGTAGCGACGTTCCAGCTCGAGATAAAACCGGCCTTCGTCGCGGAACCGCTCGTCCGTCGCGCTGCCAAACTCAGCCGGGTCGAGCCGGCGCACCGTCCCATCTGCCGGGCTCTCATCCTTACGCAGCCCGAAAACCGGCGATTCGTGCAAACTCACGTCCGCAATCCACACGGTACCGGTCGTCTGGCCGAACTGAAAAGTGAGCCGTGCATTATCGTCGTCCTCCGGCGCGGTGAAGGTGAGCTGGCAATCCTTCCATTGCTCGGCCAGATCCAATTGGGCCGAGCCGTAGCCGCGCCACGGATCGTTGTGACAGACTTCCGCGGCGATGGGGCGAGAGGACGAGGAGCGCGCGCGAAAGGTGACGCGATATTTCATCCCTTTTTGCAGTTTCAAATTCCGCTGCGTCAGCAGGACATGCCACGGCCTGAATGGTCACTTTCGTGCCGTCGTTGGTCGTTTCCAGCCGCGCGGGTGATTTTTCCGACGCCCAAAAGTCCCAGTTCTCTGCGCCGTCGCGCAATATCCGCGGACCCGCGGCGCGCGCGCCATCCTGCCACACGCGCTCCAGCGCCTCACGCGACGGGTAACGTTTGGCCAGCCACTCGTTGTAAAACTGCGTCAGCTCCTGGCCATAGAACGGAGGGATGTCACACCAGTCGGAAGCGGGAGGAGTAGTTTGCCGGCCACGCAGGTAACCTGACTGTCGATGCCAGTGCGATGGGCCAAATCTTCATGGCGACAGGCTGGCAGGATCCGGCGCCGCGGTCGAGGAGATATACCGCAAGGCCGCGTCGTATCAACGCCCGTGCATGAATGACTTTCCTTTGGCGTCCATTTCGTCAAAACTCAAAGCAATATGAGCACACAAAAGTCTATCCCATATTCAATGTCCCGCCGTTCCTTTCTCACCCAGGCCACCAGTTTAGCCGCGCTCGCTCTTGCCGGGCCGCCTCTGTGGGCTGCCGATGACACGGCCGCTTCGGGCGTGAGCAAGCCCAATTCCGTCATCGACGGCGTGCGCGTCGGTTGCATCACCTACAGTTTCCGGGGCGAACTCAACTCAGCCGAAGACATCCTCAAGGCCTTGATCAAAGATGGCCTCAGTGAAGTTGAAATGATGGACGGCCCGATTCGTGCCTATGCCGGAATCCGCGGAGGAGGACGCGCCCGCCGTGGGGAACCCGGTGAGAAAGCGCCGCCACCGCCAACCGACGCGGAACGTGAGGCGCAATTGGCCAAATGTCGGGAGCTGCGAAAACTCTACAACGACGCGGGAGTTAACATCCACCTGCACAAGCTTCCATTCGGCCAGTCGGATGAAGAGATAGAATTTAATTTTCTCGTGGCAAAAGCGTTAGGCTGCGTCGGAATTACGACCGAGCGCAATGACGCACAGGCCAGGAGGCTTGCGCCCTTTGCTGAAAAGCACAAGATTTGGGTCGGATTCCACAACCACACGACCAATTTTCCTGTCCTTGACGCGCCGGACCCGCTGTTTGAGGTCGGCCCCTACATAGGCTTTAACCTCGACTGCGGCCATTATTTTGCGGGCACCAAAGGAAAGTCTCCGGTTCCTGTCATTGAGAAATATCACAGCCGCATCGTCAGCCTGCATCTGAAAGACCGAACTGCCGATGGCGGCAACCTTCCGTGGGGCGAAGGGCAAACGCCGATCAAGGAGATCCTGCAACTGATGCGAAAGGAAAAATACACGTTCCCGGCGGACATTGAGCTTGAATACAAAATCCCCCAAGGCTCCGATTCCGTGGCGGAGGTGGCCAAGTGTCTTAAATACTGCAAAGACGCTTTAGCCTGAGACGCGCCAGGAGCCCGTCAACTTGCCACCTTAATTTATTAACGCCTCCCTTGGTCCTTTGTGCGGAGATCAACGGCATAGCGCGTTTCCCAAATTGAGCGCGGATCCAATCATCACCATGATGAACGGGACAAAGACAACAAGAGACAGCACCAGACCAATCCACGCGAGCGCCCGTTGCGGCGCTTTGCGCCGGGCGTGGAACCCATAAAGAACCGCGAGCGGCGCCGTGAGGCAAAGGACGCTCACCATGAGCGTCACCATTGGATCGTTTCAGCGACGCCCAATGGCCGAGTATAAAGCCACGGCAGGAATCAGCGGCAGTGCCAGTGCAATCCGTCCGGAGGCACGTAACCGCTCTGACAAAAAGCCGACAATCGACCCAAGAAGGGCCATGAAGAAAAAGACCGCGGGTTCATTCATAGGTGTATGTACTGATGTGTCGAACGATTCGGGTCAACAACCCCGCGCCGGTGGATTTCCGGATGCAATCTCGGTGCCACCAACCCCCAAAGGAATGCAGATAACCCGGCACGAAGCGGAGGGTTGTCTGCATTCCTTTGGGGGTTAAGCGTCGTCACGTTTATGCCTCAAATGCTTGACCACATTCCTGATCTGCAGGGCCAGAAGCCTCAATGTCCAGACGAACGCAGCGTAAACGCAAACTGCCGCCACGATACAGCCCAAGACCTCAAGGAACGCCCGATATGGTTGCCAGTCCCCAGACCAGAGTGCAAGGATGAAACCACCAACAACGCCAATCGCGACCGCCGAAACCAGAAGGCGGAAATTTGCCTGATGCCATCTTGAGTCCTCATCCCACATAGTACATTAAAGCTTAACTGTTGATCCTACGACGGCCCAGTCGCTGATTTGGCCGGAAAATCGGCAGCCTCGCGCGCAAGTTCTTCATTCCCAACCGTATTATTATATATACAACAGCCTGTTCGGTTATTGCAAGAGTAAGGAAAACCTCGGTTTTTTTTGGCGCGCCTCCAACGCTACAGCAGCGCCGGAAGCACGACCTCTGTAGAACGCCATCACCACGGAAAAGCAAAGCCTCGTAGAGGCAACATCTGCTGTGCGGTTGCTCCTCATAGGCCGCTTCCAACCGAGCTATTGCTTCATGGGATCTGGTCGATCTACAAGGATTTCGCTCCTGACGGAGCTAAAGATCAGAGTACCCTGTCCAAACTGCGAGATGCGCAGCCTCTCTGGCCTATGCACTTGAGATGGTTTCTCAGTCCAAGGGCCAGCCGGCGGGACGCCGACTGGAAGCGACCGGGACGGTCGCGCTCCCCGGGAAATCTTCATCGCTGCGGGAAAGGAGAATCTCATGTGGATTCATTCAACCGGGCAACGAAGCCGGCCGCGAAAACGTCGGATTACTTAACACTTTGACAGTTCGGGCCATTTAGAGAGCAGCGAGGCTAAAACTGCAAGATATTAAAAACCAACTGCTTACAGTTATTCGCTCCGTGCTGAGGTTCCATTGGCCCAAATCTAGCTGAAAAAGGTCTCGATTCGGAAGCACGTTATGAAAAGTCTTGGCATTCACCGGTGGGCGGGAGTGATTTTGTTGGTTTCATGTGGGTTTTCTTTCGTTGGAGGTTCCTTGGTTGCGGATCCACCGATTATCTTTCTGTCGGGAATGGCGGGAGCAGGCATGTTGATTTGCGAGTTTTCGATGCAAGACCATGGCCAACGCCGCCAGCCAACCCCGGCTCTTCTGACGAGTCATTCGCGAAACTAAAGGCCCTGCTGGCGTCAAATTCGGTCGTCTCCACTCCACTTGACGAGCGCTAAGAATTAAGAACTCAGCCCAGCCGCGTCCGCTGATCTGCCGGCGACACAGTTTCAAACTTTCCGCTTTGCCTGGGTTCGCTGCTCAATTTCCAGGGGTTTATGGCTCTGGCCATAATAATCACGGGATTCAAGTTCGGCTCTGCCAAAAATACGGAATCGCAGTTGGTTGATGACGACCCCAAGAACATTGGCATTGGCTGCTCTCAGGTTTTCGACGGTCCGGCTCAACGCGGTCGCGCCAGTCTTTCCCGATTCCACAACCAATAGGCAGCCCTGGGTCAAAGACGCGAGAATGAGCGGCTCCGGAAATGACAGCGCAGGAGGCGAGTCGATCACCACCAAGTCATAGTTCTTTTCCAGCTCGCGGACGAGTTCAAAGCATCCGCGCGACGCAATCAATCCGGAGTCGTGGCCCGTCCCTCCCGCGGGTATAAAATCCAGCGTCGCGCATTCGGTCTTAACTATAATAGTCTCCAACTTAACATCTGAACGTAAGTGATCAGCCAATCCAGCCGTGCGCGACACGTGGAATTGCCTGTGTAACGAAGGACGCCTGCAATTCCCATCGAGCAGAACCACCTTGCGCCCACTCCACGCAACCGCCGTCGCGAGGTTGAGCGCCACGGTGGAGTTACCCTCCTCTGGGCCAGTACTCGTGATAAGAATTGAACGCAACCCTTTGCACCTGGAATAAATGTAATAACTTAGTATCTCGTATCGGTCAGCCAATTCGGACTGCCGTCCTTGCTTCAACAAGTTAGTGTTATCTTTCCTGAACGGCACAAGGCCCAATGCAGGCAAATCAACCGCCGCCTTGATGTCGGCGGGGTCTTTAATGGTCTCATAATAAGCGCTCTCTTTGCAAAAAAATGCGGCAAGCAGAAACACAAAGGCAATCGCGACGAGTTTTGTCGTCAGCAAATAATGGTAAACCGCGGGGTCGCTGTGATAATCAACGGGCAATAGAACCACGTTGGTTTTTGTCACGCCGTCTAACACGTGAGCGAATTCCGCATAAATGTCGTTGTTGATTTTCACGGCAATTTCCGGCGTTCGAGCGGACACGGTGAAAGTCACCGTCGCTTCGCCGTGAGTAATGTCGAGGTCAGCCGATGGCCGGGAGGATGTAAGACGCCTTAAAGACGACGAAAGGAGGCGCGGTTTGGCGGATTGCGCCAACTCTGCCGTAAACGCCACCCATTGTTTTATTTGATCCAGTGTAGCAGGCGGAGTGTGTTCCGGGACGCGTGGCTCGGCCAGGAAGGTGAGATGAGAGTGACCGTCAGAATGAACGCGCAGAAAGTTATCGCAAGAAAAAGTCAATCCTCCCACAAAGACCAGGCACCCCAATATGGCCCAGAAATGACGGATCAGGGCCAAAAACACGAGCGGGACCGCTCGTGTCAACATTGTCCGCAGACGATTCAGCAACTCAGGATTAATATCCATAGTTAGTGCATTTCGACGGAGCAACTTCCGATGCCGGGGCGATAGAAGTTAAACTGGACATTGGGATGATCGGCCAACAAGGACATCGGCACGGCAGAGTCAGGCAACTTCTTCGCGATCATGAGCGTGGTGAGGCGTTGACCGAAGGGATTGTCATGCAGCCCGGCGTGCCAGATCGAGACCTTTTCGGCCTTCCAGGTCTCGACCGGGCCGACGGATATGGCTTGCGTCGGGACGAGGGAGATGTTGCCGCCGCCGGAGGTGCGGGCGTTCTGCGCGATGGTCAAAGGGTGAAGATCGACCACGCGGGTGGCGAGTTTTCGGTATTCGTCCGGGGGCGAGGGGGCATCGTTATACTTCCCTTTGCGCCGGGGTGGATCGTTGAAGGCCCAGTGCTTTACGTCCCCTTGGCCGCCTTGCATCACCGCGCATCTCACTCCGGCGTCCCACGTGGATCGGTAGCCAGAGGTGTCCGCTTTGGGAAAGTGCAGATTCGCCGCGGGTATGCGGAGTTCTTTTCTGATCCGTTTAAAACAGAGTTCCTGATCGGCTTTTTCAAAAGAAAGCGGATGACTCACCGGCGCTTCGCGTCCGCCGATGACCCATTCGTCCATGCCCCAGAAATGCGCGGAGTGAAGGTCCAGCCCAAGTTCGTTGACAAGGCGGGCGACCAGGGGCAGTTGTTCGGTCGGGCCGATCGGACCGCAGATCCCCGCCGGATTGTCCGCGGTGGATTGCCGCCAGGCCGTGATGTACTCCAGCGCCTCGGCGAGATAAAACTCCTCAAGCGTCTCGTAGAACACGACGTTGAAGCCGGGTCGGGACAGCTTCAGCATGGCTTGCGGCGTCAGAGCCGCCGCATCGCGAATCAAGGCATCGTCAAGCGTGGTGTAATCCCACCAATCGGGAGCGATTGAGCTAAGTTTTCGTGGCATGATCGTGGATTCCTTTCATGGCAGAGCCGTTAGGAGACCCCGTTCGAGGTTTTTCTCATAGGTTTTGTTGATCAAGACGTTCTTACCGAGAGCCTCGCGCAGAGGGTCCGCATCCTCACTGGCGAAGCCCAGGTGGGAATGACGGCGCCAACCTTCCGCATGCTTGAACCGGCCGGACATCCGGCCGACTTCAAACGAAAGGTCCTCCATCGTTTGCAAATAGGAATTCATCCCCTGGCTGCTTTGCAGCCAATCTTGCTGGCTGCGATGAGCGGAGAGCGCGGCCCGTTTCGTGGCGTGGATCCGCGTCGTATTCACATAGGCACTCGGGACGATGCGCCGGCGCAGGGGATCACGCAGCCCGTGGGGCATGGCGTGGTACACCATGGTGTCAAAGTTAGCGGCGGTCCGGCTCGGAACTGATTTCGCATTGCGCATTCCCCGAATAAACGCCGCGGTCACAGCCAACCTCGAAGTAGCGGTGTGGTCTTCCATGTAATCGTCGGGCGGGTGGGTCAGCACCATGCCTGGTTTTACTTCCCGGATAACGGCGGACAAGGCGCGGATCAATGAATCTTGATAAAAAATCTCAAGGTCGTCGGTCAGGCTGGGATGCCAGTGCGCTCCGAGGATCCGCGCGGCCTCCTGCGCTTCCGCGCGGCGGCGGCGCCGGGTGGTGGCGGCGTCGTCATGCACGCTGCCGCAATTGCCGCTGGCCACGGCGAGATAATGCACCTCCCAACCCGCCTGCCTTAAGAGGAGCAGAGTGCCCGCCATCAGGAACTCGATGTCATCCGGATGAGCAACAATCCCCAGCGCGCACTTGGGAAAATTGACGCGCGAACTCATAGGCGCACGGGTTTGCCGGTGGACGCCGACAGGTCCGCCGCGAAAATCACGGCATGGGTCCGCGCCGCTTCCCGCAGACCGGTCAAGGGCATTTCCTTGCCTTTGTCGAGGGCCTGGAAGAATGTCTCAAATTGCGTTTGGTAGGGATGATCCGAGACATCCCCCGAATCCAGCAACTTTATCTCAAGACGGCTCCACTTGTCCTTGCTGGTCTTCAGTTTGTTGGCGTGGAACTTGTTGTCCAGGAGGCTCCCTTCGCTGCCGACCAAGTGGGTGTGGAAATAATAGGGCTGCAGGCAGTCGATGCACGAAGCCACCTTCCCGACGCGTCCATCCTTAAACTTGAGGATGGTGACGCTGGTGGTGGCGTATTCGTATTTTCGGAAATCCTTGTTCGTTGACGAAGTGTTGAAACTTGAAATGGTTCCGACCTCGCCGCCCATGCAAAGGAGCAGCGCATCGAGCGCATGGCAACCTGCCGAAAGCAGGCTGCTTCCGCCATGCGCTCGTTTCGTGTTCCAGCGGAACTGTCCGTACCAGGGGCCAATGCCATGAAAATAATCGACCTCACCGTAATGGATTCGGCCGAGCAACCCCGCTTCAAGGACGGCCTTGATGGTGAGGAATTGGCTCGAGTAACGGCACTCAAAACAAACACAGGTTTTGACGCCCGCTTTCTCCACGGCTTGCACCACGGCCCGCAGGTCGCGGGGATTCAAGGCGAGCGGCTTTTCAATGATCAGGTGTTTGCCCGCAACGGCGGCGGCGACGGCCTGCCTGGCGTGGAGATTTGGCAGACTGCAAATGGAAACCGCATGGATGCCCGGATCGGCCAGCATCGTCCGCAGGCTGGAATGCACTTTGATTTCGCCGCCGTGGCGGGCGCGCAGTTCGGCGGGGCCCAGTGGGCGGGAGGAGCAAACGGCGGTGACTTCGGCGCGGGACGTGGAGTTGATGGCGGCGATGTGCGCTCCAGCCGCCCATCCGTAGCCGATGATTCCGACGTTATATTTTTTCATCGCGTTGAGGACCTGATCGCAGGAGCTTACTCAAACAAATGACCGCGCTCCTCGACCGCTCCCGTTGTTCAAAAAGCAGGATTTGGCCTTGGCGAATTTCAGAAAGCTGGGCAGTGGTCTAATCAAATAATGATTTTTCAACCGCCAGTGCCTGCGCGAAAGCGAAAGAATTTGGCGCCGGGATGCCACACAAACCCGAGGCACACCAAGGCAAGCGCACACACGGCCCAGACCACACCCAATGCAAGTTCGCTGGCTTTGCCCGGTTTCATACGCTGATCGATACTAGCCACCCTCCCCCATTTTGTCAAATAGTTCAAGGCATCTCGAATCCTCGGCTAAGAAAAAGATCTTCAACCGCTGGCTGGCCAGGCACCAGTTCCAGCGAAGCCGGGATCATGGATCGCACGTTTGGCACGGACGGAAACGGCTTACAGCCAACCGAGCGAACGGTGGAGGAATTAAAAAGGCCGAAATTGGGGCTGAGCGGCAGCTCAGCCCTACCCTCTGTTTCCTCTGTTCACGGCCGCCTGTAATTGGGCTCGCGGCGCTCGCCCCTCCCGAAAACTCCCGTTGTAATGTCGAATCATGAGGTGCGCACGTTTCCCGTTCCAAATCTTTTTGAAAATGTCCAAACTCCAGCGGCGCGCAACGGAGTGCGCGCCCTACCGTGACAGACATTCTTAATCATACCCTCGCTGGTCCTATTGCCGGCCGGTCAGGCGTTATTGGCGCCGATGACTTCAAAGGTGACATCCACGTTGCCGCGCGCCGCGTGGGAGTAAGGGCAGATCTTTTCATGGGCTTCCCTGGTTAGGGCGTCCAGGTCGCCCTGGGCAATGCTTTGGTCCTCGACGCGCATCTTGACGGCCAGGCCGAAACCGCCGCCTTCGCGCGGACCGATCGACACCGCACAGGTGATCCTGGCGTTCGCGGCATTGCGTTTTTTCTGCTTCGCCACAAAATCGAGCGCGCCGCCGAAGCAGGCGGCGTAGCCCGCGGCAAAGAGATGTTCCGGCGTGGCCGTGCCCGGCTTGCCCGGGCCGCCCATTTCCTTCGGCACCGACAGGCTGGCTTTGATAATGCCGTCGCTGGTTTCAGTATGGCCATTGCGTCCGCCCATGGCGGTCGCGCTTGCGGTAAAGAGCGGGTTAATCTTATCCATAATTGCAAATTATAAATGCAAATTGTGGGAAATCAATTATCGGGTTGGGTAGAGCGCGATGACTTTCTTGAGTTTCATCGCGTCGATTTGCCCCATTTGGCGCTGGAGGATCTTGCCGCCAGGGGCCACTAAAATGGTGTAAGGAAGGCCTCCCGGCCACTCCGCATCCAGGGCGTTGGCCAGGGCGTCCAAATCCTTTTCCGCAAAAATATAATTCCGCGCGGCCACGTGCTTTGCCTGCAAGCCGGCAAGGACCTTGGCCTTGCGGTCCGGAGTGTCCGCGCTGATGGTGACAAGCTCAAAGTTTCCATTGCGGTACATTCTGTTCATCGTCACAAGCTCGGGAAGCTCAGCCAGGCAGGGGCCGCAGGAAGTGGCCCAGACATTGATCAAAAGCATCTTGGGAGTGTCGTTGGCCACCAATGCCTTGATCGCCGGCGCGCCGGCGGATTGCAAAACCACGGGTTCTTTCTCCATGGCCTCCAACTCCCGCGCCGCCGCCGCCCTTTTTTCCGACCATTTGATGGAACAGCCGAAGGTCCTGGTTTTTTCCACCGGAACAGGTTTGCCTGCGAGCAGGGCATCGAGAGCGTTGCGAGCGTCCTGCCTGGTCACCGCGGCGATGTTTTCTGCATCGTCGATCCGCCCGGCATAGCGGAGTTTGCGCGTTTGATCGAAGATGAACACATGCGGAGTGGAAACTGGTCCGTAAGCGCGGCTGACCTGTTGGTTGTCGCCATCGTAGAGGTAAGGAAAATTGAATCCCCGCTCTTGGGCGCGAATTCTCAGTTCCGCGAAGGAATCGCTGAGGTCGGAGTAAACCAGCTCGCTGAGGCTCAAGGCCTGAGGATCATTGGGAGCGATGCCCACCACCGCCACCCCTTGGTCTTTGTAATCTTTGACCAGTTGGATGATTCGACCTTCGTAGGCTTGCGCCGTTTTACAATGGTTGGCCGTGAAAATGATCACCAGAATCCTGGCGCCGGCGTAATCTTGAAGGGAATGGTTGCGGCCATCAATTCCAGGAAGGGTAAAGTCCGGCGCGGAAGCCCCGATGGGAAGAGTTTTGGCCAGGCCTTCGTCGCCACGGGCAACATTGACGGCCCACAGCAACGTCATCACGGCAAAACCAACGCCAAGGCAGGATCGCTTGACGCGGCCATGACGAATGCCTCGCGCGCTCTGAAATCGCAACAGCCATGACATGTCCCCAAATTGCATCCCACCCGCGTCGGATTCAAGGACCAAACCAGAAGAGGGTGCGACCAAAGGCGCAGGGCAATTGTGGGTGGGGCGGAGCTGCTGCTCCGCCCAAATTTCTCCCCTCACCAGCGAATGTCGTGCTTCTCCACCTCACAGTTTTGGACTGGCTGAGCGGGGGAATTCTGCCAAACTCCCGCTGTGGCGCTAAACGAAAACTCTCAGGACGATTATCCGCCGTCACCAACGTCGCGGCCCGGATTCGGTCAAAGAATAAAGAAGTCCCTCGGACCCATCGGCGTTGCCATTGTCGCGCTTTTCGCCAAGTTTAAGTTTGCCTTCCTTGCCGCGATTAAATACTTCCCCCTGCTGCTCAAAACCGGCGGCACCATGATTCTCTCCGTTGGCCTCTACGCCATGACGTGGGGAGTTTGGTTCGCGATCGGATTTGTTCTGCTGCTCTTCATTCACGAATGCGGACATCTGCTCGCCGCCAAACGTTTCGGTTTGAAAGTGGGCGCACCGGTGTTCATTCCATTTCTGGGGGCCCTCATCGCCCTCAAGGAATCGCCCCGGAACGCCTGGATCGAATCGGTCGTCGGCATTGGCGGGCCGTTGCTGGGTTCGGCCGGAGCGCTCCTCTGCGAAGCGCTCTACATTGCCACCGGCAACCTCATGTTTCGCAGCCTGGCTTACACCGGGTTCTTCCTCAATCTTTTTAATCTCATGCCCGTGGGATTTCTCGATGGCGGGCGCATTGTCACCGCTCTCTCGCCGTGGCTCTGGCTGGTCGGATTCGCGGTCCTGGTCTTCCTGACGATGACCCGGTTCAATTTCATTCTGCTTCTGATTCTGATCGCCTCGCTGCCCCGTCTCTTCTCGCTTTTCCGGCCCAAATCCGACATTGAGCGCCGGTATTTCGAGGTGACGCCGGAACAACGGTTGCTGATGGGCGGACTCTACTTCGGCCTGATCGCGGCGCTCGTGCTGGGCATGCGTCTGACGCACGTCCCGCGTGAATTGTTAGGGACGTCAACAAAAGTGGGAGTATTCGGAACACCGGCCATGTCCAAGTGAAGGAACGTTGACAGTAATAGAGAGCGCAGAAGCCAAAGAAGCAAAGCGAAAGAGCTATTGGGGGATAATCACTCCGCTTTTGCGCGTCAACAACCGTTTCAGAATCCGCCCGAAACCGTCGAGGGCGGGGCATCGGGTTTCGCTTCCAGGGTCAGCTTTTCCCAAGCCGAGATGTTTTCCAAACAGCCAACGGCGCTCAAATAGGCGGCGTTCCATTCTTCGGGCGCAAACGTATCGGCTGGCGCTTGGCGCGAAGCGATGCCGTCGGCAATATACAGGGCAGCGGCAAGGGTGAAAGCCGGAGAGGAATCCGCCACCGGCGCGTCCAATTGGGAGATGGCGGAGATAACGCCGGACGGCATTCCCCACAGCTCCAGAATATACGCGGAAATCTGAGCTGGAGTGGTTTGAAACACTTCGCGCAAGCGCGGCGCCAGGGGGGAATTCGTTTCGCGCGCGCTCCGGCAGGCCGCGCGAAACCGATCCGGAAAGTTGTCCGCCAAAATGAACCGTCCGGTCTCGTGCAATAAGCCGGCCAGAAAGGCTTCCTCCCCGGCGATCCGGGAAAGCCGCATCTCTCGGGAAAGGTGTTGCGCAAACCAGGCCGTTTGCCAGCAATGGCTCCAGACCCGCCGGAGATCAATTTCCTCCAAACTCAGCAGCTCGTAATGGCGAAACAGGGACTGCGAAAGGACCACGGCCGAAATCATATCCGTGCCCAAACACATGACGGCGTCAAACGGCTTTTCAATCAGATAGCCTTGACCGAACAAAGGAGAATTGGCCAGTTGCAGCACTTTAACGGACAGCCCGGCATCTTCGGCCACCAGGCGCGCGATCTTTGACATGCCATTGCGGTTGTCCTCCAGCTCCCGCAGGAGCGCGTGATGGGCCTGGGGCAGCGAAGGAATCGAACGCAACGAGGTGGCGAGGCCTGCAAGCTTTTGTCCACCACTCGTTCCTGTGCCGCAAAGCTCCGCCGAATGGTTTCCCGCAGCTTAATCGTGTCAAACGGCTTGGCAATGTACTGATGAGCCGAGGTGGGGAGCGCGCGTTTGTTCAACGCCACAAAACCGGACATGATGATGCGGATGGTTGTGGGCGAAATTTCCCGGACATTCTCCAACAGTTGGCTGCCCAGCATCTCGGGCATGAGTTGATCGGAGAGAATCAGATCGGGCGCCTTGGCCCGGACCGCCGCCAGGGCCGTGAGCGGGTCTTTGAATCCGCTGACTTCCCATTGCGGATCGATGCTGCGCATGATGAGCACGGCGGTTTCCATCACCGGGACCTGATCGTCCACGACATAAATCCATCTTTTCATGTTGTTGGCGCCGCGCACTAAAGGCAGCGGGGCAATTTGCACCATGCCCGGCTGCTCTTCGTTTGACAATTAGTTTTTTGAAGCAAATGAAATCCGGCAACGACCCAAATCAAACTGCCGCGGATTTTAGTGCTGACGATTTCAGCGGTAAGTGGTAATGTCGCCGGCATAAATGAGGCCGAACTTAAGCAACACAGCCCCGCGGTTATTGACTGGCAAAGTTGGGAGGAATATTTTCGGCAGCTTCCGGAAGCCTGCCGGACGGCTTCATCCCGAGTAATGCGAGCTTCCGCGTGGACACGATTCGACTATGCCGACATTGCGGCGCGGCCCTGCCTTCTGACCCGCCAGGGGCCCGGTGTGTCGAGTGCGGCGGCCAGTCTGACACCATCGGCCCGGCGGATTCCCAAGACGAGGCGTTAGCGCCCCCGTCACCCGCCGAACTGGCCCCTTCTTTTCCAGGCCTGGAGATTTTGGAGGTCGCCGGCCAAGGCGGCATGGGAACCATTTATAAGGCGCGCCAACCGCAACTGGACCGGTTGGTGGCGCTGAAGATCCTCTCGCCGGCTTTGGGACGCGACCCGGCCTTTGCCGAGCATTTCTCCCGCGAGGCCCAAGCGCTGGCCAAGCTCAACCATTCCAACATTGTCAGTGTTTTCGATTTCGGACGCGCCGGCAGCTATTATTACTTTCTGATGGAGTACGTCGATGGGGTGACCCTGCGGGCCTTGATGAATCAGCGGGCCATTAGCCCTGAAGAAGCGCAACGGATCGTCATCGAAATCTGCCACGCCCTGCAATACGCCCACGAGGAAGGCATCGTCCATCGGGACATCAAACCGTCAAATATAATACTCGATAAAAAGGGCCGGGTGAAGATCGCCGATTTCGGACTGGCCCGCCTGTTGAGCAAGAATGCCAAGGAGCCTTCCGGCGGCGGGCACCTGTTCATGGGCACGCCGGTTTATATGCCGCCTGAACAGATGGAGCGGCCCTGGAAAGTCGATCGCCGGGCGGATATTTATGCCTTGGGGGTTATGTTGTACGAGATGCTGACCGGTGAATTGCCCATCGGGCATTTCCAACCCCCTTCGCACAAGGCGGGAGTCGATCCAAGCCTGGATAAAGTCGTCCTGCGCGCCTTGGGCAAACAACCGTGGCGGCGTTATCAAAACGCCAATGAGGTTCGCGCGGCTGTGGAAACGGCCACGGGCCGCTTCCACAACCTGCCCGGCGATCTGCCGCGCCATTCCGCCTCGCGCAAGTGGAAATGGCTGCCGCGCTTCGCCTTGGTGGCGGGAACCGTTTGGTTGTCCATTGTCTCGATCATCCTGATGAAGGGTCACTGGAGCGACGAACGATCCGTCCTCATTTCCGCCGGGGCGCTGGAAGCCTTCGCCGCCGGATCGGAAGGCGCCGATGTCGGCCGACGGGTCGTGCAAAAACTGAACCTGAACAAAGAGCAGGTGCAGAGCCTGAATACAATTATGTGGCGATATCAGCGCGAGTTCACCGCCTTGGAGCGCCATCACACGGAGCGTTCGAAGAACGCGGACGGACACGTTGTCCTGACCATCAGCCCCTTTCCGCAGGAAATGGACGCCTTGATGGAACGGTTGTGGAAGGACCTCGGGACCATCCTCAGTGCCGGCCAATTAGAAACCGCCAAGACCCTGAACTTTGAAAAAATCTTTCCCCACACGGGAAAGAAGCCTTTTGCCGTGGAAATCTGGCAGGACGAAAATGGTGAAGTCCACTATGTGGAGGGAGAAGGGCCGGCGGGAAAAAACGCGAGGCGGACCGGGATTCCCCCCACGCGCTTCGGCGGCTGGTTCTGGCGGGACAGTGCGAAGACCAACCATTAGCCGGCGCCATCGCTAAATTTGTTTTCCTTTTTCCTCCGCTTGTGCCTTTCTGGCGGTCGCTATGGAACGATTGCCCGGATTCCGGGACTTTTATCCCGAACCGCTTCCGCACCCCGATGTGTGGAGCGCGGAAGCCCGCCAGTATATCTTTGAACGCTGGCGCGAAACCGCGCGGCGCTATGGGTTTCGCCAGTACGATGGGCCGCCCCTGGAACCGCTGGAGTTGTACACGGTAAAAAGCGGCGAAGAAATCGTCGGACAACTCTACAATTTCATCGATAAGGGCGGCAGGCCTGTCGCTCTCCGCCCGGAAATGACGCCCACACTGGCCCGCATGATCGCGGCACACGAGCGAAACTATAAAAAGCCTGTCAAATGGTTCGCCATCCCTCAACTGTTTCGCTATGAGCGCCAGCAAAAGGGGCGCCTGCGCGAACATTTTCAATTCAATGCCGACCTGATCGGCGACGGCGGAGCGGAAGCAGACGCCGAAGTGGTGGCGCTGCTGATCGACAGTTTGCGGGCTTTCGGCTTGACAGCGGCTGATTTTGCCGTCCGTCTCAGCAGCCGCAATGCCTGGCGGGACTTCTTTCACAAACGCAGTTCCAAACCGGAGGAGGAATATGCATTTTACCAGGCGATTGACAAACTGGAGCGCGAGGCCCCTGAAATCAATGAGTCAAAGCTGGGGGCGCTCGGTTTCCATCTCGGCGAGGTTCAGCAATTCATCAACGCCGGCGAGCCGACCGCGGAATTGGAAGCGATCACGAAGAGCCTGCGGGCGCGGGGGCTGGGCGATTACGCGCGGATTGATTACCACGTCATCCGCGGACTGGCCTACTACACCGGAGTGGTGTTTGAAGCGTTTGATAAAAAGGGAGCATATCGGGCCATCGCCGGAGGCGGGCGCTACGATAATCTGGTCAAGCTTATTTCAGGCGGCAAAGTGGATTTGCCCGCCTTGGGGTTTGGCATGGGAGACGTCGTGCTGCTGGAATTGCTGCGGGAGCGCGGACTCCTGCCCCGCTTCGATGGCCAGGTTCAGGCCTATTGTTTGATTGAAGACGAAGCGTTGCGCGAGCCCTCGCTGGACCTGGTGCAGTACTTGCGCGAAAGGGGCTTTGCCGTGGAATTTCCCCTGGCGCCGGCCAAATCCGACAAACAATTCAAACGCGCGCTGGAGCTTCAAGTGGAATTTACCTTCAAGCTCGAAACCTCGCCGCAAGGCGGTTATGATGTCAAGGTGAAGAATTTGGCGACGCGCGAGGAAAAAACACTGGGTCCAGATGCCTCCTAAAGCCGCCGCGGCCGCGAATTCGTTTCATTGACTGCTAGGCCGCGACCGGGCCGGCCAGATCATCCATCTTGCCGGCGATTTCCGGGAAAGACTGGCGAATGGCGTATTGGTGCATTCTTTGGGCGCGTTCGTTGGCCGCCATCTCGACATCGGTCTGGCGGGCCAGGCGGGACATGACCGCTTCGACCAACTCGTCCGGCGTGAAAGGTTTGACGAGGTAGTCGTCCGCGCCACAGACCATGCCGCGACGGAAACCGTCCAGGCTAACCAGGCCGGTCATGAGAATGAACGGGATCGGCGCGGTGCTGGAAGAGTCACGCACGACACCGAGGGTTTCGTAACCATCCATCGCGGGCATGTTGACGTCGCAAAGGACCAGGTCAGGCTTTTCCGCGAGGATCATTTCCACGCCCATTTGGCCGTTGACCGCTTCCATGACTTTGAAGCCATAGTTGGCGAGAACGATCCCGATCAGGTTGCGAATATCCTCTTTGTCGTCAATGACAAGTATGTTCTTCATTGACAGGCTGCGCATCAGGAACCGTGCCAAGTCAAGAAAACCGTTTTGACAGCCTTAAATGCCGGTTTCGCGGCCAAACTTGCCGGTTTGGCCCAGGAAGAAGGGAAAACTCTGCCTGGCGGCGGGACAATTGGTCCGCTAGGATTTGGCGTTCAGGGTGTCATAGACCATCTCGGAAAGCTTGCGGGCATGGAAGGGCTTTTGCACCAGGTTGATCGTGGCGCCGTCCGGAAATTCCTTGGCCAGCCTCTCGGCGTCGTAGCCGCTCGTATAAAGGACTTTAAGGCCTGGCTTGGCTTCCTGCAAAATCCTGGCCAACTCCGTTCCCGCCATGCCGTCAGGCAGGATCAAATCCGTCAATAACAGATCGATTCGTTTGCGATGCTCTTCCCACATTTGCAAGGCCTGGCGGCCATTGGTGGAGCCGAGCACTTTGTAGCCCTGGCTCTCCAGGATATGGTGCATCAATTTGAGGAGAGGCGCTTCGTCCTCCACCACCAGGATGGTTTCCGTGCCGCCAAGAACCTTTTGCTCGCCCGGAACCCTTTGCAAGACCTCGCTCTTGGCATCGCACGACGGAAGGTGAATCTGAAAAGCAGTCCCTTCGCCCAGCCGGCTTTGCACCGTAATCCAACCTTGATGCTGTTTGATAATGCCATAAACGGTAGCCAGGCCCAGACCGGTTCCCCGGTCCAATTCCTTGGTGGTGAAAAAAGGCTCAAAAATACGCCCCATAATTTCCGGGGCGATGCCGCAGCCCGTGTCACCGAACGTCAGAGAGACATAGCGCCCCGGCAGCGCTTCCGGATTATGGCGCGCTTGATAAGGATCAATCGTGACGGCAGTCGTGCGGATGAATAACCGGCCACCGCGCGGCATGGCATCGCGGGAATTGACGGCCAGGTTCAGGAGCACCTGTTCGATCATGCCCAAGTCCGCCTTGACGGCGGGAAGCCCGGGAGAAAAATCGACGTCCAGGGTCACGTCTTCCCCAAGGATGCGGCGCAGCATCTTGGTGACATTATTGACCACTTCATTGAGGTCAACGGCCTGGGGATGAAATTCCTGCTTGCGGCTGAAGGTCATCAACTGGCGGGTCAAGGCGCCGGCGCGGCGGCCGGCTTCGACGATTTCCTTGATGGAATCCGCCCCACGCGGCGTGAGCTTTTCCCCAGCCAAAATGAGGCTGGCATGGCCGTTGATGACGGTCAAAAGATTGTTGAAATCGTGGGCGATGCCGCCAGCCAGCTGGCCGACGGATTCCATCTTTTGCGACTGGCGCAATTGCGCCTCCAGGCTCAAGCGCTCCGTCACGTCAATCGCCAGGGACAAGACTACCTTGTGCGGAGCCAAATGATGGGAGGTCAATTCCATCACGGTGAGCTTGCCGCTCTTGGTGCGATGCCGCCAGACGCCCGAGTTGCCGGCACCAGGGGAAAGATGGGTCAATTTCTCGCGAAAAGCCGGCAAATCCTCAGGCAAAGCCAGATCCCGCAGGGTCATGTTGAGAAATTCATCCTTGGAATAGCCATAATGCAAGACCGCCGCCTCGTTGACCGTGACAAAGGCAAGGGAAGATTGGTCGTAAGTGTAAATGGGCGTGGGATTGCTCTCGAACAGGAGCCGGTATTGGTTTTCCGACGCCTTAATCAATGAAATGGACTGTTCCAATTCATGGGTGCGCGCCCTGACCAGGGTCTCCAAGCGTTCCACCGAGGACTGCCCCTCCCGCCGCAACCGCCAGTTCTCGGCCAGGGAGAGAGCGAGTTGTTGGATTTCAATGGTGGCAAAGGGCTTTTGCAGCAGCAGCAATTGGTGGGCTTGCCGAAGTTTGCCGGCAATTTCCTGGGGAGAATAGTCACAACGGGCGGTGCAGATCACGATCTCCAAATCCGGGTCCGCCTTCCAAAGTTGAGCGATCGTTTCGATCCCGTCCCAACCCGGCGTCATCACCAGTTCGACAAACGCCACCGCATAAGGCTCTCCCATGGTCCGTGCCTGGACGACCCGCTTCCATCCCTCTTCGCCCTGAAAAACGCCATCCAAATCGAAGCGCGGTGGCGGCAACCCATCGACCGCTCTCCCGGCGTCTTCTTCGCCAGACTTGGCCAGTTGGCTGGCGATGCTATTATCGGACCCCAAGGCTCGGCGAAAATCCTCGTGAGCCTCCGCGCTGCCGTCAATGATCAGAATGCGATACGGTTTTTTCATGGGCACCAATCTGCCATGCTTGCTCATGCCTTGAGTTGGAGAGGTTTTCAAGGCAAATCAGGCAAGGCACACGGCGGTCGATGCGCATCCCCTCCCCCTAAAGTTTCGCTCATTTCTTCCGATATATGGATTATTAGCCGAATAAACGTTCGGAAATAGATTAATAAGCACAAGCAAGCAAGCTAATAGCTGAGTTTGAGACACACATGGAAGCCAGCCCGAGACCAGAGGCCATCCCGACGCCTCGGATGAGCGGAATTACCCCTGCTCTCTTTGCCCGGCACAATGGCGCTCGCTACCGTGCGCCCGCGGACCTGCAAGTGGCGCCGGATTCCCGCCTGCGGTTTTTGGTCATCGGGGGCTGTCTGGCTCAACCGTTTACGGAAGTCGCCGCCTTGATGAACAAGGACTTCCAGGGCGATTTTATCCTGGTGAATAATTTCGACCGCCTTCCGGAGATTCCACCGGCGCGCGCGGCCCAATACGATTTTCAGATCCTTCATATTCCTCTGCGGACCATTTTGGGACAGGCGTACTTTCGCCTGCCCGATGATGGGAGCGAGCATGAACAATTTTTGCGGCGGACTGAGGATTATTTGGCCCGCTATTTGGCCAATGTCTTGAAGTTGCAATCCGAGCACAAACTCCTGACGTTTGTGCTGGGCTTTATGGTGCCGCAACAGAATCCGCTGGGCCGGTTCCAGCCGCGCTACGACCTCCGCAACCTCATGCATTTCATCGAACGGCTGAACATGTTTCTCGCGGCGGAGGTCGCGAAACGCGAAAACGCCTTTTTCGTGGACATGGATCAGGTCTCCAGCAGCATTGGGAAAAAAAACTGCCAGGACGACATGGTGTGGTCCTTCACGCATGGCACCACCCTCAACGACGGCGATCATGACCACGACCAAAGTCGGATGGAACCGCCGCCGCCGATGCACCAGCATTATTCCGCGCGCTGGCTGGAGTTCTTTCAAGCCCTTCTCCATGAGGTCTTCGCCATGCACCGCACAGTCAAACAACAAGACCCGGTCAAGCTGGTGGCGGTGGACTTGGATGATACGCTCTGGCGCGGGGTGGCGGCGGAAGGCACCTTGGGCGTCCTCGAAGGCTGGCCCATGGGGTTTATTGAAACACTGCTCTATCTAAAAAAGCGCGGGGTGCTGTTGGCCATTATCAGCAAGAACGATGAAGATTTCATCCGCTCGCAGTGGAAGACCATCGTGCAGGGCCAGATTGAATGGTCGGATTTCGCCATTCACAAAATCAATTTCCGCGACAAAGCGGAGAATCTCGCGGAAATTCTCCGGGAGATCAATTTGCGCCCGCGGAACGCCCTCATGATCGACGACAATCCCGTCGAACGGGCAGCCGCCCAGGCCAAAATGCCAGGCCTTCGCGTGCTCGGCAGTCAAATGTACTATTTGAAACGCATTTTGCTCTGGTCGTCCGAAACGCAACAGCGCGCCCTCATGCCCGAATCGGCGCGAAAAACCGAGATGGTCCGCCAACACTTGCGGCGGGAGACGGCACGGCAGACACTTTCGCGTGAGGAATTTCTCCACACTCTCCGGCTCCGCATGTCGGTTTCGCTATTGGACGGCACGCGCGATTTAAACATGGCTCGCGCCCTCGAGCTTTTCAACAAGACCAACCAGTTTAACACCACCGGCGCGCGCTACAGCTTGGCCCAATGCCAGCAACGATTCGACGACGGCTGTCAACTTTATGTTCTGCACGCGGAAGACCGCTTTACCCATTATGGGCTGATCGGCGCGGCCTGGGTGCGCCAAAACTGCGTCCGGCACTTCGTCATGAGCTGCCGCGCCCTTGGACTGGGTATTGAAGATACCTTCCTCGCTTACTTGGGCCGCCGTCTCGCGGCGGAAGGTGCCACAACCATTCTCGGCCAATTGCGCCCGACCGACGCGAACCTCGCCTGCCGCAACCTCTACAACCGGAATGGATTTAATCCCACAGTGGAAAACCCCCAGACGTGGTCGCGGTCTCTGGCTCCGCCGCCAACCCCGCCGCCTCACATTTTTCTCTCCGCGCCTGACATCGCGGAGGAGGCCCCTAGCCTGGCGGAACTTACCCAACGATGAAAAATGGCCGCGTCCTCCAAACCCAAGTTATCGCTGGCGATGATCGTCAAGAACGAAGCGCGCTGCCTGGGACGGTGCCTGCACAGCGTTGCTTCTATCGTTGACGAGGTGGTCGTCGCCGATACCGGTTCGACCGACGGCACGGTGAAAATCGCGCGTGAATTTGGGGCTGCCATTGTCTGTTTCCAATGGGCCGGGGATTTTGCCGCCGCCAGAAACTTCGCCATCCATCAAACATCGGGTGATTGGATTCTGGTTTTGGATGCGGATGAATGGGCGAGCGAAAGCCTGGCCAAGGAGATCCTGGCCTTTGTGCGCGCCGCTCCCGCCGTCGGGCGGTTGAGAATTGTCAGCGATTTTCGGCGGCGCGAGCAGATATTCCGTTCCCAATCTTATGTGCCCCGGCTCTTCCCCCGCGGCGCTCACTTTGCGGGCCGCATTCATGAGCAATTGGTCTCCTCCCTCCCCCGCCTGTCCTTGCGCGGCGAGTTATGGCATGACGGATACCTTGAAACTCAAAAAGCGGACCGGAACATTGAACTTCTCACGACAGAATTGGAACGCGACCCGGACAACGTCTATTTTCTCTTTCAACTCGCCACGGAATACACTTCGCTGGGCCGGCCCGAAAAGGCCTTTGAGCGCCTGCAAAAAGCGTTTGCCTTGATGAAGCCGGGCCACCCTTCGGCGCCGAATATTGCCACGGATCTTCTTTACAGCATCATGGCGTTGAAAAAGTTTGAGAGCGGAATCGAGTTGATCGCCAGGGCCGGAGAATATCTCGGCGACTATCCGGATTTCCTCCTGGCCTGCGGCTTGTTTTACATGAACCTGGTGCGGAGCAATCCGGCGCAATACGCGCCCGAATTGCCGAAAATCGAGCAGAGTTTTCAACGCTGCCTCACCCTGGGCGAGGAAGAAAAGCGTAAAAGCGTGCGCGGTTCGGGCACGTTCCTGGCCAGCTACAACCTGGGTCTTTTCTATCACGTATTTGGCAACCAAGCGGCGGCCGCCCGTTGCCTTCAAGCCTCCGCCGCCCAAGGCTATAAGCCGGCGGCGGAATTCTTGCTAAAGTTTTGACAAAGCCTGCCGATAGATTGGGTGTCGGAAGACAATGGCGATTGGCAGCCACTAAGAGCCAGCCGGGAAATCGGCGGATGCCCGAATCAAACTCCGCCACACGACATGGATGTCGTGCAAATAGAATGCCCCGAAAAGGGGTGACTCAAGGAAAGAGTAATAGTATATGGTAATTAATACAAACATGGCGGCGATCACTTCCGCCAGCAACCTGAATAATTCAACCAATGAGTTGAATAACGCGCTGTCCGAACTCTCGTCTGGTTCGAAGATCGTCAATCCCTCGACCGACCCAGCCGGTTTGGCTGAATCCATCAGCTTAAACTCACAAATCGGGCAGGATCAGGCGGCCAACAATAACGTTCAAGACGCGATCTCGTTCAGCCAGACGCAAGACGGATATCTGCAACAGGTCGGAGCCGCGCTTGATCAGATGGCCAGCCTCGCGGTCGAAGCTCAGGACGTGACGAAGAACAGCACTGAACTATCTGACTATCAATCGGAGTTCAACACGCTGGCGACTTATATCACCACCACCGCGAAAGCCCAGTTCAATGGCGTCAGCTTGTTCAGCGCCGCCACCTTGGACGTGACGATCGATAGCACGGCTGGCCACTCGTTCGCGATGGCCGGAATCCAGCTTGGATCATCCACTTACGACTTGACCGGCAACAGCATCACGAGCGCCACAGGCGCGTCCACCGCCGAAACGGCCGTGCAGAGCGCCATTAGCCAACTGGCGACGGATCGCTCCACCATCGGCGCCAACGAAGATGGCTTGACCTACACGAGCGATGAACTGGGCGTCTTGCAGGATAACCTCACTGCCGCCAACAGCGACATCTCGGATGTGGATGTGGCGACAGAAAGCACCAAGTACGCCGAATACCAAGTTCTCGTGCAATCGGGCACGGCGATGTTGGCCCAGGCGAACCAAAATCCGCAGTCCGTGTTGAAACTGCTCCAATAAGAAGCAACAGCGACTGATTTAAGTAGCATTACTCGGGCGGTCTTGAGGCCGCCCGAGTCTCCTGCTTAGGAGCAGGCGAATCGAGGCGCGAGGAAAAGAGATTTCGAGTACAAGAATATGTCAGCGGTAAGTTCCAGCACATCCAGCGGTCTGGCGATGGCCGGTTTGGCTTCCGGCATCAACTGGACTAACATCATCAACGACATGGCGGCGGCGGAATCGGCGCCCATTACCAGTTGGCAAAGCCAGCAAGGCACGCTCAACACAAAAAACACCGCCTACAAGACAATTGGCACCGACCTGACCAACCTGCAAAACGACGCCAACACGCTGTCATCAGCCAGTTTTTTTGAAAGCACCACCGCTTCCAGTTCAGACTCTTCAGTCGCCTCCGCCACGGTCCAGAGCGGAACCCCCCTAGGGACCTACGCGTTTTCAGTCTCTCAGTTGGCAACCGCCGCCGTCCAGGATGGGTCCCAGGTTTCGGCTCAACCTCTCAGTCCCAGCGGCGACCCCAACGATGTCGTTTTGAGCGATTCTTCCTTTGCTGACCCAATTAGTGCCGGCACCTTCACCGTCGATGGCCAGACCATCACCGTCGCCGCCACCGATACGCTGCAAACGGTCTTCGATCAGATCAACAGCGCGACCAACGGCGCCGTTACGGCCAGCTACGCCAACGACGAAATCACGCTCAGCAGCGATTCGGCCATTACCTTAGGCAGTTCGGCCGACACCAGCAACTTCCTCCGGGCGACGCAGCTTTACGCCAACGGCAGCGGGACCGTCACCAGCCTCGGCGCCTTGGCCGGAATCAACCTCAACGTCCCCGCCGGCCAGGCCAATTTAAGCACCGCGATTACGGATGACGGCGGCGGGAATGGAGAGTTCCAAATCAACGGGGTCACGATCGGTTATGACTCCTCCACCGATAGCGTCAACAAGATATTGGACGCCATCAACAGTTCGGATGCAGGGGTCACGGCGACCTACGACGGCGCCAACCATCGTTTTCTTCTAACCAACAATAACACGGGCGACCTTGGAATTACGATGGCAGATGTGACGGGCAATTTCCTGGCCGCGACCGGCCTTTCCAGCGGGACTCTCCAAGCGGGAACAAATATGCAGTACAGCCTCAACGGCGGGGCGGCGATGACCAGCGAAAGCAATACCCTGAATGCGACCCCGCTTGGCTTGCCCGGGCTATCCATTACCGCGCAATCCATAGGCTCAACGAACGTCACCGTCAGTTCCGACACCAACACCATCTCCGCGGCCATCACGAGTTTTGTCAACGATTACAATACGATCCAGAACTATATCACCTCCCAGACGACCGTCTCGAGCAGCAGTAGTTTGGCGGCAAGTTCCTCCGCCAGCACTTCTTCCTCGCGCACGCCGGGCCCCTTGATGGGTGACATGGATGTGGAGGGAATAGCCACGGCGTTGCGGCAATTAGTCGATGCTTCCCCTCTCTCGGGAGTGATCCAAAACCTGAATAACCTTGGCATCACTTCCAACGGCAATGATAACACCCTGGCCAACAGCTCCGTCGTTTTGAACAACGCGTTGAGCAACAACCTGAGTCAAATCAGCCAATTGTTCACGGCCCCTTCCACCGGCATAGCGACAACCGTAAGCAGTTACCTGACTGACACCCTGGCCAGCAATGGCATCATCGCCAGCAAAGAGCAGAGTTTTCTCAGCCAATACAAGGCCCTGAACACCAGCATTACCAATCTTCAGACCAAAGTCAGCGGCGACGAATCGGAGATGCAGAGCCAATTTGTCATCATGGAAGACGCCATCAACAGCATCAACGTGGAGAAAGAGTACCTGACCGCCTATTTCAACAGCACGGCGACTACCTCCGACGCCCCGACCGCCGCATCTTCCAGTTCATCGAATTCGTCCAGCTCCTCCGGCGTCTAGTTTTCGTGCTTGACGTGCGCCGGGGCGGTGGTTGCATAGTGCCCGATATGAAGATTAAAGCTTTCTTTTCGCTGATCTGTTCCGGCCTGCTGGCCGCGGCCTCCGGCTGCGTGGGGACAAACGACGGACATTCCACCGCCGGTGTCCCGTTCGAGCGCGACACCATCGTGGACCGCTACGAAAGACCCGTCAGCCAGCTCACCGCGGCGGCTCGCGTTGTTCTCACCCGCAATGGGAAGCTTCTGGTCGATAACGTCGTCAATAACTCCTTCGAAGCGCGGGTCAACGAACGCAGGGTCTGGGTCAAAGTCTCCGATGTGGATGGCAAGGTCAGCCAGGTCTCTGTCCAGGTGCGCGGACCGGTCGGGGCGGATTTGCCCGAGGCGCACGAACTCTCCAAGCAAATTGCTCTCCAATTGATGGCCGGCGTCAGCCAGTAGCCGTTAAACTATAGCCCGTTTGCGGTGATAGGACTCAACGCAACCGCGACAGATGCAGGCGCGGTTGCGCAGGGCGAGCGGCACTTGGGCGATCAATTCCCCGGGTATCTCCACTTTGGCGCACCAGCATGGGCCTTTCCAGTCCGCGCTGCCGCAAAGCTGGCATTCGTTCGGCTGCCCGCACAACGGGCAACGCGTCTCATCGACTGACGGATCACTGCAACTCATAGATCGAATTGTCCGCCGAGAGAAAACCCGTCCCCGCGGCGACGTTCATCGCGCCGTCGGCATTATTCGTATAACACTTTCGCAAGCCCTCGGCGTGGCCGTCACAAAAGAGGGCATTGCTCAGATTCTGATGGCGAAACCCTTGGGTGCCCGACCACCGTCCCACGAAGCTCGCGTCGCCAGGGTTCGGCCACGGAGCGCGCATGAATTTGTCCGCCCCACCCCGGTACTGGCCGTCCCCAAACAGGATCGTTTTGCTGGTTCGCCGCACCTCTGAACCTTTCGCCGGGGCGGGGTTGCTTTCGCCTTGGCCGTGGCCGATGTAACTGGTGTTGTAATTGTAGCCCGTATAAGGATCGTTCAACCAATCGGCCGCGCCCTCAAAAGACGGACATTGCTGGATTTGCAAGGTCGTCCGGCCCTGCCAGAATAAACCTGGAATCACGGCATTGGGATTGCCCTCAATCGTCGTCAAATCCCAGCAATAGAACACGCCGCTTTCAGGATCGTCGTACTGCGCCACGGCATAGGTGTCCTCATTGTCATCCACATAAAGGTGGGCGGCGATGCCCATTTGCCGCAGGTTGCTGACGCATTGCGCGCGCTGCGACGCCGCCTTTGATCCGCTCAGGGCGGGCAGCAACAGGCTGGCAAGAATGGAAATCACCGCCACCACCACCAACAGCTCTGTCAAGGTGAACGCGGAACGCGCCGCGGGCCGCGCCGGAGCGCGGCCTGGGTCACGGTGCGTTCTTCCATTCATAGAATCCTCACGGATTGACCCGCAGCCGGTAAAATGCCGCCTGGGCGGGCGGGGCCGCATCTTCCATCGTCAAAGACTGTTCGCTCTCGGCCGTCGCGGTGCCAATCGGCGTCCAGGACAGCAGGTCGGTTGAGCGCTGCAAAGTATAAGAGAGGCCGGCAAAAGGAACGAATTCAAAATAGACTCCGTCAGCCTCTTTTTGAATGCTCAAGGCCGGCGGGGACAACTGCGCCACAACGAAAGCGGAGAGGTTGGTCAGGCCCGCCACCCACGCTTCGCGGCTCGCCTGATCGTAGCTAAACGCCGGCGAAATCCAGTTTGTCCCGTTCCATTGCAAGACGCGCAAGTCTCCGCCAATGCCGGCGTAATTCGTGCCCACACTCAATCCGACGTCCGCCAGCAACGCCACATTCGTCGCGCCCGCGATCGGCCTTGCCGCTGCTTGACAAGCATAAAGAACGCTGCCCGGCACCGGGGCGAACGAGGAGAAGTCCGTCAAACGAACGGTGCTGATCCTTGCCGTGTTGCTGACCGAATGAATGTTGATCGAGATAAGAGTCTGGCTCTTATTGGCCGGACTTTGAAAAAGCAGGTTCGTCGCGCCCGCGGCGACGTTGGCCGGCGCGATGGAGAGCGCGTCCCCTTCCAGCACTGGATTAGCCGCCGCAATGGCGTCGATCACCGTGTAAGCATTCGAGGCGGGTTGGACCCGCACGTACTGAATCCACGCAAAGCCGGACCCCGCCAGACTGTATCCGGTCCCACCGGCCGAACCGGCGAATTGTTCCAAGCCTGCCGCGACTGTCTGTCCCGCGAAATCTGTCGTATAAACAGACGGGTTGAGCGGCTTGTTGGCATTCAACTGCTCTCCCGTCCAGGAATGATTGGGATCATCCCAGCGATAGGCGTTTTGCGGAAAGAGGGCCGGCGTATTGCTGAAGGTGTACCAATTCGTGCCGTCCGGGCTGACGGAAATGGTTGCGGCATGACCGTAAATGCCGCTGCCCAACTGGGCCGTGTCCAAGTCCGTGGCGTCGCTGACTTCGCCCGAGATAGCAGAGACGGAAAAGAAGGAGTTGCCGAAAACGATTAAGTCGATCCCGTAGGGATTGCTGGCGTCATGGTACACCTTGCGGCCCATCGCCACCGTCACCTCGCCGCCTTGGGAGATTTCCGTGATCACATCCTGCCCGCCGGGAGTCTTCCAATAGGGATCATTGACGATGCTGACTCGATCGGCGGCCCCGCCGTCATAGTAGTCCACAAACGTCAATGTCGGCCGTCCCAGCATCGCGGTAGGATCATTGTAGGGAGCGGTCGTATCCACCCCGTTGCCGCTGATGACTTGGACCGCAAAGTCGTTCGTGTCATTAACATAAGCCACGTAATTGCCAACCGGGGATGGCGGCGCTTGCTCATCCAAATTGTAGGCCGCCGTAGCCGGGTCGTTCGTATTGGAATCATATCCAGCCGCCCCGACAGAAAGCCCGATCCACGAACCGTCGGTGATCGGCAACTCGTCCAAACCGTAGGCGGAGTTCTCCCATTGGCCGTGGCTGTAGGTGGCGGAGTTCCAAAACTGATTGGTGCCCCGCTCGGGCGACGCCGCAAAACCGCCCGCGTCTCCCATTTCATTCCAGACATTCCAATTCGCCCCGAAATAGCCGCTCCAATACAGATCCCCGCCGTTGAGCGGCGAGGCCGCGTCCACATTCAAATTCGGGTTGAGCAAAACTCCGTTGGAAAAAGCGCTGGCCGTGCAGGTCACGTTTCCATCCATGACGCCAAAAGTTCCGCTTCCGTCCAGGTTGTAGCCCAAACCTTCAACAAAAGTGCCATAAGTGTTATTGATAATCCCGTAGAGACGATGATCCGACGCCAAAATGGCCCGCAACAATTGCGTGCCCGTCGCCGTGCCGTTGAATTGATAACCCCAGACGAGGGTTTTATTGGCAATCGGCGCCGGGACCGACGTGTGATTGAACACCACGGGCGAATTCCACTCGATGACCAGGGCGGCATGATTCGTGCCCGAACCGGTCCAGAGTTGGATGTCATTAGTGGTGATAGCATCAACCCTGGGTTCCAGAAGGCATCCGGCCAAGGCGAGCGTCCAACAGATTCTTTTCATAATGCTGATCTTTCAACGAGGCGCCGCGGAGTTCTTTCCGCGAAACCGATTGGTAATTGAGAGACCAGAGCGGAGCCTGAAAAATAAAAGACCTTCAGACTCCGGCAAAACCGAGAATGAAGGCATTCATAGCTTCCGCTGTAAAAACAGTTGCAGCGGGCTGGCCTCATCCTTCTCTTTGTCGGAGAAGTGGCCCCTTTGAAGGGGCCCGACGAGCGTAGCCGGGCTGATGTCCTGACTCTCGGGTTTCTGACCTTGCTCCTTCCTTCCCGGTTCTCCGAGGAACCAGTGGTCTTGGGAGTTCGTAACCCGTTACAGTGGCGCAACCGTCCTCGATTCGCACGAGGTTCCCAGCACTGACTACGACTTGGATGGCAAACCATCCATGAACTATCAAAGAACATATTACTTCTACTCATTCTCCCGCCGAACGCAAGAGTAATCGCCGACAAGCTGCTCATGATAGTAGTATAGGGAGCTCTACCGAAAAAGAGCCTCCTCTTCCCCAGCCCTCTCCTCCACAAGTGTGTGGAGGAGAGGGAGATGGAACGATGCGCGGGGGGGGGTTCATGGGTTCAATGCGCGAATGTTTCGGGGAAATCTCCGGCTCTCCCCGCACGCGGGGAATGAGAGAAAAGCCCAACGGATCGGCTATCACAAGTATATTGGAGGCCCACATAAGATTCTTGGGAAAAAGCCGCCCGGCGGTATTGCGTCAGTCATGGTGGGTAGGGACGGCTTGCGGAGACTTCGGCGAGCTCAGTCGAGCCGCCGTCCGCGGTCGCCTCGGCGAGGCGACCCTACCTTTTCCAGGCCCTTTGGCCCCCCGGGGGGTTAGCGGCGGCTCAATTTACCTCAATTTACCTCAATTCAGTTCAATTAGGTTCGGGTTGCGGCGGTAAGCAGGCTCTCCGGGGCGGCGGCGGGGTCGTACTCGGGACCGACGCCCAGGACTTGGCGAATGCGCTGCTGTTTCTCTTCCTCTGTCATTTCGCGTTTGAGGCCGAAAGCGGCGCGATTTTCGTCTTTTTTGGCCCGTTCCTTGAACTGCCTCTCGCGGGCGGAGCGGGAATTCTCCCGCTGGAGGTTCAGTTGTTCGCGCTGGAGTTGGACCCAGTCGGCGGCCCGATCCGCCTGGCAGAGGAGGGCCATTTGTGAAAAGAGCGGCTTCCACTGGGCGCGTTTTTCCGGGCTCTCTTGCAGAGCGGCGACGCGGAGGGTCTCGGCGGCCAAGTGGGTGGCGCAAAAGGCGCGGAGCCGTTCGGAGAGGGCCCCGGCGGGCACTTGAGGTTCGCCGGGCTGGGCCTCCAGGAAGGCCAGAGCGGCGCGCTGGGCCTGCTCTTGCGCTTCCCATTCGAGATAGCCGCCCTGCTTCCAATGGGTGAGGTTGGATTCGTCGATGGGCTTGGCGTCGAAATGGGCGGCGAGGATGGCCTGGACTTCCGGGAGCCGGTTGAGCCAGGAGAGGAGGTCCCGGGCCAGCTCGCCATTTTGGAGGCGCTGGTTGAGTTGCCGGCGGATGGAGAGGGGGAGCCGGGCGATTTTTCCGTTGCGTGTCATCGCGGTCGCTCGGGAGCGTGGCATTGTTTTCATGCGGGGCAATGATAGCAGGAGTGCGTCAAGATTAAAATCCTACGGAAGGTTTTTGAACGGGTTTAGATGGACGAAGTTGCGGTCAGCATGTCGCTTCGCCCAAAAGCTCCTCGGTGTCGAGGCAAATAACTACAAATATCGAGGACTGACCCTATTCTGTTTTGTATTCTGTTTTGATTAATGACCCTATTCTGTTTTGACCCTATTCTTGTTTTTACCCTGCAAGGTTACATCCATCTTCGATTCAACTCTTTCAGAGTTGATGACACAATCGAGGCCGTGACCCAGGGTAGCTCGTTCCCTCGCAACCCTGGGCTAAATGATTAAAATCCTTTCAGGATTAATACGGCATCAGGAAGCGCAGTGGGTCTGCCGACGGATGCTCTTTTCGGCAGAACGGCTCTCCGAAAATGTCCAAACTCCAGGGGTCCGCCTCTCCGAGGCGACCACGGACGGCGGCTCGACTGAGTTCGCCGAAGTCTCGGCGAGACGTCCCCTACCTTCCAGGACTGAATACACTGCAAAAAAATAGATTCTTCATCTCGCATCAATCTTCGAGCCAGTCGCGCCTGTTCGAACCAAAACGCTCTCAGGTTTGAACAATTGCCCTTCCGCCAGATGGGCGAGAACAAACCGTTGCAGGTCCGCTGTGCCAGCCGTCAAAACCACGCTGTCGGATTCTTCATGATGCGCGATGGCTTTGGGATTCTCGTCGAGATATTTCTTTAGCCAATCGTAATCAAACGGAGCCATTCTTAATTCGGGTCCGATTTGCCCCACGCGCAAGAGCAGATGGCCGGGAAACATGGCGGAGGCGATTAAAGCCGCCTGGTTGGAATCGTAGTCGCATTTCGACGGCACAATATCCAGGAACTGTGCTTTTCCGATCTTAAAGAGGTGCGCGGTAAACTCTCCCTTTTTCCCCTTGTCCTCCGTTACCGTCAGCTTGTAGGCCTTGTCCTCCAGCCTCTCGAACTGCCATTGCGCCGGCTGATCTGATTCGTTCCTGGCCTGCCATTCCCCCACCAACTCCGGAGCAAAAACCAAATCTTTGGCGGTGTAGAACGGGTTCAGGGAAGGAATGCAGCCCGCCACGAGCAGCGCGATACTTCCGCAAAGCATAAGTTTCTTCATAGATTCTCCAATATTTCTTTGAGGCCGCTGGTGGGCCTTTCACTCATACATGCGGAATCAAGAACTGAAACGGATCATTTATTTTTCTTGCCGGTCATCTTTCCGATCGCTACTTCTTTTACAATGGAAAAGCACCGGGCCAACGTGGACATCCTATTTACCCGGGCGCTGGAAATTCCACCCGGCCCGGCGCGCGACGGTTTTCTGCGCCGCCAATGCGCCGATGACGAGTCGCTGCAGGCCGAGTTGCAATCCCTTCTTGACTCCCATGACCGGGCGGGGGATTTCCTTCTCTCGGGAGTCCAGACCGCCGCCGCCACCAGTCTCGTTGATCCCCTCATTCCTGACGGCAAAGGCAACCCGGTCCAGTTTGCCGAAGCATTTCTGCGCGCGCTTGAAAGTGATCCTGCCCGGCGGATCGATGCCTTTCTGGAAACATTGCCCCGAAGCGCGCGCCGCGAAACATCCGAGCGCATTCAAGCCGCCCTGCGCCTCCGCTCCGGTAAAAGCCCGGCTGTCCCGCCATTGGACAGCACTTCGGAAGGGGCGCCAACCATCGCCGGCTTCCGCCTCGAACGCAAACTGGGCGAAGGCAAACTGGGAGTGGTCTATGCGGCGCATGACGAGAAGCTCGACCGCCCCGTCGCTCTGAAAGTTCTGCGGCGCAGAGGGGCCGAGTTCAACCGGCGGATTCTCGAAGAAGCTCGCAAAACCGCCGCCTTGTCTGATCCGGCCGTCGTCACCATTTTTTCCGTCCTGGATGAAACCGATTGCCCGGCCATTGTCATGGAATTGGTCGAAGGTTTTCCGCTTGATCGCTTTGCCCGGCAATTGACCGTGGAACAAAAGGTGCGGCTCCTCCGGGAAGTGGCGCGCGGCTTGGCTGCCGCCCATGATCGCGGCCTGATCCATCGTGACCTCAAGCCGGACAACATCCTTGTCGGGCCGGATTTGCGCCCCCGCATTCTCGATTTTGGACTCGCCTTGACCCTGGAGGAAAGCAGCCGGGGCGCCCGCGAATTTGAGGGCACTCCGCTCTACGCCTCGCCCGAACAAGTCATCGGCAGCCCACTCACCGCGGCTTCCGATGTGTTCTCGTTCGGCAGCCTGATGTTTAAAGTATTGACAGATCGTCCTCCTTTTACCGGCGCCAACGCCGGCGACGTGTTGGAAGCCATTGCCACCACCGCTCCTCCCTTTCCCTGCGAAGTGGCTCTCGGCGTGCCGCAAGATTTGCAGGCGGTCTGCCTGGCCTGCCTGGCCTGGAACGCCGCCGACCGCCCAGCCGCCGCGGAAATCGCGGTGGAACTGGGCCGTTTCCTGCTGGGGGAGCCCGTGCGGATGAAGCCTAAGTTGTACGACGATTTGCTGCGGCGCGGCATCAGCGACTATTCCCACCAGGCCCGCGCCTGGCAA
>JBKQWF010000330.1:0-10564 GCA_052139695.1 Limisphaerales bacterium
ACTCGACTCATATGAAGACCCATAAGCTGAACTTCCTTCCAAGCATCGGATTGCTCACAGCGGCGCTGCTTGCTCTATGCGCAACGGCTGGCCCTGCCGACCCGCCTACCCTCAAGGATGCCTACAAAGACCATTTCTATGTGGGCGTGGCCATCAACCGCACGATCGCGACAGACACCGCGGTTCGGGGGACCTCGGAGCGCGCCGGTAAAGACATCGCGCTCGTCAAGGAACAGTTCAACCAGATTTCGCCGGAGAACGACCTGAAGTGGGCGCTCATCCATCCCCGGGAAGGCGCGGACGGTTATCATTTCGGCCCCGCGGACGCCTACGTGAACTTCGGCCTGAGCAATCATATGTATATCGTCGGGCACACGCTGGTGTGGCACGGGCAGACTCCCACTTGGGTCTTCAAAGGCACGAACCCGCCGCCCGAGGGGACAAACGCACCCAGCAGCGGCGGATTCGGCCGGAGATATAGCGGACCGCGCGCGTCCCGCGAGGAGTTGCTCCAGCGGATGCGGGACCATATTCACGCGGTGGTCGGCCGCTATAAGGGCAAGGTCAAAGTCTGGGACGTTGTCAACGAGGCCGTCGCCGACGGCGGCACCAATCTCCTGCGAAAGTCGCTCTGGGAGGAAATCATCGGGCCAGACTTCATTGGCAAAGCCTTCGAATACGCCCATGAAGCGGACCCGGACGCGATCCTCCGCTACAACGACTACGGGCTGGAAGGGCAGGCAAAACGCCGCAAATTCATCACGTTGGTCAAGTCTTTGCAGGAACAACACGTCCCGGTCATGGCCATTGGCTCGCAAACTCACGTCAGTGTTTCGTCGCCTGGCTTTGAGCAGGAAGACCAGGCGCTGACTGAATTGGAGACCCTGGGCTTGCCCATTCATATCACTGAACTGGACGTCAACAGCGCGCAGGGCGGCCAGCGCAGCACTAGTGGGGACGTCGCCGGCAATGCCGCCACCACCCAAGGCGGCCTGGTGGATGACGCCAACCGCCGTCTGGCCGACGCCTACGCCGGGCTGTTTCGGGCGTTCGTCAAGCACGACAAATCCGTGAAGCTGGTCACGTTTTGGGGCGCCAACGACGCCGTCTCATGGCGCGCGCAAGGCCGTCCGCTGTTATTCGACGGCAACGACCAACCCAAGGCCGCCTTCGACGCCGTGATGAGGGCCGCCATTGGCGAACCGCGGAACACGCGCTAGCGCTGGGACCGTGGCGTTTTCATTATCATGAAAATAAAACCTGGATGGCTGGCGTTGGTGGGTCTGCTGTTGCTCAAGGTGAATGGCTTTTCTCAAGACCCCAATTTTTGGATCTTCCTCTGCTTTGGCCAGTCAAATATGGAGGGCTTTCCAGGAATTGAACAACAGGACAAGACGAATGTGGATGAGCGCTTTCAGGTCCTGGCCGCGGCTGATCTTCCAAACATTGGCCGAAAGAAGGGCCATTGGTATCCCGCGGTCCCTCCGTTGTGCCGAAGCTCGACCGGACTTTGCCCCGCCGATTATTTTGGCCGCATGCTGATTTCCAATCTTCCGCCAAACATCAAGGTGGGCATTGTCAATGTCGCTGTCGGCGGTTGCAAGATTGAGTTATTTGACAAAGACAATTACCAGTCCTACGCCGCAACGGCAGCCCCGTGGATGACGAACATCATCCGCGCCTACGGTGGAAATCCCTATGCGCGCCTTGTCGAAATGGGAAAGCGGGCGCAGGAAGACGGCGTCATTAAAGGAATTCTGTTGCATCAAGGAGAGTCAAATACAAATGACAAGGAATGGCCGAACAAAGTCAAAGCTATTTATGGAAATCTCCTCAAAGATCTGAATCTCAAGGCCGAAGAAGCGCCTCTGCTCGCAGGCGAAGTCGTAAGTGCCGATCAGGGGGGCGCTTGCGCGAGCATGAACACAATCATCGACGATTTGCCTAAAACGATTCCCAATTCGTATGTCATCTCTTCGCAGGGCTGCACAAGCCGTCCGGATCACCTGCATTTTAACGCGGCTGGTTACAGGGAACTTGGAATGCGCTACGCGGTGAAGATGCTCTCAGTGCCTGGCGTGGCCGAACAGCCGGCCCCAGTCATGATTGAAGACGGATTGGTGCAGGGAACGTCCGAAGACGGCTTGAGAGTTTACCGAGGCATCCCATTCGCCACCCCGCCGGTGAGCGACCTGCGCTGGTGCGCGCCCAAACCGGCCGCCAAATGGGAAGGCGTGCGGCTAGCCGACAAGTTTGGCCCATCCCCCATCCAAGGGTCCAGAAACGAGCCAGGAATGAGCGAGGATTGCTTGTATTTGAATATCTGGACGCCCGTGAAATCCGAAGGGGATCACTTCCCCGTGCTCGTCTGGATTTACGGCGGCGGCTTCAGCGGCGGGGCCACCTCTGTGCCTGCCTACAGCGGGGAGAAGCTGGCCAAGAAGGGCGTGGTGCTCGTCAGCATTGCCTACCGCGTCGGGCAACTCGGCTTTTTGGCGCACCCGGAATTGAGTGCCGAGAGTGCCCAGCACGTTTCGGGAAATTACGGCCTTCTGGACATGATCGCGGGCCTCCGCTGGGTGCGGCAAAACATCGCCGCGTTCGGCGGAGACCCGGACAGGGTGACCATTTTCGGCGAATCCGCCGGGGGAATCGCGGTCAGCATGCTGTGCGCCTCACCGCTGGCCAAGGGATTGTTCCAAGGGGCCATTTCGCAAAGCGGCGGCTCTTTCGGGCCGCCGCGCCCCAAGACTTTTCCGGGCGAGAACTTGAAACGCCTGGCCGAGGCGGAGCGTTCCGGGGAAGATTACGTCAAGAGCGCGGGTGTTTCGTCCATCGCGGAACTGCGGAAGATCGCGCCTGATAAACTCACGGGTGGGCGCGGCTTGGGCATGTCCTGGCCAATTATCGACGGATGGGTGATACCCGATGACCAATACAAGCTCTACGCCGCGGGCCAGTACAACGACACGCCGGTTCTTCTGGGTTACAACTCCGACGAAGGCGCGAGCTTTTCACCGCCGAAAACCCCGGAGGATTACATCGCCAGCGTCAAAGCGCGTTACGGTCCCTTCGCGGACGCCCTATTGAAAGCCTATCCCGCCGGTTCCAACACAGTTCCCAAAACCGCTCGGGACCTGAGCCGCGACGCGGCCTTTGGCTGGCACACATGGACTTGGGCGCGGCTGCAGGCGCAGACCGGAAAATCCAAGGTCTTCTACTATTATTTCGACCGGCATCCCGAATATCCGGAAGACTCGCCCCGGGCCGGTTATGGTTCACCGCACGGCATGGAGGTGGCCTACGTGTTCCAGCATCTCAATTCCAACAACCCCCAGCTCACAAAGACGGACTTTGAGATTTCGGAGGCCATGTCCACTTATTGGGTGAACTTCGCCAAGCAGGGTGATCCCAACGGGGACGGCGTTCCCATGTGGCCGGCCTTTAGCGACGCCAATCCTGTCGTGATGCACTTCGGCCAGACGCCGCATGCGGGGCCAGTGCCCAGCGCGGAGGCACTCAAGAGTTTGGATGCTTATTTTGCCTGGCGGCGGACGCCGGAAGGAGAGGCCTTTGTCCAGTAGCCGCCAAAAACGATATTGGATGTCCAAAATCCGTGGTTTGACGGAAGTAATGGTAAAGCGACACGTGAAATCGCTCTCCGCGCTCCAGTTGAAACTCGCCATCGCGGGACTGCTCGCAGGCGGGTTGACAGTAACTGCTGCCGAACCGTCCTTCTGGTCCTGGGCTAAGACACCGCCTATGGGGTGGAACTCCTGGGATTGCTACGGCGCAGGCGTGTGGGAATCAAACGTGCTTGCCAACACTGAGTACATGGCGCAGCACCTCAAATCGCACGGCTGGGACATCATCACGATCGACATCCAGTGGTACGAGCCGCTGGCGCGCACCACCCAGTACCGCCGTGGCGCCGTGCTGGAAATGGACGGGAATGGGCGTTTGCTTCCGGCCACCAACCGTTTTCCGATGACTGCGGCGACGCGCTCCTTTAAGCCGATCGCCGATTACCTGCACGCCAAGGGGCTGAGGTTCGGACTGCACCTGATGCGCGGCATTCCACGTCAGGCTGTGGACCGCGACAATTCTCCCATCCTCGGAACACCCTATAAAGCCGCTGACATTGCCAACAAGAGGTTCACCTGCCCCTGGAACACCGACATGTACGGCGTAGATATGAACAAACCCGGCGCCCAGGAATACTATAACTCCGTCTTTGCCCTGCTCGCCTCTTGGGATTTGGATTATGTGAAAGTGGACGACCTCTCGGCGCCATATCACAAGGACGAGATCGAAGCGATCCGCAAGGCGATTGACCGATGCGACCGGCCGATTGTTCTTTCAACTTCGCCGGGCGCCACGCCCATGACCGAGGGCGAACATGTCGAGACGCACGCCAATCTGTGGCGAATCAGCAATGATTTCTGGGACGACTGGCGCGCGCTTTACGCACAGTTCGCCCGGCTGGACCGGTGGTCTGCCTTCCGTGGCCCCGGCCATTGGCCCGATGCAGACATGCTGCCGCTGGGCAACGTGCGAGCGTGGCAGACGCGGGACAACTGGACGCACTTCACCAAGGACGAGGAGTTCACGCTCCTGTCCCTTTGGTGCATCGCTCGCTCGCCGTTGATCTTGGGCGGCAACCTGCCGGAGAATGATGAATTCACGCTCGCGCTCCTAACCAATGACGAAGTGCTTGCCGTCAATCAGAACTCCGTGAGCAACCGGCAGTTGTTCAACACCAACAACCAAGTGGCGTGGATCGCCGACTTGCCAGAGTCGAAGGACAAATACGTCGCCCTTTTCAACACCTCACCTGCACCGATTCCGGACAGTCGCCACGGGCGTGGCGAAGCTGACACGGCCTCAAGGTCGGCAGCGACGAATACGCCCGCGGTGGACCCTGCGGCAACACAGCCCAGGGACATTTCCGTCTCGCTGGCGGATCTCGGCTTCACCGGGCAGGCCAGAGTCCGCGGTCTTTGGAATCACAAAGACCTCGGCGCCGTTACTGGCATACTGACGCAATCCATCCACTCGCACGGCGCAGGTCTCTATCGCGTCCAGCCTCAGAATTAGCCCGGACCCGAAACACGACAAAACCTAAACCTTCTATGAAATCAAAACTCTTGCTTCTCGCGATTGCTTCCATGCTGACGGGCCAGGTTTGCATGGCCCAGACCACAAACCAGCCGGCGGTGGAGGATTTCAAACCATCCTCACTCAGTCAGCCCGGCAAACAGTATCCCCAAGTCAACTCTGAAAGGCGCGTCCGCGCCCGCGTCGTGGCGCCGCAGGCCCAGAGCGTGGTGTTCGAGTTCCTGGGGGGCGCCAAATACCCCCTGACCAAGGGCGCGGACGGCGCTTGGGTCGGCGATACGCGGCCCCAGGACGAAGGATTCCACTACTATCAACTCGTGATCGATGGCACCCAGGTGCCGGACCCCGGCAGCCTGTATTTCTACGGCGGCAGCCGCTGGGGCAGCGGCCTCGAAGTTCCCGCCCAAGACCAGGACTTCTATGCCCTCAAGAGCGTGCCTCACGGCGATCTGCGAGCGACTCTTTACTATGCCAAAAGCACCAATGCCAATCTCCGCTGTTTTGTTTACACCCCGCCGGATTATGACAAGGACCCGTCCAAGCGTTATCCGGTGTTGTATCTGCAACACGGCGCAGGGGAAGATGAAACTGGCTGGGGCAGCCAGGGCCATGCTGGGCTTATCATGGACAACCTGATTGCCGCCGGCCAAGCCAAGCCCTTCATCATCGTGATGGCCAATAGTTATGTCCCCGGCGCGGCTACCGGCCGCCCACCGGGTCCCGGCCGCGGGGGTTTTAGATTTGATTTCAGCGCCTTTCAGAGGGTTCTGATCGACGACTTGATCCCCTTCATCGATGTCCACTATCGCACCCTGGCCGATCAGCCGCATCGGGCCATGGCCGGCCTCTCGATGGGCGGCATGCAGACCCGGCAGATTACCTTGGCCAACCTGGACAAGTTCTCCCATATCGGCATCTTCAGCGGCGGCAGCATCGCCGTGTCGAATATCACCGACATGGCCGCTTTCAAGCAAAAGGTCAAAGTCGTTTTTGTCAGCTACGGCAGCCGCGAAGTTGACTCCGCCAACCGCAGAGTCTTTGGCGGCGACCCTAAAGCAAACACCGAAGCGCTCAAAGAGGCGGGCATAAACGCTCACTACTACATATCTCCGCAAACGGCTCACGAGTGGCAGTCCTGGCGCCGCAGCCTGCACGAATTTGCCCCTCTGCTGTTCCAAGATTAATTGGTCCCCGAATCCGTACTAACCAAAACTATGAAAACTCCAATAACATTCCTGATTCTCGCCGCCTTGCCGTTGTCGGTTTTCGCGGCCGATGTCACGGGTACATGGAAATCCGAATTTGACTCGCAGATTGGCCGCCAGAAATACACCTACACCTTCAAACAGGATGGGAGGAATTTAACCGGGAAGGCCAATGCGGAAATCGGCGACCAAAAGCGCGAAACCGGCCTCACCGATGGCAAGGTGGAAGGCGACGCCATTTCGTTTGTCGAGATGCTGGATTTCCAAGGCAACGAGATTCGCATCACCTACACGGGCAAGCTCTCGGCCGACGCCAACCAAATCAAGTTCACGCGCGAAGTGGGCGATTTCGCCAAAGAGGAAATTGTGGCCAGGCGGGAACAGGCTGAGCCTGCCCCATCCGCCACGAAGACTCTCCGGATCAAGGCGGGCCAGTCCACGCCCTTTACGGATTCCAGCGGCAACGTCTGGCTGGCGGAGCAAGGCATCGAGGGAGGCGAGACGATTGCTCGAGACCCCTCCACCGTGATCACCGGAACAAAGGACCCGGGCCTATTTCTGGACGAGCATTACTCGATGGACTCCTTTTCCTGCAAGCTCCCCAACGGCAAGTATCTCGCCAAACTCTACTTCGCCGAGACGTATGAAGGCGTCACCGGCCCTGGCGGGCGCGTGTTCTCCTACAACGTGCAGGGACGTGAGTTCAAGGATTTCGATATTTGGGCCAAGACAGGCGGTCCCAACCGCGCCTATATCGAAAGCGTGCCAGTGGAGGTGACCAATGGGGAATTCCGCATCACGTTCACCAGCCAGGTCCAAAACCCGGAGATCAACGCGATTGAAATCATCCCGCAAACGACGGGGCAGACCAGCGCGGCGGCCCTGGAGGCCGGCAATGTCACCGGCACATGGAAAGCCCAGTTCAACACGCGGCGCGGTTTGCAGAAATACACCTTCACGTTCAAGCAGGACGGCAAGGCTCTGACCGGCAAGGCCAGCGTAGAGCGAGATGGCCAAACCCGCGAAACGGAGTTGAAAGAGGGCAAGGTGGAAGAGGGCACGGTAACATTCGTCGAGCCCCTAAGCTTCAATGGCTACGATCTTCGCATTACTTTTACAGGCAAGGTTTCGGCCAACGAGATCAAGTTAACCCGCCAAGTGGGCGATTTTGGCAGTTCGGAAGGGGTCGCTTCACGTGAGGGGGCGGCGGCTCCGGCGCAACCTCCGCCCGCCAATCCTGAAGCGCCCGGCGCCCGCAGTCCGCGCGCCGGCCGCCGCGGCAACCAACCCATAGTGCTCGGACCCGACGATAAGCCCGCCGTGCCTCATGCGCCGGAGGGATTCGACAAGGCGCGGGAAGGCATCGAGCACGGCAAACTTGCAAAGGTGGATTATGATTCCACGACCCTCGGCGTAAAGCGATGGATGCAGGTCTATACGCCGCCCGGCTATGCCGCAGACAAGAAGTATCCAGTGTTGTTCATGCTCCACGGCATCGGCGGTAATGAGAATGAGGAGTGGACCAGGAACGGAGCGGCGAACGACATTCTCGATAATGTTATTGCCGATCAAAAGAGCGTGCCAATGGTTGTTGTCTTCCCCAATGGCAATGCCACGACCAACATCGGCGGCGGCGGGCGCGGCGGTTTCGGCAATGGTTTCGGCGGCTGGGGAACACCGTTTGAGAACGATCTGCTCAAGGATATCATTCCCTATCTCGAGTCCCACTATTCCGTCTATACCGACCGCGAACACCGCGCGCTGGCGGGACTGTCGATGGGCGGCGGACAATCGTTAAATATCGGCTTGGGCCACCTCGACACGTTCGCTTGGATCGGCGGCTTCTCCAGCGCGCCCAACACTGAATCGCCCGAACAACTGGTCCCCGATCCGGCCAAAGCCGCCAGGATGCTCAAGCTGCTCTGGATTTCCGACGGCGACCACGACGGCTTGATCTACATCGGCCAGCGCACGCACGCCTACCTCAAAGAGAAGAACGTTCCGCACATTTGGCACCTGGATAGCGGCGGCCACGAATTTCCCGTTTGGAAAAATGACCTGTACAATTTTGCGCTCTTGATCTTCCGTTAATCGTGGATAAATCGATTCCGTCTCGTTTCGACGCTTCAAAACGGTTTGTTGGCGGCGCGCTTTTCGGCCTTGCGGTTCTACTGGGTCTCTCCGGGACCTCCGCTGTCGGGGGGCAGAATTGGACCGCTGACAACGGCAACGGCACTTACTCCAACCCGCTCTTCTACGAGGAATTCGAGGACCCCGATGTCATCCGCGTCGGCGACGATTACTGCCTCGCCGGCACCACCATGCATATGAACCCCGCGGTTCAGATCATGCATTCCAAGGACTTGGTGAACTGGGAGTTGGCCGGCTATTGTATGAACCGGCTCGATCTGGGCCCGGCGTATCGCCTTGAAGGCGGGAATATTTACGGGCGCGGCATCTGGGCGCCCTGCATCCGCTATCACAAGGGCATATTCTATATTTTTTCCAACGTCAATGGCGCCGGTCTCCAAGTCTTTCGCTCCCAGTCGATTTATGGTCCTTGGGAGCGCAATCAGTTGCCCGGAAGGCACGACTTGTCGGTCCTCTTCGATGACGACGGCAAGATATACATCATCTCCGGCGGCGGCAGCCCTTATCCGATTGAAGAGCTTGCGCCGGACCTCAAGTCCTTCGTCCCCGGCGTCCGCCACCAACTTACCGTCCCGCCGGGCCAGAGGATGGACGAGGGCCACCACCTCTACAAGATCAAGGGCAAGTATTACGATGTCTCCGCCATTCCCGGCGGGACAGTGGATCAAATGGTCGCGCGTGCCGATTCGATTGACGGTCCTTGGACGGTCGAACGCATGGTTCAAGGCGAGTCGCTGGGCGTAACCACCGCGGCGCCCCTTCGCGCCCAACCCAATGACCGAGGCTTGACTCTGCATCAGGGCGGCATTGTTGACACGCCTTCGGGTGAATGGTGGGGCATTATCATGTCGGATCATGGCAGCGCTGGCCGCATGGTTTCTCTGGTTCCCATCACTTGGGACAACGGCTTCCCGCTCGTCGGCCTGCCGGGCAATCTCCGCAAAGCGCCCAATACCTGGATCAAGCCCAACACGGGCCATATGCAGGAACCCAAGCCCGCGTTCCTCCACGACGACAACTTCGACAGCGGCAAGCTCAATCCTCTTTGGCAGTGGAACCATGTCCCCGATGACAGCAAATGGTCCTTGACCGAGAAGCCCGGCGCGCTGCGTCTCCATTCCTTGCCCGCCAATGATTTCTATTCAGCCCGCAACAGCCTCTGCCAGCGGCCGCCCGGGCCTGAATCCATCATGACCGTTGAACTGGACACGACCGGCCTGGTGGCGGGCGACACCGCGGGCTTGGCGTTGCTGAGTTCCCCCTATGCCTGGATTGGCGTCGTGAAATCCGCCGAGGGAACGACGCTGCAATTGTTTGACACAACCGCCAGCGGCGGACGCCAAGGCGTTTCTGTCGCCACAACCAATCTGCCGACGATAGACCCGGCTCATCCCCCCGCGCACCTGTGGTTGCGCGTTCACTGCGACTTTGACAATGACGAGGCGATCTTCAGTTGGAGCGCCAATGGCAAGGAATTCACGCCTTTAGGCAAACCCTTCACCATGACCTTTCAATTGCGCACCTTCCAAGGCGTGCGTCCCGCCCTTTTCAACTTCAACACGTCCGGCCAGCCCGGCGGCGATGCCGACTTTGACAACTATACCGTTGAGGAGCCGCGCGCCCGCGGCATGGAACGTATGATTCCCACGGGCAAGACCATCACGCTGACCAGCGCCGCCGATGGCAGTTTCCTGGCCGCGGAGATGCGGGACAACGCCTTGATTAATCTCGCGGCCGGCGCGGCGGGCACTATCCCGCGAAACGCCGAGTTCCAAGTGATTGATCTGGGCCTGGGCCGGGTGGCGTTGAAGGCGGCCAACGGACGATTTGTTTCCGCCGCCGAAGACGGAGTTGCCTTAAAAGATCTCGCGGGCCAGCCGCCGGGCAACCCGGAATCGTTCCAGTGGGTCAACCTCATGCGCGGCGACACCATGCTTATGTCGCTGACCAATCACCGTTATCTGGCCGCCAAGCCGAACGCTCCCGGCCCCGTCACCGCGACAGCCACCGGTCCACGTCCGGACCGCAAGGGGGGAGCGTGTTTTAAGTGGAAAGAAGTCAAGTAGATTACTCGCTCAACTCAAGTTATC
>JBKQWF010000331.1:0-12571 GCA_052139695.1 Limisphaerales bacterium
GGGCAAGCCTCTGCGGGGGTTCCAAATATTGGGGCTGTTCAAGAAAACCAAGGGAGCCAGCCCATCCTCCATCACCAACCGCGCTAAAATCACCGCCAATTTGGCTCAGTTTTCGTGCTTACGCTCAGCATCGCGGCTTCGCTGGCGCGAGCTTTCCGTTCGCGGACGAACAGCACTGAGGAAATCCCCAAGCCCACAATCAAAGACATTGCCACAGCCGCCGCCGCGCCGAAGGCCAATTTGTTCCGCCGCACCATTTTCTGGAAGCGATACAAATTGCCCGGAGGACAGGCGGTGACTGGTTCGTTTTGTAAGTGGCGTTGGATGTCCATCGCCAAGCCGTTAGCCGTCTCGTATCGCCGTCGGCGATCCTTTTCCAGTGCCTTCATCACGATCCAATCCAAGTCGCCAGTCAAAATGCGATTGAGTTTGACCGGCTCGGCGTGGCGGCGCGCAGCGATGGCCGTGAGTTCCTCGCGGGTCAGCACGCTGAGACGCGTGGAAGGCTTCGGCGGGTCTTGTTCCCGGATCAGGCGAAAGATTTCATCCAGCCCAGCCTTCTCAAAAACCTCCTTGGTCAGCGGCGTCTGGCCAGGTCGCAGTAATCTGTCATGCGGATACCCCGCACCAGTTCCATCACGAAGTAAGGGCGTCCGGTTTCGGTGGTTCCTGCATCGAGAACCTTGGCGATGTTGGGATGATCCATCATCGCTAAGGCTTGTCGTTCAGCTTCGAAGCGTGCCACGACAGCCTTGGTGTCCATGCCGAGCTTGATAACTTTGAGCGCGACGCGGCGGCGCACGGGTTCCGTTTGCTCGGCAACGTACACCACGCCACAACCGCCTTCACCGACTTTCTCCAGCAACTTGTAACGCCCGATCACGGTTTCCACGACCTCGTCGATGGGGACAACTTTTGATGGTGGGACGATCTCCTTCCACGGCCGGATTCTTCATGAAGGCGTCCTGCTGAAAGTGATCGGCCAGCAAGGCTTCCACCCTCGCTCGGAGCGCGGGGTTCTTGCCACAAGCCCCGTCCAAAAAGGCTGTGCGCTCCTCCGGCGTCTTCTTGTCCAACGCCTCAAAAAAAATCTCTTTTTCGGAGCGGTTTTGGAATGTGTCCGATTCACTCATATAACGTCCTGTTACCAATCAATGGCGTAATCGACCTGTAAAACACGCCACAGGAATTCAGTCTTCTTAAATACTGCGGGACGGCGACTACTTTCCTTACTCATGTCCGCCGTGCTGGCGCAGCAATGCCGCAACGTTAGCGTGGCCCTTGGAAACTGCCCATTGCACAGGCGTCTTACCATTGGCATCCTTAATATTCACATCGGCATTGCTGGAAAGAAGCAACTCCATCACGTCCTTGCTGCCCTGGTCGGCAGCGAGATGCAAAGGTGTCACGCCTTCTCTGTCCTGCGCGTTGACGTCGGCTTTCTTGGCCACCAGCAGTTCCGCCACGTCCTTAAAGCCCTGACCCACGGCGCAGTGCAAGGGGGTGAAGCCGTTGGTATCCTTGGCATTGACATCGGCCTTGTTAGCCAGCAGCACTTCCGCTGTGTCCTTTTGATGCCAGTGGGCCGCGTTGTGCAAAAGCGTCCAGCCAAGGCTGTCTTTCTCGAAAATCAGATCAGGATTGCTTTCAAGCAGCGCCTTGACCTTTTCCAAATCACCCTTCTTGACCACGGCGGAAATATCCGACGGTAATAGGCCCGACAGTTTATTCCAGAAGCTCATTTTGTTGGCCCTTTCTTTCAATTCCAGTTGATGATAAATCTTTCTCAATCCGGCGTATTCGCATTTGCTGGCTGATGCCAAACCACAAAAGGCCAACGCCCGCGGCGAAGACGCCCAACAAAAGCAGCAAAGCTAAATGGACGAACGGGGCGACCCACCGAAACTGTGGCGGAGGTGGATTGGGCGCCCAGGACGCCCACCAGCAGTAAAGTGCGAAGGGTATTGCGCCTCCGACGAACATTCCTAAACCGCGCCAGGCCAGTCTACGGCTTCGCGCTCTGATTTGTTGACGGTAATCTGGGTCGGAACGCAACCCGGCTTCGACCAGGGACCGCACATCGGCAAAGGCAGCCTTTTGCCGCTTAAATTTGAGCAAGCCGTCTGGTGTTGCGAAGCTTACCTGCTGGAAGTTGTAAAGCCTTACGAGATCGATTAGACCGTGAGCCTGCGCGGACGGAGTCTCGAAAGCGGTCTGACCGTCCGGGAGTTTGAGCCTAAATACAGACTCGTCCCACTCCAGCGTCCACTGAGCTTTAGATCGGTCCTTTTCGCGGGTTAGTTTATGCGAGTGCATTTTGGTTCAAAGGAGGTTTATCGTTGCGCCGCCGCCGTTTCTTCCGCGTGCCACTGGGCGACCTGTTCCGGTCGCGCCGCTTCCCACACCTTCTCCGCCTGACCGAGGTTGCCGGTGACGATCCAAAGGCCATCCGGGGAAAAGGCCACATAGCCAACCTCACGGCTGTGCCCCGATAGGGTGAGCAGTTCCCGGCCAGTGAACGCATCCCACAGCTTGGCCGTCTTATCGGCACTGCCGGTGAGAATCCGCTGGCCGTCCGGGGAGAAGGCCACTGACGAAATGGCGCCATTATGCCCCTTGAGGGTCAGCAGTTCGTTGCCACTGATCGCATCCCATACCTTGGCCGTTTGATCCGCGCTGCCGATGACAATGCGCTGGCCGTCCGGGGAGAAAGCGACAGAATAAATCTGTCCAGGGCGCCCGCCGCTGGGCAGTTGAAGTGTGAGCAGTTTCTTGCCACTGGCCACGTCCCAAATTCGGGCGAGTGTTTCCTCCTCCCTTACAGTGATTCGTCCAACTTTCCTGGCCGATCTTCCCCAACTCAGTGTGACAATTCGTTGGCCGTTCGGGGAAAAGGCCTTAGGGCCGAGCCTAGCGTTTTGCTCTTTGAGAGTGAGCAGTTCTCGGCCGCTTGCCGCATCCAACAGTTTGATCGTCCCATCCGAACTGGCATCGACGATTTGCTTTCCGTCCGGAGAAAAGGTCGCGGAGGAATCCAAATCGCCACGTCTCGTCAAGGTGAGCAGTTCCCTGCCGCTCGCGGCATCCCACAGTTTGGCGCTCTCACTGCCAAGAGGAAGATCAACACTGCCCACGAGAATCCGCTGGCCATCTGGGGAGATGATCACAGACTGGATAGGCCGGTTGGTGTCCCCACTAAGTTTGACCAATTCTCGTCCCGTCGCCGCTTCCCACACTTTGACAGCCGAGAAATCCCAGGTGAAAATCCGCTGGCCATCCGGAGAAATGGCCACACGGTAAACAATGCCGTTGGTTGGCTTGAGGGTGAGCAGTTCTCGGCCGCTGGCGGCTTCCCATATCTGCCCCTTACCCCCTATGCCGGTGACAATGGTCTTTCCGTCCCGAGAAAAAGCTATAGAAAAAGAAGGTGCAAGAGGGTTTCTATGCTCTTCGATCGCGGCCCGGAGGCCTTTGTCGGCGGCTGCCTCCCACACCTTGGCCGTCTTATCGCCGCCGCCGGTGACGATTCGCTGACCGTCCGGGGAGAAAGCCGCACAGAACACTCCACCGTTGTGCCCTTTGATCGTGCGCAATTCCCTGTTTCGATTCTTCTCATAGGTCAAAGCTCGTTCATAGTCCTGCCCCTTGAAAACGCTTAATTCCTGGCCAAAGGCCGCATCCCACAGCTTGATCGTCCCATCCCAACTTGTGGTGACGATTCGCTTTCCGTCCGGAGAAAAGGCGGCGGAGGAAACCGAATCACTATGGCCCGTCAAGGTGAGCACTTCCCGGCCAGTGGCCGCATCCCAAACCTTGGCCGTTTTATCCCGACCCCCGGTAACAATCTGCTGTCCATCCGGGGAAAAAGCTACGGAAGTAATCCCCCGGACGTCCCCCTTGAGGGTGAGCAACTCCCGGCCACTAGCAACGTCCCAAACCTGAGGCATCTTATCCGCGCTGCCGATGACAATTCGCTGGCCGTCCGGGGAAAAAGCCACAGATGTACAAGTGATTGGAGTGCCCATGTTGACAGCCGACATCTGAGGGAGGTCAACATCAATCGTAAGCAAGTTCCGGCCGCTGGCCGCATCCCACACCTTGGCCGTTCCATCCGAACTGGCCGTGGCAATCCGCTGGCTGTCCGGAGAGAATGCCACGAAAGTAATCTCATTGGTGTGTCCCTTGAGGGTGAGCAGTTCCTTCCCGCTGGCCGCATCCCACAGCTTGGCCTCCCACAACTTGGCTGTCCCATTATTATTACAGGCGGCGACAATCCGCTGGCCATCCGGGGAATAGGCTACAGAGCCAATCACCTCGCGATTCTCGGTGTACCCCGCGAGCGTGAGCAGTTCCTGGCCGCTGGCCGCATCCCATACCAGCGCCCGAAACCCGCTGGCAGTGACGATCCGCTTGCTATCCGGGGAATAGGCCACGGCCCCAACTCCGTTGAGTTCCCTGAGCGTAAGCAGGGCCTGATGAGTTTGGCGTTGCCAATAGTACCACTCAAAAGCACGCTCCGGAAACGACTCCGTCTCATCAAGCAGTTCCTGCAGCCGGCTGAGGTGGTTTTGGTCCCAGGCGTTTTGGGCCAGGTTCATATCGGCCACATAGAGCAGGCGGTGCGCCTCGGCTTGCTGGGATTCGGCACGCTTGGTCTGTTCCTGGGCGGTGCGGGCGCTGGCTTCAGCTTTTTTGCGCTGTTGGTCTGCGACTCGTCGCGCGGCGATCTCGCTGGCATGGGCCTGGCGTTCACGGAGAAATGACCAGGTGGAAAAGCCCAGCCCCAAGACCAACGCTAACGCCACGGCGCTGGCTGCGACGAACGCCACTCTGTTTCGGCGAAAGGCCTTCTGGAGGCGATACCCCGTGCTCGGAGGTCGGGCGACTACCGGCTCGTTTTCCAGATGCCGCTTGACATCCGCAGCCAGGCCATTGGCGGTTTCGTAACGGCGGGTGCGATCTTTTTCCAACGCCTTCATCACGATCCAGTCAAGATCCCCGCGCACCAAATCAAGCAGGCCGGGTGGTTCGATTTTTCGATGCTTGGCAATCGCGGTCAAATCGGCCCCCTGCATCGTGCTTAAACAGGTCGAGGGACGCGCCGGCTCTTGTTCCCTGATCGTCCGTCGTATTTCATCCAGCCCCGCTTGCAGCAATTGTTTGGCGTTGAAAGGGGTCTGGCCAGTCAGCAATTCGTAGAGCAAAACGCCCAGACTGTAGATGTCGCTGCGCGTGTCAATGTCCAGAGCGCTCATTTCAGCTTGCTCCGGACTCATATAAGCGGGCGTGCCGATGAATTGCTCGAAGGCAGTGAAGAGAGTTTGATCAGTCAATTTTCCGGTGGTCGCCTTTGCGATTCCAAAATCAATCACCTTTGGCATCGGCACACCGTCGTTCATCGTGACCAAAACGTTGGAGGGCTTGATGTCTCGATGAATGATTCCTTTCTGATGCGCGTGCTGAATGGCATGACATATCGGAATGAAAAGGTCCAGGCGTTCGCGCGTGGAGAGGTTGTTCTGGTCGCAGTAATCGGTGATCTTGGTGCCACGCACCAGTTCCATGACAAAGTAGGGGCGACCCGTCTCCGTTGCGCCAGCATCCAAGACCTTGGCGATATTGGGGTGGTCCATCATGGCCAGCGCCTGCCGCTCAGCCTCGAAGCGGGCAATGACTCCCTTGGTGTCCATGCCCAGCTTGATGACCTTGAGCGCCACCCGGCGGCTAACAGGTTCCTGCTGTTCGGCCATATAGACCACTCCACAGCCGCCTTCGCCGATTTGTTGCAGCAACTTGTAACGCCCGATTTCGGTTCCCACGACCTCGTCGATGGGGACAACTTTGATGGTGGGACGATCTCCTTCCACGACCGGCTTCTTCATGAAGGCGTCTTGCTGAAAGTGATCGGCCAGCAAGACTCCCACCCTCGCCCGGAGCGCGGAGTGCTTGCCGCAAGCCCCGTCCAAAAAGGCCGCGCGCTCCTCCGGCGTCTTCTTGTCCAACGCCTCAAAAAAAATCTCTTTCTCTGAACGGTTTTGAAACGTGTCTAGTTCGTTCATATAATTTCCTGTTACCAATCAATGGCGTAATCGACCCGTAAAACACGCCACAGGAATTCAATTTTAGGGCAGCTAACCGCAACGAATTGCGCCTTTGAGCCAGGCCCTGGCAAAGACCCAGTGTCGGTCGGCGCTCCGTGGCGATATTTCCAGGGCTTCCGCAATTTCTGGAATCGTCATGCCAACAAAGTAGCGCAATTTGACCACCTCGGCGGCCGTGGCGTTCTCGGCGGCCAGGGCATCGAGGGCCTCATGCACCGCCAGAATTTCATCGGATGGAGCGGCCATCCCGATTCTGGATTCGTGAAGTTCTTCGAGCGGCTGATCGAGGCCGCGTTTCAAACTGGCCTTCTGCCGGGCCTTGTCGATGAGGATACGGCGCATGGCCTCGGCAGCCGCTCCGAAAAAATGAGACCTTCCGCGCCATTGATGATGATTCGAACCGGCCAGTCTCAACCAGGCTTCATGGACTAGGGCTGTGGCTTGCAGCGTTTGCCCAGGTTTCTCGTGGGCCATCTTTGAGGCGGCCAGCCTGCGCAATTCTTCATAGACCAGCGGAAGTAACTGGTCGGCGGCCTTAGGATCGCCACCATCAATGGCATAGAGCAGCTGAGTGAGGTTGGACATGGCGCAATCCTTTTTAAGGGAATTGTGCGCTTCGGGCAACGCAAATAGGCTGCGTCACAATGCTTCCAAAAACGTGTCATTGTGAGCGCTCCAGCTCTTTCGTTGTTGGCTTGGATGCGGACCGTTTTCGGGTGAATCCAGACAAACGCAAGGCCGACGAAGTGGAGCCTGCCCTCGCCGAAAAACCCGAGCGTCGCCGCAATAGTCAGCGGTGTCACCGGTCACCTCAAAACCAGCCAGCCTGGATCGCATGAAAACGAATTAAGACTTTTTGCGGCGCGGGTCAGGAGGTGAGGCAAAAAGTCGGGTTGAACCAACTAAATCCGACGGGCGGACTACTACCACTTGGAGATTAGTGCTTGGCCGAGGGTGAAAGACCGACCCAACGCTCCGTCTTCTCTTCTTTCTAAGTCCGATGGCCATCATTGCCGGACTTTCTCGGCCAGAACGTCAGCGCAGGAGAATTTTGGCCGGTTTGCGCCGCTTGGGGGTGAAGCCGGACAGGATCATGAAAACGCCCATGACAAAGCTTCCAAAGTAGATGTTTCCCACGCGGAAGAATCCCGGTTTCATTATAAGCGGCAGGAGGAAGCACAAAAACATGCCCGAGAATTTCATCCATTTAGTGGGCAGGCGCAATGACAAGAGAACACCCGCGCCCGATAGAAAGCCAAAAGCAAGGGCGGACAGGCTCGCCCCTGGCTCCTTCGGGGGCACGAAGGTCCAAAAGGCCGCGGCTATTGCCAATTCCACCAACAGGTATATACCTGCCAAACTCCAATTGAAACCCAGCGGCCTCGGCGGCGCGAATTTATCCGGATGTTTTGCTAGGAGTTCGGCGGTAAGCTTTTCAACATGATCTTTCGCTTCAACCAGTGAAGCGCCGCGCATTGTCCGGCGGTACAGTCTCATTGCGGTGATCGGCTCTCCGTCGAAAATCGCCTGGCGCATTGATTCGATCTGCCCGGCGGACAAAGCCCCGCGGCCCGGCGTGCCGTGAATGAATTTCTGGTAGTCGCGCATCACCCGGGACAGGAGCAGCAAGCTGAAATAGAAATTGGCATAGACACCAGCCCAGTCAAAAAAACGCGGTGCCCTGTCCCAAACACTCTGATGAATAAACTTCGCAAAATACGCCACCGCCACCGCCACCCCTGCAAAACCGACCAGCCCGCAAACGATGCGCATGCTCTGACTGACGGGGGTGAGCGGGGCCCAGGCGGTTTGCCGGTCCACGAAGAGCTGCTTCACGCTCTTCTTTCCTCTCCCATAATGATCCAAGATGAGAAGTGTCCAAAAAAGACAGACAGGTGTTCCTAAGAAGAACATGAAATTACTCCATGCATCCAAATTCTCTCCATGTGAGTCCGCGTTGTGAAGTGCTGGCGCCATACTCAACGGGCGGTTTTCCAGAGACTTAACACGTTCATGCTGCCAGTCCAGCAAGCCTGCCAGGACAAGGATGACAAGCGATGCGACGGCCACCAGCGTCCAAGGATGCCGGCGCAGCCAGCTCTCCGTCTTGCGGATGGCGCTTACGGGAACGGCCTGGATCGGCTCGTGCTTGAGGAAGCGGCCCAATTCCTCGGCCAGCGCCCGCGCCGAGGGATAACGGTGGGCGGGATTTTTTTCCAGGCACTTGGCGCAGATGGTTTCCAGGTCGGGTGGCACGTCGGGGTTGAGCTTGCGCGGCGGGACCGGGTCGGATTCCATCACCAGGCGCATTGTGGCCACCGCCGTCTCGGCACGAAAGGGCGGGCGGCTTGTTAACAGTTCGTAGAGGATTGCGCCCAGCGAATAAACGTCGCTGTGCGGCCCGACCTGGTCGAGGTGGCCGGCGGCTTGCTCCGGTGGCATGTAACTGGGGCTGCCCATCGTCGCGCCGGATTGCGTTAGGCTCTCGTCGCGCTCGACGAATTTGGCCAGACCGAAATCTGTAATGCGTGGCACGCCAGCGGCATCAACAAGGATGTTCTGCGGTTTCAAGTCACGGTGCAGGGTGCCACGTTGGTGCGCGAAATGGACCGCCTCGGCAATGGTCTGCAAACACTCCGCCGCGCGCGCCGGCGGCAGCAGGCCGCTTTCGCGCACAAGCGTCCCCAAGTCGCGGCCTTCGATGTAATCCATCGAATAATAATGCTGGCCGTCCTGTTCGCCGACCTCGTGGATGGCCACAATATTGGGGTGCTGCAAATTGGCCGCCGCCTCGGCCTCGCGGCGGAACCGAAGCACTTCGTCCTCGCCAGCCAGTTTTCCCGCAAGGATCATCTTCACCGCGACGGTGCGGTTTAGGCTCACTTGCCGACTCTTCCAAACGACACCCATGCCGCCACGCGCGATTTCCTCCTGCAACTCGTAATCGCCAAAGTAGCGCACGCGCGCGAAGACTTCGGGGCCGATCGTCAGAGTGGATGTTGGTTCCCCGGATGAGCCTTTGCCGGGCGGATTCGCTCCCGCGTCCGCTTTAAACAGGCAGACCGGGCAGAGACCGGCAGGCGCATCCGGCGGCAGCGCCTTGCCGCATACGGGACAAATGCGAATCGTGTTCATAGGGCTTCTCAATTTCCGAACCGTTTTAGTCCAGCCACTACTTACGAAAGCACGGCGAAAGGTTACACCTTCACCTGCTCAAGGCCGTCAGCAAATAGCGCCGCTCTTCCTCCGCTTCCTCCGGCGACGTTACCGTATTGGCAATCTCTTCCTGCAATAGCTCACGATACCGCTGCCGCAAGCGATGCACCGCCACTTTGACCGCGCCTTCGCTTCTGCCCAGACGCGCCGCAAGCTCCGCGTAGGGCGTTCCGCGTCCGCCCGCCAATAGGAACTCTTTTAATTGCTCGAAGGCCTCCCCTTGCCCAGCCGCCGCCTGCTCGTCACGAAGCCGGGACAAAACTCGTTCCAGCAGGGTCAAAGCCCAGCGACGCTCGAACAGCTTGTCGGCACTCATCAGTTCCGCCGGTTCCAGCGCGTAACGTTCTTCCGCAGTCAGCGCGTCCAAAGCGATGGGCTTTTGGCCGCCTCCTCGCTTGTCGGCACCCGACTTGTCCCGCTCTTTGGCCAGAAATCGTTTCAGAGCTAGGAGGAGAAACGAACGGAAACGCCCCTTCGCCTCTTCCGCCGCCGCCAAATAGTTCTTTTCCAGGCACAGCGCGAAAAAACTTTGCACAGAATCTTCCGCGTCGTGAGGACTTTGGCCCATTCGGCGCACAAACGCATAAAGGGGATACCAATAGGCGCGGCAAAGCACCTCCAGCGCCGCGCGCGCGGGTGGAGTCGCCATCACGGGCCGCGAGCACGACGCTCCAATGGGTGGCGGTGAAGCGTTCATTGCCGTGGCTTCTGGACGAACCGATCGCGAAGTCTGGCATTGACCGTGATTTTAAAGTTCCTTGATTATGTAAGCGTTCCTAAGAAATTCAATCATTTCTGCTTTAGGTCGCGGTTTCTGAATTGGACCAAGCTGATATACTGCAAACTAGATTTTGCGCCGTTTGCGCAAGCAGCCGGCGATGATCATGCATGCACCGAAAGCAGTACCCTCAAAGTAGTTTAGGAATGCGTCGTTCCTGAAGAAATATGCCGCCAGCATCGCAGGCAAAAGACCGCACAACAGAACCGAGATTATTTTCCATGGAACTTTCAGCCGCAGCGGTAGGAAGCAGGCTGCTCCGGCCATGAATCCGACGCCGAAGCCAAGCAGCTTCATCGCCCAGCGGCCCCCGATGAAGGAGGGCAAGAACAGCCAGATGCCCACGAAGGCGCAAATCTCAAAAATCAAATATATCTTCACCGCCCGCCAATTGAGTTCCCACCACTTGGGCGGCTGGGCGAATCTCTCCGGATGTTTCGATCTGAGTTCCGCGGCAAGTCTGGCCACGAAATCCCCCGCTTCGTGCTCCAACACGTCAGGAAACGCCCGGCGATAAAATTTGGCGGCGCTGGGGAGATCGCCGTCGAAAATCGCCTGGCGCGGCGGACACGTTCAGCATGGCAGCGCTTGCAGCGGTTCGGACAATGTCTCAATCTCGGAACTCTTTCCGTCACAAGGTCCCCATCTTACCCTCCCGCACTGGCACGAAGTTTTGGGAGGGCGAGATTGCAAACCACTCCTCCGCTTCTCGTTCCGTGCAGAAGGCATTCAGGTAATGGCGACGACAGATTTCAACACTGTTACCCATTTCGTTCGCGACCTGAGCAACATTCTTCAAAATCATTTGTCGGTGGGTGCCGTATCCGTGCCGCATTGCGTCATGCCCCAATCGAACACCGGAAAGAGCCTGAATCGCAGCATTGACACCGCCCAGTTTGACCTTGCCGCAATAAACAATGCCCGCTTCTTTTCGCCATTTTTCCGACCACGTTTTCAGGTTGCGGGGAATCGGAACCTGTCGGCTGTAACCAGTTTTCGATTTTGTCCCAGGCAGGCGTATGTAGTCGCCCCCAACTTCCACCCAGTCAAGACGAGCGACTTCGGATGGACGCAAGCCAGCAAAACACACGAACGCTACAAGCGGCAGCAAATCTGGGCACTTGGTCTCCAAAGCCACCACAATTCGATGAAGATCTTCCACGCGGAGAAAATCCACTTCATGATGCTCGACTCGGTGGCGAACCATTTCCATCGCCGGGTTGAACCCCTTGGGTGCCAAAGGTGGGTTTTGCTTGGCTGCCCAGTTATACAAATTACTCAAAACCAGCCGATATTCATTTCTTGTCTTCGGCCCTATATCCAAATTCAAAACAGCGGAATCAAGTTGGCCGGATGTCAGATTACCCAGGCAGGCACTCGTTGGAAGAACTGTTTCCAGCCTCGCCAGACGGCATCTAATGTTATCACAGTGACTCTTCGACACACCGCTTTTAACCTTGAAGACATGGTAAAGACGAACCGCCTTGGCAAACGGCACCACCCTAACCACGGGCTTAGTCAGATTATTATTCGCAGCGTATTGCTTTATGGCGTCAACCAACGTCTCCTTTCCATTAAGGAGTCTCATGCACTCGGCCCATGATCGCACCGCTGTCGCTAAGGAGCCTTCGGCCGAGACGCCATGCACAATTTCCAGCGCAACGCAAACATCCCGCCATTGGAATTTACTCAGGGAGAGACGATCAACCTGGCCGCGGACCATCGCGGCGCGAATACTTCGCGCCCTTTGCTCGGCGGCCCGCAACGTTCGGTTGTTGAGCAACCGCCGCCCGCCAGTGGAATAGTCCTGGAGAAGCCAATACTTCTTTGGCCCAAACTTAGTGATTTTAATCGTTTCGTATATGGTGAACTCGACGCCCTCAGCGTCGTACAGTGATTTGTTTAGTTTAGGCATACGCGTTCAGGACCTAATTTTTCAGGTCCGCGCGGCCTAAAACCCTGTTTCATTTTGTTTCAAACCACCCTCTCCGGATGAGAAACAGTCTATTTCCTGAGGAAAACGGTGAAACTGACGCGGGGACGCAACCCGAGCTCCGGCTGGAGCCTGCCAACAGCAGAAGGGCCGGGCGGTCTACGATCCGAAAGCCGTTCCGGTCCATCCCTTCTGCTGGTGCAGCAAAAAAAGCGATGAATCCATTCCCTCATTTGACCCGAAACCGCCGCCATCAATTATCGCGAACGTTCTCAGATGCGGCACATGGTCATGGAGGGTTTTAAGTTCAAAGGAAAACGCATTGAAAATCCCACTGCGTTTACTTTGAGCGGGCTTGTGCGTGCCATCCGGAACGACACACCATCAGCCCAAAAGCTGGCACAAGCCTCCATGTCCTATACCGCTGAGATAAATTGACCCGGTTCTGCTGAGGTAAATTGCCCCCCCCGGTTGAAAGCAGGGGGAGAAGCTTCTTATTTCCAAGTAGTGAAGTTTGGGGGATGCGCACCCGCTGTGCTACGG
>JBKQWF010000332.1:0-7565 GCA_052139695.1 Limisphaerales bacterium
CCGTAGCACAGCGGGTGCGCATCCCCCAAACTTCACTACTTGGAAATAAGAAGCTTCTCCCCCTGCTTTCAACCGGGGGGGGCAATTTACCTCAGCAGAACCGGGTCAATTTATCTCAGCGGTATAGCCATCTTAATGAAATGGGGTGTTTTGCCGTTGGTCACCGAGGACAAGGCGCGAACGAACCAAACGGAGTCATTTTCCAGATTCGTCCCGGCCAAACGCGCGCGGCTTCCTCGCTCGCGCCCCTGATTTTTTCCAGCGCCGGTATAACGCTCTCGGTCAATTCCCCTGACAGCTTAATCATGGTAGTTGGGGTGTTGGTAGGACGTACTCCCCATCCGACGCGCTCAGCGATGTCTGGGAACCCTGGCTTGTCAGCGCATGTCACCGCGTTAGTCTCCCACTGCTCATCCTCGATGAAGCCCACCAGCCGGATCATTTATACGAAGTTGGACCTAGATAGATGGTTTTTGTTCAGAACAGTGTGCGGAGACAACACTAATTATAAGCGGCCAGCGGTTCCACCGAAGACGGGCTCTTTGCCAATTTCATCGATTCCCCCGTGACTCGAAGGACGGATTGGCTCCGGCGGACGCCGGCTCGGGGATGCACGCCGCTTTAGCCAGACACTCCGGGCAGAGCCCTTCTGGCGCATGGCGCGGCAGCGGCTCTTGGCAGTGCGGACAATTTTATCGGACGAAGTAACAGATGATGTTGCCTCGTCCTCATAAGTGCGCCAGGGGTCACGGTTTGGTGATGGCTGGTTCGTTGAGAGTGGCTTTGGCTTCTTTATCGGCCAGCCACCAAATCAGCACGTCATGGGATACAAGGTTGCCGTCGGCGACCGGTTTGGTCTCGTCCTTGGGCAAGGGCTGAATTCGTGCTTCTTCTTGACGAAAAAGCGTCTGGGCTTCTTGCGCTCTGCCTTGTTTAAAGAGGCTCATGGCGCGGAAGTAGCGGGCGATACCCTGGATATCCTGATTGTTGTCGCCAACGGTCTGTTCCGCCTGGGTGAGCGATTCCCCGGCCGCGTCATAATGGCCATTGCGGTATTGAGCCATGCCTAATCCCAAGCGATACCACGGCAGGAAGCGGCCGTTCTTGCCTAGTTCCACCGCGCTTTGAGCCAGAGTGAGCGCGTTTGTAAGCATGGCAGCGTCCGCAGAAGGACGAATGCAGTATGCTTTGGCTGCTCGTTCGGCTGTGCCGGCTTGGTCCGTTCCTTGGGCCTGATGCACAAGGCGGCGCCGGGTCGCTTCGTAATCAGCAGCATGTCCGAACCAGGTTTGCCAAACCGCCAGGGTCAGGGACGCGTCCGTGTCGGAAGGATTGGCATCGCAGAATTCCTCCAGAAGAGACAGTGCCTTTTCATGCTGTCCACCAGCGCAGCACGCATCGGCTTGATCACGCAACGCCGCCATCTCTTTGGATCGCTTGAGCTTGGCGGCCGCCTCAGCGACTCGCTTCCGAAGCGCCGGGTCATCCCCGGCGGCTTGCTCGGCCAGCGAAAAGGCGTCATCCGTTCCTTCTGCGATTCTATCATCGACATAGTGCGCAAGAGTTTCCGTGGAGAAGGGAGAAATCGCCCGCGCTGCCGGATCTGAAACAAACCATCTTCCCCAAACGGACCAATCATCATTACTCGCGCTCGCATTTAATTCCCGCCGCACCCGCGCCATAATCTCCGCTCGGTTTGGACCAGATGGCTGCAGCAGGCCGCGCTCATCCAAGACTTGGCCGGAAACAGCTTCCGCGAGTTCGGGCAGCCAGAGCGGCGCGTTCCGCGGCGCTGGCGCAATGTCCCAAACTCGGGAGTATCCGTCATCGGCCGCAGTCACCACGCGCTTGCCATCAGGGCTAAACTCAGCTGAATTGACGTCCCAAAGGAATCCAACGACAGGTGCTCCGCTGGCCGTGCGCCGCTCTTCTGGGCGGGTATCCCGGCCATGCGGAAGCTTTTCTGTCAGCGTCTCGCCAGTAAAAGCATCCCAGATTTGGACGGCCCCGGCTTTGGCCGTGACGATGCGCCTGCCATCCGGGCTAAACCGCGCGGAGTTTACCGTGCCACCGTGTTGCAAAGGGTCTGTAATAGGACGGCCGCTCTCCACGTCCCACACTCGCACCGTTGCCGCGGAGATCGTGACGATGCGCTTGCCTTCCGGGCTGAACTGCGCGGAAGTCACTTCGCCGTCCAACGTGACCAAACCTGCCCCGCTTTGCGCATCCCAGACCGTTGCCGTGCCGTCTTTGGAGAGTGTCAGAACGCGGCGAGAGTCCGCGCTAAACTCCGCGCGCAAGAAAGGCACGGTTTTGTCTCTCTTCAACTGGCCCAGCGAGCGGCCGGTTTGCGCGTCCCACAATCCAGCAGTTCCATCTTGCGACGCAGTAACAATGCGCGTGCCATCGGGACTGAAGCGCGCGGAAGCCAGCCAGCCCCCCTGTTTTATTGGCTGCGCCAGCAACGGCTGTCCGTTTTCCACGTTCCACACCCAGGCGGTTCCATCGAGAACTGCCGTGACAAGGCGCGCGCCATCCGGACTGAATTCCGCATCATTAAGGCCGGTAGCGTGCTCCAAAGGCTTGCCCACTCTGCTGCCGCTTCTTGCATCCCAAACCTGAGCCGTCTTGTCCATGGACGCGGCGACAAACCGATGTCCGTCGGGACTAAAGCGCACCGCCGTGATCGTTGAGGGATGGCGCAACGGCTCCGTTAGGGCTTGGCCAGTTTGCGCGTCCCAGACCTGCACAGCATCCGCTGATGCTGTCAAAACCAGGCTGCCATCTGGACTCAACAGGGCGTTGTTAACGCCTGGACCGTGTGGCAAAAGCACAGGCCTTTGTGGCGGAATATTCTGGAGTTCCCACACCTGCGCCGTTCCGTCCCGCGCCACAGTCAGGAGGTGCTTCCCGTCGGGGCCGAATTGGGCTGAGTTAACCACGGCATTGTGTTGCAAAGGCTCGATCAGCGGTTTGCCGGTTTGCGCGTTCCAGATCCGAGCTGCGGCACCCGCTGCCGTCACGATGCGCTTCCCATCGGAGCTGAATTGAACGGCGTTGGGGCGTTCGTTCTGACTGGGGAGGCCATGCATGGCTTGCCCGGTCACGGCGTCTTGCGTGCTGATCGCCCCGCCGACAGTCGCCGTGATGATTCTCTTGCCATCGGGGCTGAACTGGGCGGAAACCAGCTCAGTGAGGTGCTGCCAAGGCTTGGCCGCAGGCCGTCCGCTCTCCACGTCCCAGACTTGCGACACGCCGAACTCGGCGGCCGTAACAATTTGCTTGCTGTCTGGGCTGAAGTGCGCGGATTTTACGTCGATGCTTCGACCGTGTGTCGGGGTGGCGTGATCCAACCTGGCCACGAGGCGGCCATTCTCCGCGTCCCAGACGTGGACATCTCCCAACAATACCCCCAGCAAACGCTTGCCATCCGGGCTATACTCGGCGAACTGGATGTTCTGATATAATTGGTTTGACAATGTCATCATCTTCCGCCCGCTCTCCGCGTCCCAAATCCAGACGGAAGGGCCGCATAAAGTGGCCAACCGCGTTTGGTCCGGGCTGAATTCAGCTTTGGTTACCATCGCGTTGTGCTGCAGCAAACCGGTCACCGGCTGCCCTGTCTGGGCATCCCAAATCCGGGCTTGGTCCCAAGACGCCGTCGCAAACCGTTTCCCATCCGGGCTGAAGCGCGCGGCATTCACTGCATGCTTCCACACAAACGGCGGACTTTGCGGCGGCAGTGTCCAAGCCGTCACGCGGCAAATCTGCCGCCCACTTCGCCCGTCCCAGACCGAGGCCGTGCCATCGTCCGCCCCCGTGAGAATGCGTGTTCCGTCCGGACTGAACTCAGCGGAGGTGGCTGGTTTGAACGAGAGTGTGGGAAGCATCCAAGAATGAGACGCCAATAAGCTGGCGATGCTCGTCAAGGCCGCGTCATTGCCAGGATTGTCCTTCAAACTCTGCGCTAGATAAGCCAGCGCGGGCCCCGGCTTCCCCTCTGCAATCAAGCGCCCTCCTTGCAAGAATTCGGAGGCGGACAAAGCTTTTCTCGTCTTCTGCTCAGAGGCCGTCGCCTGCGCGGAAGCCGCGTTGGCGCGAACGGCCTCGGCTTCAGCTTGCTTTTGCGCTTCTTGCGAGCGCAGACGCATCTTAGCCTCGCTGGCGCGAGCGCTTCTCTCTCGAAGGAACATCCACGAGGAAGCCGCCAAGCCGAGGATTAAAGCCGCCGCCACCGCGACGCTCGCCCCAAACGCCAGCTTATGGCGACGTGCCAATTTTAGGAAAAGGTAGAACTTGCTCGGCGGACAAGCCATCACCGGCTCATTTTGCAGATGCCGTTGGATGTCCAGAGCTAAACCGTTGGCGGTTTCGTAGCGGCGGGTGCGGTCCTTTTCCAGGCACTTCATCACAATCCAGTCCAAGTCGCCGCGAATGAAATGGATCAACTTAGGCGCATCGGTCTGGCGATGCTTGGCCGCGGCGGTTAAGTCAGCCGCTAACATCGTGCTTAATCGTGTCGAAGGACGGGAGGGCTCCTTTTCACGAATGGTGCGACGCATCTCATCCAGACCTGCTTGCAACAGATCCTTTGCGTCAAAAGGCGTTTTGCCGGTGAGCAGTTCGTAAAGCAGAACGCCCAGCGAATAGATATCGCTGCGGGTGTCGATGTCGATGGCGCTCATTTCCGCCTGTTCGGGGCTCATATAGGCCGGCGTCCCCATAAACTGCTCAAAGGCGGTGAAAAGGGTCTGATCCGTCAACTTTCCTTGCGTGGCCTTGGCGATGCCAAAGTCAATGACCTTCGGCATCGGCACGCCATCGTTCATCGTCACCAGAATATTGGAGGGTTTAATGTCGCGATGGATGATGCCTTTTTGATGGGCATGTTGGAGAGCCCGACATACTTGCGTGAACAAGCTGAGCCGCTCTTGGGTGGACACATTGTTCTGATCGCAATATTCGGTGATTTTGATGCCACGCACCAGTTCCATGACAAAAAAGGGACGCCCCGTTTCCGTCGCGCCTGCATCCAGGACCTTGGCGATGTTAGAATGGTCCATCATGGCCAAGGCTTGGCGCTCCGCCGCGAAGCGGGCAATCACTTCCTTGGTATCCATTCCCTGTTTTATGACCTTGAGCGCCACGCGCCGCCGCACTGGCTCCTCCTGCTCCGCCATATAAACGATGCCGCAGCCGCCTTCGCCAATCTTCTGCAAAAGCTTGTAGTGCCCGATCACCGTTCCCGCCGCCTCTTCTGGAAACGATATTTTGACCGTGGGGCGCTCCCCTTCCGCTGCGGGCTTCTGCATGAAAGGGTCTGGATGGAAATGATTAAAGAGCAGCGCTTCCACTCTGGCCCGAAGCGCCGGGTTCTTGCCGCAGGCACCATCCAAAAAGGCGGCACGGTCCTCCGGCGTATGCTTGTCCAGCGCCTCAAAGAAAATCTCTTTCTCCGAACGGTTTTGGCGTGTGTCCGATTCATTCATATTATGTCCTGTTACCAAGCAATGGCGTAATCGGCCGGTAAAACACGCCACTGGGCCAGCGGGTCAGCATCTACTCCAACGTCTTGCTGGCACCTCTCGCTTAGTGTTCGTTGGATAAATCGTTTTCAATCCGGCGTATTCGCGTTTGTTGGCTGATGCCAAACCAGGCCACGGCTAAGCCCGTAGCGAAAAGTCCCAACAAGAGAAGCAAAACCAGATGAATGGGCGGACCCACCCATCGCATCAGTCCGGGAGGTGGATTGGGCGCACCCGATGCCCACCAGCAGTAAAGCACGAAAGGAATTCCCCCGCCGAGGAGCATCATTAAACCACGCCTGGCTAGTTTACGGCTCTGTTCTCTGGTCTGTTGTCGGTAATCCAAGTCAGAACGCAATCCGGCTTCAACCAGGCAGCGTACATCGGCAACGGCAGCTTTTTGCCGTTTGAATGTGAGTGGACCGCTTGGTGTCACCAGGCTTACCTGGAGGGAATTGTAAAGTTTTATAAGTTCGATGAGACGGTGAGCCTGCGCGGATTGAACTTCGAGAACGGGCCGGCCGTCGGGGCCATAGAGAATGAAGAAAGACTCGTCCCACGCGAGCGACCATTCCGCTTTGGAACGGTCTTTTTCTAGAATTAATTTATACGAGTGCATTTAGGTTGGGAGGAGACCTATTGTTGGATCGGTTGGATCGGCGCCGCTTCCTCCGCGTTCCACTGGGCGACTTGTTCGGGACGGGCCGCCTCCCATACCTTCTCCGCCCGCCCGTCCCTGCCGGTGAGAACCCACCTGCCATCTGGGGAAAAGGCGACAAACGATACGTCAGCGATGTGCCCCGGGAGGGTGAGCAGTTCCCTCCCGCTCGCCGCGTCCCACAGCTTGGCCGACCTATCGGCGCTGCCGGTTAGAATCCGCCGGCCATCCGGGGAAAAAGCAACACACGAAACCCCGCCGTTATGTCCCTTAAGGGCAAGGAGTTCGTTGCCGGTAACCGAATCCCTTACCTTGGCCGTATCATCTGTGCTGCTCGTGACAATCCGCTGACCATCCGGGGAAAAAACTGCGGCGGCGCCAAACCGGAATGCGGTGGGTCCTCGCAAGTTGTGGGTTCCGATCGTGAGGAGTTCTTTGCCGCTGGCCGCCTCCCACACTGCGGCCGTCCCGTCAAAATTCCAAGTGACAATCCGCTGACCATCCGGAGAGTAGGCCGCGGAGACGACATTCTCGGAGGCGTCGTGCTCTTTGAGGGCAAACAATTCCTGACCGCTGACCGCATCCCACACCTCGAATGCCCCGCCCATGCTGCCGGTGATGATCCGCCGGCCGTCCGGGGAAAAGGCCGCAGACGTGATTATCGGAATGCTCGGAAGCAAATCCAAAGTGGTGTGCCCCTTAATGGCGAATAGTTCCCGTCCGCTGTCCGCCTCCCACACCTTGGCCCCGTCATTGGTCATGCTGTTAGCGCGTGAGAGAATCCACCGGCCATCCGAAGAAAAGGCCACCGAAGTAATCGTGTTCGCGCCACGATGCCCCTTAAAGACGCTCAATTGATTTCCAGTAGCCACGTCCCATACGGTGGCCGTCCTGATGCCCCCGGTGACCATCCGCTGCCCGTCTGGAGAAAGGTCCAGAGAGAAGACGCCATTGGTCACTTTGAGAGCAAGCAGTTCCCGGTCGCTGGCTCCATCCCATACTCGCACCTGCTCCGGAGTGCTGGCGGCGATCCGTCGTCCGTCCCGCGAGAAAACTATGCGCGCCTGCAAACCCCTATTCTTCATATGTTCCACGAGCGTTGCCAGCCCTCTCCCGGCCGCGACATCTTCGATCTGGCGTACCTCATCAGCGTTCTTCACCTGCGCGGCATGGCCTTTGTCGGCAGCAATGTCCCACACCTTGGCCGTCCCATCAGCGCTGCTGGTCACAAGCCGCTGACCGTCCGGTGAGAAGGCTACAGAGCACGCATCCCTCCGAAGCGGAGGGCTAATCATGGAAGAAACTTTGCTGGGTTGGGCTTTGGGTGGTAAATCATCCTTGGTGGTTTCGGCGAGCTATGGCCGGTTCATCAATGGTGCTTG